>CAZRSL010000013.1:0-47991 GCA_964602785.1 uncultured Prevotella sp.
TTCTTGGATAGAGAGTGACCAATCCACGGAAAATATCCGCTGCGCCTAATTTTTTCATCTCGTTAGCTTGATTAGTAATGGTGCAAAATTAAAAAACTAAAAGATTATATCCAAGGCAATTTCATTCCACTTTGTTTCATACTTACTGTGCGTTTTTAATTATATTCTGATTATAAGTATGTTAGGCTTCATAGCTTTTACAATCAAAAAAATGCCAACAGAACGGAATGGAATAGATTTGTTTCACAGATTATCCTCTTTTTCTTTAGTTTTTCTGCTCAAAATATAGGTTGGTGAATAAATTTTGACTATTTTTGTAGACGAAAATAAACATGTTCGTTATGAATCTTAAAGCACTTTTAATCTTGTCGCTGATTGTCTTTCTGGTATCTTGCACCAATCGTGGATTTATAAGAAAATTGGATGACATCAAATCAGTGGGGGACTCATCCCCAAAAGTGGCATTGCAAAGTCTTGACTCACTGAAGCAAGAAGTGAAAAGCAAGTCGAAATATGCTCAGATGAAGTACGAGTTGCTTGAAGTCCGCCTTAAAGACAAGTCCTACATTCCTGCCACATCAGACATTACTACCAACACTTTGGTTGAATACTTCAAGAAAAACGGAAAAGGAACGGACTTGCAAGAAGCGTTCTATTACTCTGGCAGTGCCTATCGCGACATGCAAGACACGCCAAGGAGTTTGTGGGCTTTCCTTGAGTCAATGAACATTGCGGAGGGCAGCGAAATACCGGACTCTTTCCTTCTCAGAAACACTTATTCTAATCTTCATCATCTTTATTTTCTGGTGCAAGACTATCATCACGCCTTGACTGTGGCTTTGAAGGAATATGGCATTTCAAAACAGCTCCACACGCTGAAGTTGACAACAATAATGCACGTGGCCGAGAATTACGTACGTTTGGACAGTATTGAGCAGGGAAAGAAATATCTCAGCATAGCTCTCAGATATGCGCAAAGTAAGGATTTCCACTACGAAGAAACAGCTTCGCTATATTCTGTACTTTATCACTTTTCGATATTGAACGATACAATTGATGCCGACGCTTGCTATAAGTTATTATTGAGAAAAGGTGCAGTTCCCAATGGCACAAACCATTTTGCTTTAGGCTTATATCAAGATTTGAAAGGGTGGGCGAAGACAGCGGCAGAGTCTTTTAAGACAGCATTGTCGGAGTCTGACGACGTGTACACGAGGTATGATGCCGCCAAGGAACTTCATTTGCTATATGCCAAGACTGGCAACTCAGCACAGTCTGCTCGCTTTGCCACGGTCTTTATCAACCTGAGCGATACACTCGACCTTGGGCTTCGTCAAGAACAGGCGGCAACGGTGAATAATGAGTTCAACTACCACCGCGATATGGTAGAAGAGCAACGGATAATGGAGCGGGATAAACAGACACAAAAGAGATTGTTCGTAGTTGTTTCATGCTCCTTGGCCGTAATATTAGGTTTGGTGATTTTTCTTCTTGTCAGGAGAAACCGCAACATGAAGAGGCTTCTGCTGCTTTCAGAGGAGATAGAGGCAACAAAAAAAGAAAAGGAGAATATAGAGGCCAATGTCAACAAGGTGAAAGGGGAACTGAGTGAAGCTAAGCACTCGCTCATCACGACACGCCAAAGACTCCAGGAAGTGTACGACGAGACACATCGCTACAAAGAAGAGCTGTCGACAAACGAACGGCTATTGGAAGAGAAAATTGAGGAAAACAAGCGGATTGTATCCCTCATCAACAGAACCAAGCTCCAAGAGCAATCATCAGAAATCATAGACAATATCAAGAAGGCAGCGGTGGGCAGACATGTAATGTCGGAGCTCGAATGGAAGCGGCTTTAAAGGCTGTAGACGAAATCAGACCAGACCTAATGGAAAAGATGGTTCACCACCTTGACCATTTCACAGAACAGCAGAAGCAGACATGCTATTTGATAAGCATCGGCCTTACCAATGGACAGATAGAAAATCTTACGAATATCCCTCACACTACAGTGTGGCGTCTCGTCAAGCAGCTGTCATGGGTGAATGAAGATGACGCCCTGTAAACAATAAATAGCTAAGAAGGGATTTCTTGGTACCATGAATGCCTTGAAATAATGCGCAAATATCTCATGGTAACGGCTTTCCCGGGATATGCAGTGCAGCAAGCAGTTTGTATCGATTACGACGGACAACATGATGCTTTCTACGACTTATGCAAATCTTCTTTCCACAGTTCGTCAAGCCTCTTTTGGTCAAGAGTGCCATCTTCCCACAGCTTGTCGGCTTCCTCGTCGAGCAGCGACTGGAAATGCTGTGTCAGGACTCTCTGGATTTCCTTTGCATAGCTCTCGCTATTGTTGAATGAGAACAACTTCAACAAGTGCATTTGAGTTGGGTTTAGCGCGGCGTTCCTCATAACTTTAAAAACCTTTCATTTTGCAAAAATACAATTTTCCTTTTACATCTACAAGCAAAAACGGACAAAAAAGCGAAAAGGGTGGAGCGGCCTCAGCGGCCTCCCCACCCTCTTTACATGTATAGATGAAACAAAAGTCCTTATTTCTTGGTGATTTCGCAGCGGGCATAGCCGTCGGCCCAAGCGTAGAGCTTGATGTCGTAGGTGCCGGCCGTTACGTCGATGTTGGCGCCGTTCTGGGTCAAGTTGTCAGCGGTGCCGCCCCAGTTGATGCCCCAACCGTCGTTGGCGCGGAACTTGATTGAGCCGTCGCCGAGCGTCAGACCCGTTATCTCCCAAGCGCGGTCTTCCTTGTTGTAGGTCATGTCGGTATCGGTGCTCCAACCACCTGGCGCAGCGTCGCCGATCACTCCGATGGTTGTGATGGCGGTTAGCGTCAGCTGCTTCTCCGACAGGTTGACCTCCACCTGGTAGTAGCCCTCCGGCTCTGTCATGGTGATGTTGGCTGCGTCGCCGGCGGTGTTGAAGTCAGCGCCATAGTTGGTGCCGTTCCAGTTCTGCTGCGTGCAGAACTTGAAGCCGCCCTGGTCGAGATACATGTAGCCCTTGAAGTAGTTGCCATCGGTGCTGGTCAGATAGTCGATCTGGTTCCATCCGTTGGCGTTGCCGGCCATGTAGAGCACAGGCTGGGTGATGGAGTAGGTCAGGTTGTTCATGTCGAGGGTGATGATGTAGGAGCCCACGCCACGGATAACCGGTGTCTGCACCTCGCCCCATGGGTCGCCAGTGTAGATCACGAAGCCCGAAGTGGCCTCGTCGCCATTCTCGGCGCATCCCATCTGGCCCTTGTTGATCTCGTCCCAGTTGCCGCTCTCGAAGTGGCTGCCCTCGTAGAACTTATACCAGCACTGGTCCTGATCGGTCTTGACGGTGGCTTGATAGACGCCGTCGCTCACCTTGGTCATCCACACAGGGTTGGTGGCGTCCCACCCGTTGCCGTTCAGGTTGCCGAGCAGGAAGTAGCCATTCTCGTCGATGGCGGGAGTCTGTGCCGGAGTGAACGTGCCGCTGATCTCGCCCGTGCTGCCCGTTACGGCGTCGCCGTTGCTGAGGTTGATCGACACGTTGGCCTCAACCGTGATGGGGCGTGCCACAGTGGCGCGCGAGTTGTTCTGCTCGCACACCAGCTTCTCTATCTCGCTGGCGTTGGCCTTGATGGTGTTGCCGTCGATTGTTCCGCTCACCGTGACGCCATTGATGGTGAGGCTCTTCAGCGTGTAGCCGCTCACCTCGGAGTT
Source organism: uncultured Prevotella sp. (assembly GCA_964602785.1). Taxonomy (GTDB): domain Bacteria; phylum Bacteroidota; class Bacteroidia; order Bacteroidales; family Bacteroidaceae; genus Prevotella. The sequence continues at coordinate 3,717 of CAZRSL010000013.1, forward strand.
GCTCGAGCTGATGGTAACCAGCTCCACGAGGCCGTCGCCTTGCGCCTCTGAGGCGTAGACGTCGTTGGCCTCAGCGCCTGGAGCGAAGCTGACGCCGTATTTGGCGGCAGCCTCTTCCGGCCCGTATGACTGGGGCTGGGCCCAGTCGTCGTAGTCGCCGTTGCAGGAGGCGAGAGCCAAAGTTGCCACGGCTGCCAGACTATATAATAATGTCTTTTTCATCTGTTTGTTCAGTTAATAAGATTTGAATTATAAGTTTTGAGTCTTGGTGGAGCTGCGGGCCGCCAGTGCGTAAGCAGTGGCGGCACGCAGACCTTGGTCTCACTCCACGCGGGCGGTGTTCTGGTCGAAGTTGACGTAGAGCCTCTGCCCTGCCGACACACTCACGCTGTACTCCGAGCCGACGTTCTCAGCCCAGTTGCTCGGTATGTCGACCTCACGCCAGTAGCAGTTGCCCTGGTAGATGGTGAACTCAGTGCGCCACCAGTCTACTCCAGGCACCTTGATGTAGGCGCGGAGCTCGCCCGAGCCGGTGAATGCCGGCGACGTCCACTCTCCGCTCTGGTCGGCCGGTGCGGTCATGGCCCATGCGGCGTTGCCGTCGGTCCAGTCGCCACCAGCTCCGGCTCCTATCACGTAGGCGGCGGCCGGGTCGATGTCGAGGGTGTAGGTGATGTTCTTTCCGTCGGCGGAGATGGTGCCCTTGAAGAGCAGCAAGTACCAGCCGCCATTGGAGAAGACGATGTTGCTGTTCTCGCCTTCCGAGACGCCAGCCTGTGCGTTGTCGTTGATGGCGGTCAGCCTGTCGAGGCCGCGCCAGTCTTGGTTGTAGGTGCCCCACTTGAAGGCACCGCCAGCCGGCACGTAGACAAGGGTGTAGTACTGTCCGCTGAGTCCGTAGATTGGCGGCACCACCTTCCAGCTCGACCAAGCGGTCTGGATCGACGAGCCTACGACGAACAAGTTTTCAGGATACTCAGCGTCGGGAGCCTCGTAGGTGGCCTTCACGTTGGGCAGGGTTATCACGTTGGAGTAGGTCTGGCCCAGTGTCTGGTTGGTCAGGTCGAGCTTGGCACGCAGCCGGATGTAGACGGGCATGGTCTCTGGTATGCTCGTGTCGGGGTTGGCGTTTTGGAACTGCTCCACCACCGCGGCGTTGAGCTCAGTCGCGTTGACGTCCATCTTGGCCGTGGTGTAGCTGGTTGAGAGTTCTGTCTTCACCACCGAGGTGTCGCCCTGCGCGAACTGCGGGTCGATCGACACCTGCACGTAGTAGCGTGTGGCGTAGGGCACGCCGCCGTAGTTGGGCTGCGAGCACGTCAGCTCCAGGCTCGAGGCGGCCACGAGGTCGTAGACGTTGTTGGCTGCGTTGGCAGGCGTGTTGAGCACGAAGCCCTCGCTCAGGTGGCTCAGGTCGAGCGTCGGGTTGCTGTCGTCGTCCTTCTCACACGAGACGAAGACGAGCGGGAGCACCAGTGCCGGCAGCAGTAATGATTTGAATATGTTGTGTTTCATAATCTTCTTGAACTTTTAGACTGGATTAATAACCTGGGTTCTGAGAGAGGTTGGGGTTGCCGGCGAGGTCGTTGGCGGGCATCGGGTAGATGCTGTAGAACGACTGCACGCCACTGCCATTCTCCTGGCCACCCTTGAAGCTCCAGAGGTAGGAGCTGCTGGTGAAGAGGCCGAAGCGCACGAGGTCGCTGCGGCGGCGTCCCTCCATGTAGAACTCCTTGGCCCACTCGTCGATGAGGATGTTGGCGTCGACCGATGTTACGTTGACGGCGTGGGCGCGGTTGCGCAGCACGTTGATGTCGGCTATCGCGCTATTGCTGTCGCCCAAGCGGTACTCGGCCTCGGCGCGTGTCAGATAGAGCTCGGCCAGACGGAACACTGGTATGTCGACGTCGGCGTAGTAGTCGTGGTGGTGGGCTTGGCCGTCGCTGCGCAGCCCCTGCCACTTCACGATGGAGGCTCCGTCGTTGAAGTTCTGAATTTGGCCGTCGGGTTGCAAGCGGCGTATGCCACCGCCCACACCCATGTAGAACATGGCGCGGTCGTCGCCGGCCTTGGCTATCACGTCGGCGGTTGTAACGCCGAGCTGCTCGTCCTTGGCGATGACCTCAGCCTCGGTGGCGTTGTCGGCCACAGCGTCGTCGTTGGTTGCCATTGGTATGTCGTCGTTGGGGAAGAACTTCTCCACGAGCTGCTTGCGGGCGAAGTTGCACGACCAGCCGTTGGTGGTGCCCATGTAGGGCATGCCGGCCTTGCGCGTGGAGCTCACGAGATAGGTGGCTCCGCCATACTGCTGGGTCTTGGCGCCGTCCTGGCGTATCGGGAAGATTATCTCCTTCATGGCCTGAGAGTTCTCGTCGTTGTCGCCCATGAACACCTGGGCGTAGCCGCTGTAGCCGTTCTTGCTATCGGTGCTGAGGGCGTAGGCTCCGCTGTTGATGATCTCGTCGCAGTAGTCCTTGGCCTTCTGGTAGCCGTTCACCTGTCCGTCGGTGTAGACCTCGGCGTTCAGCGCGAGGCGTGCGTGCAGGGCCAAGGCGGCTCCGCGGTCGGCGCGGCCGAAATTCTGGCTGTTGTTGTAGCTGCCGATGGCGGGCAACTGGGCCTCTATCTCGGTCAGCTCCTGGTCGATCCAGTTGTAGAGGTCAACTCCGGCCAGCTCTGTGGGCAGGTTGCCGTTGTACTCGGTCTTGAACGGAGCCTTGTGGAACAGGTCGAGGAAGTACCAGTAGTGCAGGGCACGCAGGAAGCGCACCTCGGCAATCACGTCGTCGCCGACATTGCCCGACTGCTCATAGATGAACTGGTTGTAGAGCGTGATGTCGTAGGCCAGACGGGAATAGGCCCAGAGCACACGGGGCGATCCCGAGTTCCAGCGTATGTAGGTCAGGGCCGGAATGTCGTTGTCGGTCTGCCATGCCCAGAACACCTCGTCGGTGCACAGCTCCTCCAGATTGAATGTGGTGCGGTAGAATCCGCTCTCGCCCTCGTCCATGCTGATGTCGGCACTTCCAGCCGGACCCGTCTGGCCTGTGAGGCCGAGCGTGGCATACTGCTTGGCAAGCAGCTCGTTGGCGTCGTAGCTTGTCGTGGTCTTGGGGTCGATGGAGTGGATGTTGAGTTCATCCGAGCATGCCGACATGCCCAGCACAACTGCTCCGGCCAAAGCTACAGTAAGAAATGTATGTCTCATTTTCGTTGTTGTCTAAAGTTGTGAAAATTAGAAATTCAGGTTCAGTCCAAGCTGGAAGCTCAGTGGACGCGGATAGGGGTTGCTGTCGATGCCGCTGGCCACCTCCGGGTCGATGCCCTTGTACTTGGTGATGATGAACGGGTTTTGCACCGTGAAGAACACGCGGCCGTTGAAGTAGTCCTTGCCGTTGTAGTTGAGCAGTGCCGGGAAGGTGTAGCCCAGGGTGATGTTGGTGCACTTCAGGTAGCTGCCGTTGCGCACGAAGTAGTCGCTCAGGTTGGCCATGCTGCCGTCGGTGCCCACTCCGGTGAAGCCGAGGGCAACGCTCTCAGGCGACACGTTGCGGAACGCGTTGTTGTAGTACATGCCGTTGGCCGACACGATGGCCTTCGATGCCAGGAAGCTGTAGTAGACGTAGTTGCCAAGCGAGGCGTGGAAGGCTGCCGAGAGGTCCCAACGCTTCCAGATGAACTTGGTGGTTGCGCCCATGATCACGTCTGGGGCCGGACTCTTGTAGTAGTAGCGGTCGTCGTCGTTGATCTGGCCGTCGCCGTTGCGGTCGACGTAGAGACCCTCGATGGGGTTGCCCGCCTCGTCGTACACCTGCTGGTAGACGTAGTAGGAGTTGACCGGCTCGCCCACCTTGTAGCGCTGGATGCGCGTGTTGTTGCCGCGGGCTGCCGCTGTCGACGTGTTCCACACCCAGTCAGAGGCTCCGGCTGTCAGCTCGGTGATCTCGTTGTGGTTCCAACCCACGTTGTAGGTCAGGTCCCAAGTGAAGTCCTTGGTGACGATGGGCTTCACGTCGAACGACATCTCAAGTCCGTAGTTCTTCAACGAGCCTATGTTCTGCATCAGCTCGTCGCCGAGGGCTGTCATGGCCGTGGCCGAGACGAGTGCCAGCAGATCCTTGGTCTTGCGGTAGTAGTAGTCGATGCTCATGGTGAAGCGGTTGTTGAGCGCGCTGAAGTCGATGCCGGCGTTCCACGTGGTGGTCTTCTCCCAAGTCAACTCGGGGTTCGACGCGCTCGGGCGTACCGTATAATAATATGTGTCGCCGAAGGGGTACTGGGCGTACTGGTTGCTGCGGGTGTAGATTGAGGCATAATAGAAGTCGTAGGCGGCATCGCTGAAGTTCTGCTGTCCGGTCTTACCCCAGCCGAGGCGCAACTTCAACTCGTTGAGCCAGGTGGCGTTGCGCAGGAATTTCTCGTTGTTGATCTTCCAAGCCAGTGCGGCCGATGGGAAGTAGCCCCACTTGTGGCCCTTGGCGAAGCGGCTCGAGCCGTCGGCGCGGAACGTGGCGGTCAGCAAGTAGCGGTCGAGGAGCTGGTAGTTGAGTCGGCCGAAGTAGCTGACGAGGCTGTTGTGTGTCGCCCAGTTCGACTCGTTGCGCAGCGTTGGGCTGTGGGCCTCGCCGGTGTAGGGGTCGGTGCCTTGGCCTATGGTGTAGCCGCTGCGGTGGTAGTGGCTTTGCTCGGCGCCGCCCATGATGTCGATGTCGTGGACGCCGAACTTGTGGGCATACTCAGCGTAGACGTTGCCCACGATGTTGTACTTCCAGTAGTGCAGCACTTCGTTCCAGCCGTAGTAGTTGTTGCTGAACGACGTGTTATTGATGTCGTTGTTCTGCTTCGTCGAGGTGTACTGTGCGCCGAGGCTGGCGTGGATGTGCAAGTCCTCAAAGCCGTGTATCTTGTAGTCGCCCTCGATGTTGCCCGAGAAGTCGTTGGAGTTGGCCAGGGTGTACTGGTTGTAGAGCGCGGCTACAGGGTTCTGCGGCGCGTAGGGATTGTTGGTGTACTTCCAGTTGGGGTCTGAGTAGCTGGCCGTGTTGAGATACTGCCACCATCCGCCGAACACCTTGTATTCGTCGCCGGAGGCGTGGACGGGGCGCGTCGGATCCATTTCGAGCGCTGCGCCTATGGCTGACTCTGCCGGTGCGTAGCGGTCCTTCTCATACATGTACTTGGCGGTGATGTTGAACGTCAGGTGCTGGTTGAAGAACGACGGCGCCAGGTTGACGCTGGCGTTGGCGCGGCGCATCCACGACGTGCGCACGATGCCGTTCGATATGTTGTAGCCTGCGCTGACGCGGTAGGGCATGTTCTTCAGTCCGCCCGAGACGCTGATGTCGTGGTTGGTCGAGATGGCAGTGCGGAATATCTCGTCCTGCCAGTCGGTGTTGGCGTTGCCCAACTGGCTGGTGTCGAGGCCGAGGCTTGAGGCCAGGCTGCGATACTCCGACGCGTTGAGCACGTCGTACTTCTTCTGGATGGTCGACAGGGTGATGTCGCCGTTGTAGCTGACGACGGGAGCCTGTCCGGCGCGGCCCTTCTTGGTGGTGATGATGATTACACCGTTGGAGGCGCGCGAACCGTAGATGGCAGTGGCCGAGGCATCCTTGAGCACCGTGAACGACTCAATGTCGTTGGGGTTGATCATGGCCAGGATGTTGCTCATGCCGGTTGCGGTGTTGTTGTCGATGGTCAGACCGTCGATCACATAGAGAGGGTCGTTGTTGGCAGTGAGCGACGCGCCGCCGCGGATGCGGATCTGGGCTCCGGCGCCCGGGGTGCCGCCCGCCGTCTGCACGTCGACGCCGGCCACCTTGCCCACGAGCATGTCGCTGGCGTTGTTGGTGATGCCTTTCGAGAGCTCATCGGGCCTCATGGCCGTAACCGAGCCCGTCAGGTCGTCCTTCTTGGCACGGCCATAGCCGATCACCACGACGTCGTTGAGCAGCTTTGAGTCTTCCTGCATAGTAACAACGACGCTCTGCGAGGCGTTGACCGTAACGTCCTGGTAGCCCACAAACGATATTTGCAGCTGCTGGCCAGGCTCGGCCTGAATGGTGAAGTTGCCGTCGAGGTCGGTCACCGTTCCGCCCGTCTGGCCCGCGACGCGGACAGTGGCTCCGATGACAGCCTCGCCGGTAGCATCCTTTACGTGGCCGTTCACAGTGATTTGCTGTGCGTAGGCCCCGATTGACAGTAGCAAGCCCAGCGTGAGGGCCAGCATCCTGACAGGGAATTTAGTTTTACCTGCTTTCATCATAATTGTTAGAAGTTAGATTAATTATTTCTCTTTGTTTCATTTCCATAGGGAAGGTGGACGTCGGCAAATTGATTTGTGTCAATCCAAGTGCAAAATTATGGTTATTTGTCTTTCGTTGATGTAAATCAACCCAAAAATAATGCGCTTTTCGTGTGTAATCGTTTGCATAAATCGCCATTATTCATCCATCAGGAGCGAAAAGCCGAAAAGTTGGGGTGTTATGGCGTTATGACGGTCTTGTGGCGTGGACTGAAAGAAACGGGCTTAGTGTAATCGTTTGCACAACATTCTGCCTCTTTTTTGCGCGTTTTTCATCCGCCGATTGACATAAATCAATAATTTTGCACAGACGAAATCTACCTCTCTTATCAGCTGAACGATGAAAGAACAAACCTCAATGACAATGAAGGACATCGCCCGGGAACTGGGCGTGTCGGTGGCCACGGTGAGCCGCGCGTTGAGCGACTCGCCCCGCATCAGCGAGAGCCGCCGCCAGGAGATACAGAAGTTCGCGCGCGAGCACAACTTCATGCCAAACGTCATTGCAGAGTCGCTGCGCAACAGCCGCGTGCAGCCCATCAAGATAATAGGGGTGATCATGCCGCAGTTCACCCACTACTTCTTCTCCTCCGTCCTCGCCGGCATCGAGGAGGAGGCGCGCCTCCGCGGCTACCGCATCATGGTGGCCCAGAGCGAGGAGAAGTATCAGCGCGAGGTGGAGATATGCCGCTCGTTCTACGCCAACAAGGTGTGCGGCATCATCGTCTCCATGGCAAAGGAGACCACCAACTACGACCACTTCCAGATGCTCATCGACCAGGGGCTGCCCCTGGTGTTCTACGACCGGATTTGCACCGGCGTGGAGGCCAGCCGCGTGGTGGTCGACGACTACACGGGCGCCTACACCGCAGTTACACATCTTATTAATACGGGATGCCGGCGCATAGCCTACTACGGGATGCCCGAGAACCTGGAGATAGCAAAGAACCGATACAACGGCTACCGCGACGCGCTGCTGCGCAACGGCCTGCAGCCCAACCCCGACTGGTATAAGGCGTGCGACAACCGCAACGACGCCGAGCTGATAACGCCCGAGATTCTCTCGCACGACGAGGTGCCGGACGCTTTCTTCGCCGTCAACGACGACACGGCCATCGGCATTATGTACAGTGCGAAAAGGCTGGGCTACCGCATCCCCGACGACATCTCGATATGCGGCTTCACCAACGGGCAGCGGGCGGTGGCGTGCGACCCGATGCTCACCACCGTCGACCAGCGCGGCTTCAGCGTCGGCGAGGAGGCCGCCAACATCCTCATCGGCGAGGTGGAGGGCATCATCCCGCCGGGCAAGGTGGAGAAGCGGGTTGTCCGCACGAGGCTCGTGGTGCGCGGAAGCTCCCGGTGAGCGGTGCGGCGGAGGCCACAAAGCACTGTGGCCGAGCCTGTTATGCGGTGCGGAAGCGCCACCATTGCATCGGCTGACAATTGACGGCCAATCGGGTAGCAGTTGTTGGCCAATCGGCTAACAACTGATGGCCAATCGGCTAACAATTGACGGACGACAAGAAAAAGCCACCATAGCACCGCCGTAAGGCCTCCGCAAGCCCGCCGCCACGCCACCATCAGACCGCAAGGCCACAACTAAAGGAAACAAAAACAAAAGGAAACATACCAATGAGACAAAAACCTGACATGGCTTTCTGGGGGCTCTTCAACCTCAGTTTCGGGTTCTTCGGTGTGCAGATAGCTTACGCTCTGCAGAGCGCCAACATATCGCGCATCTTCGCCACGCTCGGCGCCGACCCCCACAGCCTGAGCTACTTCTGGATCCTGCCCCCGCTGATGGGCATCATCGTCCAGCCCATCGTGGGCACCTGCTCCGACCACACGTGGTGCCGCTTCGGCCGCCGCATACCCTACCTCTTCATCGGCGCCGCGGTGGCGGTACTGGTGATGTGTCTGCTGCCAAACAGCGGCTCGCTGGGCCTCAGCGTCGGCGCGGCAATGATCTTCGGACTGATAGCCCTGATGTTTCTCGACACATCCATCAACATGGCCATGCAGCCGTTCAAGATGCTCGTGGGCGACATGGTGAACGAGAAGCAGAAAGGACTGGCCTACAGCATACAGAGCTTCCTGTGCAACGCGGGCTCGCTCGTGGGCTACGTGTTCCCGTTCGTGTTCGCCTGGCTCGGCATCAAGAACACCGCCGCCGCCGGCGTGGTGCCCGACTCGGTGATTTGGTCGTTCTACATCGGCGCGGCCATACTCATCCTGTGCGTCATCTACACCACGGTGAAGGTGAAGGAGTGGCCGCCGCAGCTCTACAACGAGTATAACGGCGCCACCGAGGAGGTGAAGCAGAAAGAGGAGAAGGCCGACTGGATCACGCTGCTGCGCCACGCCCCGGCCACGTTCTGGAAGGTGGGGCTCGTGCAGTTCTTCTGCTGGTTCGCCTTCATGTACATGTGGACCTACACCAACGGCACCGTGGCCGCCAACTGCTGGGGCGTGGACATGACAGCCGCCAACCCCACAGTGACACAGGGCTACCAGGACGCCGCCGACTGGGTGGGCATACTCTTCGCCGTGCAAGCGATAGGCTCTGTGGTATGGGCCACGGTGCTGCCGCAGTTCAAGAACCGCAAGGTGGCCTACTCGTTCAGCCTCGTGCTTGGGGGCATAGGCTTTGTGCTGGCGGCCTTTGTGGCCAACAAGTACTTGCTCTTTGTGCCCTTCCTGCTGATAGGCTGCGCATGGGCGGCGATGCTGGCCATGCCGTTCACGTTTGTTACCAACGCCCTGCAGGGCTACGGCCATCTGGGAGCCTACCTCGGCCTGTTCAACGGGACGATATGCGTGCCGCAGATTGTGGCCGCCGCCATCGGCGGAACGCTGCTCGCGCTGGTGGGCTCGGTGCAGTCTAACATGATGATACTGGCCGGAGTGGCACTGCTGCTCGGCGCGGCCAGCGTAACAGTGATAAAAACAAAATAAAAATAGCACACTATGAACCTGACATTCGTTATTGACTACAGCACTGTCTACGGACAGGAAATCGTGCTCAACATAATGAAGCCCGACCACACGGGCTCCACCCCCTACCGCATGGCCACCCTCGACGGCCACACATGGACCATCAGCGTCGCGCTGAAACAGGACGCCGACACATTGGAATACTACTACTCGGTCGTCAGGGGCCACGCCGTGGAGCGTACGGAGTGGCGCGTGATCATGCACCGCTTGGAGATAGGCGGCGAGGAGCGCACCTACCGCGTGGTAGACCGCTGGACCGACATGCCCGACGACAGCTACCTCTACAGCTCGGCCTTCACCGACTGCCTGAAGCACACGAAGACAACCCGCCCGAAGCCCTCGGCCTACAGCCGCACGCTGCGCCTCGTGGTGCGCGCGCCGCAGCTGCTCGGCCAGGAGCTGCTCTCAGTGACCGGCAGCGACCCCGCCCTCGGCAACTGGAACCCCAACCGCTCGCTGCTGATGACGCAGCACAACCTGAACGAGTGGGTGGCCGACATCGACGTCGACCGCCTGAAAGAGGGGCGGAAGCTGGAGTTCAAGTTCTTCATATCGTCGAGCTTCAGCCGCGAGACGCCGCTGTGGGAGACGTCGGCCAACCGCACCCTCAGCCTCAGTGGCTTGGCAGCGGGCGAGACGCTGGTGTGCCAGATGGGCGAAGCCCACTTCGACGTGGAGCCGACGCGCTCGGCCGGAACGCTGGTGCCCGTGTTCTCGCTGCGCACAAGGCGGAGCTTCGGCGTGGGCGACTTCGGCGACCTGAAGCTGATGATCGACTGGGTGAGCCAGACCCACCAGCGCGTGCTGCAGGTGCTGCCCATCAACGACACCACCACCACCCACACCTGGACCGACAGCTATCCCTACAGCTGCATAAGCATTTTCGCCCTGCACCCACAATACGCCGACCTCAGCCAACTGCCGCCATTGGCCGACAAGGAGAAGGCCGAACAGTTTGAGAAGCTGCGCCAGGAGCTGAACGCCCTGCCGCAAATCGACTACGAGCGCGTCAACGACGCCAAACTGGCCTACCTGCGCGAGGAGTTCGCACAGGAGGGCGCCAAGGTGACGCGCCGCAAGGACTACAAGGAGTTCTTCGAGCAGAACAGCAGCTGGCTCGTGCCCTACGCCCAGTACTCCTTCCTGCGCGACAAGTACCACACGGCCGACTTCTCCCGCTGGCCCGACCACCGGCAGTGGGACGAGGCCGACCGCAAGGCTCTGACCACCCACAGCAACAAAGCGTATAAAGAGGTGGCGTTCTACTACTTCGTGCAATACATCTTGTTCTCGCAGATGAGGCAAGCCCACGACTACGCGCGACAGCACAACGTGATACTGAAGGGCGACATACCCATCGGAGTGAGCCGCTACGGATGCGACGTGTGGACCGAGCCGCGCTACTTCAACCTGAACGGACAGGCCGGGGCTCCACCCGACGCTTTCTCGGTGAACGGACAGAACTGGGGCTTCCCCACCTACAACTGGGACGCCATGATCGAGGACGGCTGCCAGTGGTGGGTGCGCCGCTTCCAAAACATGCAAAACTTCTTCGACGCCTACCGCATCGACCACATACTCGGCTTCTTCCGCATCTGGGAGATTCCGACCGACGCCGTCCACGGACTGCTGGGCCAGTTCCAGCCGTCGCTCGGCATGAGCCGCGAGGAGATAGAGGGCTACGGGCTCCACTGGCAGGAGGAGCTGTTCACCACGCCGTTCATAACCGACTGGGTGCTCGACCGCATCTTCAAGGAGCACGCCGACGAGGTGAAGGCAAAATATGTGGAGAAGAAAGACGACCAGCACTACCGCATGAGGCCCGACTACGACACGCAGCGCAAGGTGGAGGCCGCCTTTGAGGGCAAGACCGGCGACGACGACGTGTGGATGCGCGACGGGCTGTATGCGCTGATAAGCGACGTGCTCTTCGTGCGAGACCACAAGAACCCCAACCTCTTCCACCCGCGCATCTCGGTGCAGTTCGACTTCATCTACGAGAGCCTCTACGACAGCGACAAGGCCGTGTTCAACCGCCTCTACAACGACTACTTCTACCGCCGCAACAACCAGTTCTGGTATCGTGAGGCCATGAAGAAGCTGCCGAGGCTGGTGGAAGCCACGCGGATGCTCGTCTGCGCCGAGGACTTGGGCATGGTGCCCGACTGCGTGCCATGGGTGATGAAGGAGCTGCGCATCCTCAGTCTGGAGCTGCAGAGCATGCCCAAGGATCCGAAGGTGAAGTTCGGCCACCTCGACCGCAACCCCTACCTCTCGGTGTGCACCATCTCGAGCCACGACATGCCCACACTGCGACAGTGGTGGGACGAGGACTGGCCACGCACGCAGGACTACTACAACACCATGCTCTGGCGCGAGGGGCCGGCCCCACACCCGCTGCCAGGCTGGCTGGCCCGCGACATCGTCAGCGCCAACCTCTCCTCGCCCAGCATGCTCTGCATCATCAGCATCCAGGACTGGCTCGCCATCGACGAGACGCTGCGGCTGCCCGACGCCAACGCCGAGCGCATCAACATTCCCGCCGACGTGCACCACTACTGGCGCTACCGCATGCACCTGAACATAGAGGACCTAATAGCCAACGACAACTTCAAGACCAACGTGGCCGAGCTCGTCAGCGACTCGGGAAGGAAATGACAACAAGCCTAATGGGCATAATAGGCATAATGGGCATAATAGGCCTAATATGCCCATTAGGCCTACTTAAAAACACAGAACCAATGAAGAAAACCCTATTTATAATCTTCTTGCTGGCAGCGCCACTGCTCTTGGCAGCGCAGACAGTGAAATCGCCCAACGGGCAAGTGGCCGTCAGCTTCAAGCTCGCCGACGGCGGTGTGCCCACCTACGAGATGAGCTATAAGGGCAAAGCCGTCGTGAAGCCGTCGCGCCTCGGACTTGAGCTCGCCGCCGACAAGCACGCGTCGAAAGGCTTGCGCGAGACGTCACTTATGGACGGCTTCACCATCGCCGACACGCAGACCTCCACTTTCGACGAGACGTGGACACCCGTGTGGGGGCAGTATTCCAAGATACGCAACCACTACAACGAGCTGGCCGTCAACCTACTGCAGCCGCAGACAAAGCGCAGGATGACCATCCGCTTCCGCGTCTACGACATCGGCATGGGCCTGCGCTATGAGTTCCCGCAGCAGGATTCGCTCGTCTACTTCGTAATCAAGGACGAGCACACACAGTTTGCCATGACCGGCGACCATACGGCTTGGTGGCTTCCCGGCGACTACGACACGCAAGAGCAGGAGACGCAGGAGTCGCGGCTGAGCGAGATACGCTCGCGGTTCCACAACGCCGTCAACTGGAGCAACTCGTCGGTGAGCGTGTTCTCGCCAACGGGTGTGCAGACTTCGTTGCAGATGAAGACAGACGACGGCCTCTACATCAACATCCATGAGGCCGCCTGCCTCGACTACGCCACCATGCACCTCAACCTCGACGACAAGAACCTCGTGTTCGAGTCGTGGCTCACGCCCGACGCCACCGGCATGAAGGGCTACATGCAGACACCCTGCCAATCGCCGTGGCGCACCGTGGCCGTCAGCGACGACGCACGCGACATGCTCGCCGACGCCAACTCGATGATATACAACCTCAACGAGCCGTGCAAGATAGAGGATACATCGTGGATCCACCCCACCAAGTTCTGCGGCGTGTGGTGGGAGATGATCGTCGGGCGCAACTCGTGGAACTACACCGACGACTATCCCAGCATCAAGCTCGACCAGATTGACTGGAAAACCGTCCGCCCCAATGGCCGCCACGGCGCCAACAACGAGACCGTGAGGCAATACATCGACTTCGCGGCCGCCAACGGGCTCGACGAGGTGCTCGTGGAGGGCTGGAACGTGGGTTGGGAGGACTGGGCCAACCACTGGAAGAACTACGTGTTCGACTTCACTACGCCCTATCCCGACTTCGACATCAAGGCCCTGAACGACTATGCCCACTCCAAGGGCGTGCGCCTGATGATGCACAACGAGACCAGCTCGAGCGTCGTCAACTATGAGCGGCACCTTGAGAGCGCCCTCAACCTGATGAACCACTACGGCTACGACGCGGTGAAGACGGGCTACGTGGGCGACATAATCCCCCGCGGCGACCACCACTACTCGCAAGCCATGAACCGGCACTACCAGTATGTGGTGGAGCAGGCGGCCAAGCACCACGTGATGGTCGACGCCCACGAGGCCACCCGACCCACCGGCATTGGCCGCACGTGGCCAAACTATGTGGCCAACGAGAGCGCGCGGGGCGGAGAGTACGAGGCTTTCGGCGGCAGCTATCCCAACCACACCGTCATACTGCCCTTCACGCGGTTGCAGGGCGGCCCGATGGACTACACGCCAGGCGTACTGGAGACCCAGCTGAAGACGTGGAGCGACAACCCGAGCTACGTTCACACCACGCTGTGCGGCCAGCTGTCGCTCTATCTCGTGATGTGGGGCCCCGTGCAGATGGCCGCCGACCTGCCAGAGAACTACCAGAAGTACAACGACGCGTTCCAGTTCATCAAGGATGTGGCCGTCGACTGGGACGACTCGCGCTATCTTGAGGCCGAGCCTGCCCGCTACATCACTGTGGCACGCAAGGCCAAGGGGCAGGACAACTGGTTTGTGGGCGGCAAATGCGACGAGCACGGCCACGAGGCCACCGTCCGCCTCGACTTCCTCGCCCCGGGCCGCAAGTACGAGCTGACACTCTATGCCGACGCTCCCGACGCCTCATACGACAAGAACCCCAAGGCCTACAAGATAACACGCCGCACAGTGAAGAAAGGACAGGTGATAAAGGTGAAGGAAGCCAGCGGCGGAGGCTTCGCAATGTCGATAATGGCAAAATGAAAGCACTCAGAATGACGGCAACAGCTGCTTTGGCATCGCTGCTCAGCGTGGCTCCGGCCGCGGCGCAGACCCTGTTCAACGAGGTGGAATACTCGCCCAGTGAGACCGTGTTCCACCTCAATGCGCCCAAACAACCCACCCTGCGCCTCTACAAGACCGACCGGGGCAAGTCGAGAATAAAGAAACTGAAGATGCAACCCGACGGCACCGACCGATGGAAGGCCACAGTCAGCGGCAACCTGAAAGGCCGCTTCTACACTTTCGACATCGGGCGGGGCGAGACACCGGGCGTGTTCGCCAAGGCCGTGGGCATGAACGGGCAGCGCGGAGCCGTAGTCGACCTCAGAGACACCGACCCCGTGGGCTGGGAGCAAGACCACAGGATGGAAACGAAGTCGCCCGCCGACCTCGTCATCTACGAGATGCACCACCGCGACTTCTCCGTCAGTCCCACGAGCGGACTGGTGCATAAGGGCAAGTATCTCGCCCTGACGGAGAAGAAGGCCACACGCTATCTCGACTCGCTTGGGGTCAACGCCGTCCACCTGCTGCCGTCGTTCGACTATGGCTCGGTCGACGAGTCGCGCCCTTACATCCCGCAGTACAACTGGGGCTACGACCCCGTCAACTACAACGTGCCGGAGGGCAGCTACAGCTACGACCCCTCGCTGCCCACGCGCCGCATCATGGAGTTCAAGCAGATGGTGCAGGCACTCCACCGTGCCGGCATCCGCGTGATACTCGACGTGGTGTACAACCACACATACAACATCGACCGGTCGAACTTCACGCTCACCTTCCCCGGCGCATACTACCGCTACGACAAGGACGGCAAGCCCAGCAATGGCTCCGGGTGCGGCAACGAGACGGCCTCGGAGCGGCCCTTGATGCGCCAGTTCATGCTCGAGAGCGTGAAGTATTGGGCTGAGGAATACCACATCGACGGCTTCCGCTTCGACCTGATGGGCATCCACGACATTGAGACGATGCGGCAGATAGAGCGCGAACTCCACCAAATCGACCCGTCGATATTCATCTACGGCGAGGGATGGAGCGCGGGGCAGTGCGCACTGCCCACGGAGCAGTTGGCAATGAAAGCCAACATGAGGCAGTTGCCGGGCATAGCCGCATTCTGCGACGACATGCGCGACGCTCTGCGAGGCCCGTTCTCCGACGACACCAAGGGCGCGTTTCTCGCGGGAATAGCCGGCAGCGAGGAGAGCCTGAAGGCGGGACTGGCCGGCATGGTGGCCCATCCACAGGTTGACTACAGCAAGGTGAACTACAGCCATGAGCCGTGGGCCTTGGAGCCGACGCAGATGGTGGTCTATGTGAGCTGCCACGACGATATGTGCCTGACCGACAGGCTGCGCGCCTCTATCCCAAACATAACCACCGACGAGCTGATACGCCTCGACCTGCTGGCCCAGACCGCCGTCATGCTGTCGCAAGGCGTGCCGTTCATGCTCTCGGGAGAGGAGATGCTGCGCACCAAGCACGGCGTGCACAACTCGTTCCAGTCGCCCGACAGCGTCAACGAGCTCGACTGGAGCAACCTGAAACGCTATCCGCAAGTGTTCAGCTACTATCGCAACCTGATCTCACTGCGCCACAACCACCCAGCCTTCCGCCTTGGCTCAGCCGAGAAGGTGCGCCAGAGCCTGGAGTTCCTGCCCGGCGGCGACTGCCTCGTGGCGTTCCGGCTGAAAGACCATGCCGGCGGCGACCCATGGCAGAACATTATCGTAATTCTGAATGCCAACAAGGAGGCCCGCGAGGTGGTCATCCCTGACGGCGGCTACACCATAGTGGGCTGCGACGGAGTGATCGACGAGCATGGCCTCGGCACCGTCGGCGGCGACAAGGTTGTGGTCGATGGCCAGTCGGCGTTGATATTGCACGACTGAGGCGGTAAAAGCCACTGTCAGCCTAACAAGAAATCGTCAACATTGTCGGGCGTGACAACTTGGAAAGAGGCGTCGGGATAGGCCTTCAAGAATGTTTCCGGCGCCTTTGTCTTGCCTTTTCTTGGGCTCCACTTGAACTCAACAGCTCTAAGTCGGCCTTCATCCTCCTCTATCAAGTCGATTTCCTGTTGTTGCCGAGTGCGCCAAAACCAACAAGTGGCATACGATTGCATGGCGTTCAAATGCTTCAACCTCTCAGCCATTACGAAATTCTCCCACAACGCGCCCGCATCGGCTCTGTTTTCCACTTGTTGGAAATTGCCTATAACAGCGTTGCGAATGCCCAAATCCCAAAAGTATATCTTACGACTTGCCTTCAATTCGTTGCGAAGATTGCGTGAATAGCTTTTCAGGCGGAATATGACAAAGCTCTTTTCGAGCACATCAACATATTTCTCCACTGTTTTCTGGTCGAGCCCGACCAATTGTCCCACTTCGTTATACGACACTTGGCTCCCTATCTGATAGGCCAATGCTTGCAGCAGCCGAACCACTTTGTCTGGCTTGCTGATGTTGTCAAGGGTCAGCACGTCCTTGTAAAGGTAACTGTTGGCCAATTCCCGCAGCACCACGCGCTCCTCGCCAGGCGACGTAACCACCTCAGGATAATAGCCATAAACCATACGATGAGCCACCATGCGGTGCTCTTCGAGCAAGTTGGTGTGGTTTACCATCTCTGCAAACGTGATGGGAAACATTCTGAACTCCCGCTTGCGTCCTGTCAGCGATTCTTGCACTCCTGCCGCCAACTGGAAAGACGAACTGCCAGTGGCCACCACTTGCACGCCTTCCATCTGGTCGGTGACAAGCTTGAGCCTCAGTCCGACATCTTTGATGCGTTGCGCCTCATCCAATATCAGCCATTTGTTGTTGCCGATAAGGGCGCGAAGTCGTGTGGAGGTCATTTCAGCAAACAATCTCTGTACGTCTAAATCATCGCCATTAAGCCATAGCACATCATCGTGGGAGTCGAACATGCTGTGGAGCAGGGTCGACTTCCCCACTTGCCGCGCCCCATAGATTAAAATGGCCTTATCGCCACCAATCTGCCGCTCTATAGCCGCTTTCTGTTCGCGTTCTATCATCTTTACTGTCCCTTTTATTGGCGCAAAGTTAAACATTTTCGGAATGAAATCCAAAAAAATCATAACTTTTTCGGATTCCATTCCAAAATTGTCAGATTTCTCTTGCAGTTTGTTATACATTTACTCAAGTTTCGGAAGTACATAATCCTTTGAAAGTCAATGGTTGCGAAGTCGTAGGGGCATGATTTATCATGCCCGCGAAGCGAATGTTTGCCAATGACGGGCATGATAAATCATGCCCCTACGTGTAGAAATGTGATTGCCAACGGGACATTGCATTACTTCCGAAACTTGAGTACATTTATATCCGCAACAGGTTTCGGCCTTATACGCCACAACCCCTCTATTCAACCGTTTGCACACCACGCGCAAACAAATATCGTACTGTTTGCTTGGCCGTTACAACCGTTTGCGCTAACTTTGCAACTACACATCCAAACCAAAAGCACAATGAAGAAACTGCTCCTAAGCTTAATCATGACAGCATCCATCACATCAATTAGCGCTGCGGCCATCGACCGCATAGAGCCCACCGACTGGTATGTGGGCATGAAGGATCCCTCGCTGCAGCTGATGCTCTACGGCAAGGGCATTCGCGACGTGAAGACCGTCAGCACCGACTACCCCGGCGTGAGGGTGGACAGCGTTGTCCGCCTCGACTCGCCCAATTATCTGCTCGTCTACCTCAACCTCGACGGCGCCAAGGCCGGACAGATGACGCTGCGGATGGACGGCAAAAAGGTGAAATATCAGCTGAAAGACCGCAAGATGAGGGGCGAGGAGCACCACGGATTCAGCAATGCCGACGTGCTCTACCTGCTCATTCCCGACCGCTTCGCCGACGGCAACCCGCAGAACGACGTGGTCAGAGGCATGCGCGACGAGCACTGCGACCGCTCCTACCCCTCGCTGCGCCACGGCGGCGACTTGGAGGGCATTCGCCAGCACCTCGACTACTTCACCCAGCTCGGCGTAACAGCCCTCTGGTTCACTCCAATCCTGGAGAACGACTGGCCCGCCGACAAGACACAGAACTCGTCGTACCACGGCTACGCCACCACCAACTACTATCGCGTCGACCCGCGCTTCGGCACCAACGATGAGTATTGCCAGCTGATCAGCGAATGCCACAAGAGGGGGCTAAAGGTGGTGATGGACATGATATTCAACCACTGCTCCGACTATCACCCCTGGGCCATCGACGTGCCGAGCAACGACTGGTTCAACAGCCCCCACTACGGCCTGCAGACCAGCTACAAGCTGACGCCGGTGCTCGACCCCTACGCCTCGGAGGTGGACAAGCGCGAGACGGTGGACGGATGGTTCGTACCATCCATGCCCGACCTCAACCAGAAGAACCCCCACGTGATGCGCTACCTGATTCAGAGCAGCGAGTGGTGGATAGAGACGGCTGACATCGACGGCATACGAATGGACACCTACCCCTACGCCGACCGCAAGGCCATGGCGCGGTGGATGCAGGTGATTGACACTGAGTACCCCAACTTCAACACCGTCGGCGAGACGTGGGTTACCGAGCCGGCCTACACCGCCGCTTGGCAGAAGGACTCGAAGCTCTCCTCGGTGAACAGCTATCTGAAGACGGTGATGGACTTCGCCTTCTTCGACCGCCTGAACCAAGCCAAGCACGAGGAGACCGACCCGTGGTGGAAGGGCTTCAACCGCATCTACAACTCGCTCTGCTACGACTATCTCTACCCCAACCCGTCGAGCGTGCTGGCATTCATAGAGAACCACGACACCGACCGCTATCTCGGCCACGGCAAGGACACCACCATGCTGAAGCAGGCTCTGGCCTTGCTGCTCACCATCGACCGCACGCCGCAACTCTACTATGGCACCGAGGTGCTGATGAACGGCACGAAGGAGGTTACCGATGGTAACGTGCGAGCCGACTTCCCCGGCGGATTCCCCGGCGACAAGCACAACTGCTTCACCCCCGAGGGCCGCACCAAGGCAGAGAACGAGATGTGGAACTGGTTGAGCCGTCTGCTCCACTGGCGCCAGGGCAATGAGGTGATCATCCGCGGCTCGCAGACGCAGTTCATACCCTACGAGGGAGTGTACGTGATAGCGCGCCGGCTCGACGGCCACACCGTGCTCACAGTGCTCAACGGCAAGCGGGCAGACAACAAACTCACTGTCAGCCGTTATGCCGAAGTGATCGGTCAGCACCGCCAAGCACGCAATGTGCTGACAGGAGCAACGGTCGACCTGACCACCGACGTGCCCCTCTCGCAGCGCGAAACCATGGTGCTGGAGTTCTGAGGCGGCAAGCGTTCTCCATAAACGCAGGCCTCTTGCCAACTCATAGCGGCCACCGCCATCATCTTGCCTCAGCTGTTCCACTTTTCTGCCTCAGCTGTTCCACTTTACTGTCTCAGCTGAGGCAGAAAAGTGGAACGGCCGAGGCACGATTGCAAAACAGGCACTTTCAGACCGCCGGAGAGGCTCTGCCGCAGTGCGGCGGAGCCTCATCCATTCTACAGAGGTGGCACTATGCGATTACTGTACCGATGCCTTGGCATTCTTTGGCACTAATTTGAACTTTTTTCTCCACTGGTAGCAATTATTATAAATATAATAATTACCTTTGCAATAAAATAATGGAGACTATGGCAAAAGAACGTTACAACCCATTTGTGATAGGCCAATATGTCAGCGATGAATATTTCTGCGACCGGGAAAAGGAGACCGAGTTTCTGACCAAGCAGATTCGCAATGGCAGAAACGTAGTGATGGTGTCGCCACGCCGCATTGGCGCAGCTGTCGGCCAAGCAGCGCGAGCTAATTATCGCCATCGCCAAAGAGGGTGAGGCTGAGCGCATCACCTCGGCCGATTTCGTTGGCAAACATCGGCTCTCTTCGCCAAGCAGTGTCCAGTCAGCCTTGAGGCCAATGCTTTCGGGCGGCCTCGTAACCCAGGACGGCTCGAAATATAAAGTCTACGACTATTTCTTCGCCGAGTGGATTAGGAGAAAATACTGACACCATTCAGGTGTAGCAGTTTGCACATTTGGCTTTATTCTTCACGTTCTGGCAAGAGAGCTGTTCGGCGGCCCAGAGCAACGATTGTTTGGAAGGCGTTTTAGCAGTTCGGCTATCGCCACGTGCCCTTAGAGGGGTTGCCCTTATCGTCGAAATCGCCGGTGAAAGTCTTGCCGCTGGCATACCGCAACGTGCCGTTGCTCCTTTTGCCTTTCTTGAACTTTCCGACAAAAATGTCGCCATTGTGGTATTCCATCTTCCCCTCGCTCGGTATCCTCTTCAGTAACAAATAGCCAGTAAACACATCACCGTTTGGTTTACGCAGTATTCCCGCCCGCGTCATCTTTATCGGTCTTGTCAAACCAGTGAACGTGCTGCCGTCGCTCTCCTTTACAGTCTCAGCCCCGAACGCACAAGCTTCTCCATCCGCGGCTGCAACGCTGTACGGCAGGTCGGGTTTCGAGGCTGACTTGGCGGCGGCTCTTGTGGCAGTATTGCTTGAACTGGAGCGGCGGGTGGAACTGCTGGATGATGAGCTGGAGCTGCTGGTGGAGCGTCGGGCGCTTGTTGTGGTTGATGAGCTGGAGCTGCTCGTGCTGGGACGGTATGTGCTTGCCGATGAGCTGGTGGAGGAGCTGCCATTGCTTGGCGAGGCTTGGCTTTGTGGCGCTGGGGCCGAGATGCCGTTACTCAGATAGCCTGTGCCAAGGCATTTGCTGCAGACGCCCGTGCCACCGCAAAAGTAGCACTTCCCGCTGCCGTGGCAGCCAAAGCAAACCGTGCCTAAGATGCCGTTACCCGTGCCGTGGCAGTGCTGGCAGACGCCCGTGCCATGGCAGTAGATCTCAGGAATCTCCGGGGAGTTGCATTTGCCCGAGCCGTTGCATTTGAAGCATTTGGTGACAGGTGCTGTGGGTCTTGTAAATCTGTTTGAAGAACCACCTGTGCTGTTTTGGGTGGAGTAAGAGTCGGTAAAGCTCTTTTTCTCCAATGCAGACTTCATTCTTAAGAAAGTAGATCGATAAGCGTTTATGTCTTCTGGAAATAAAGATTTCTTGTAATAATTGCTTTGGAGTTTATGTTGAAACTGACCTCCGTTGAGTTTGTCGTCACCAGTGTTGTTATAACCTAAGAAAAAATATTCGCCGCTTTTATTGAAGTCAATGGCGGAATTGCGATTGTCAGAGAAATCTATAGCATCAAGATTTTGAAGATGATAGATCGCCGCATGTGAGAACGTCCACGACTCATTGAAAGTGTTAACGGTAAGGTCGGTAGTCTTTACGCTTACACTATTGTCGCCGATGGTTACAACCACCTCCATCTTAATGTCAAATTTTGTATTGAAAGGCATTATCATTCTGAATTTGAATTGTTCTGCTCTAGCAACATTGACAGTGGCAATTAGCGCTATCAGCAGTAGGATGATGCGGCTCGGAAAGTTGTTGATATCTTTATTCATAGTGTCGGTGTTTGAATAACCATTGACGGTGATAGGTTTTGGATGGGGCTTGTTGCTGATTTGGACTCTCTGAAATTCGCTAGTTGCCCAGAATATAGTAACGCTGGAGAAATATAATCTGGTGAACAACAGAAAAAGCTAAGCACAGAACAAAATCCGTACGTCACTTTCCTGTATCTACGATTAAAAAGCATATTATCAGCCACTCTCCACGTCCAAGTTAGTTTACACCCAATTTTTTCAATACGCTTTGAGCATTGGCATTGCCTTGTTCAGCAGCTTTTCTAAACCATGTCACTGCCTCAGTGTAGTCCTTGGCAACGCCTTCGCCTAAATAGTAGCATATCCCCAAACTATATTGGGCATAGGCATTGCCTTGGTCTGCAGCCTTCCTGAACCATTTTACAGCCTCGGCGTAGTCCTGTGTAACTCCCTTTCCAGATTTGTAACAAGAACCCAAATTGATTTGAGCACTGGCATTACCTTGCTCTGCCGACTTTCTGAACCATCCAGCAGCCTCCGCATAGTCTTGTGCTACACCTTCACCTTGAAGGTAACATAATCCCAAATTCAATTGGGCAGAGGCATACCCCTGCTCAGCTGCCTTTCTATACCATCTTGCAGCTTCTGCATAATCTTGTGCGACACCAATGCCTTTTTTGTAGCTATACGCCAAATTGGATTGGGCATAGACGTTGCCTTGCTCCGCAGCCTTCCGAAACCATTTCACGGCCTCGGCAGAATTTTGTTTAACACCGTTGCCTTTAAGGTAGCAAATGCCCAAGTTAATTTGTGCCTCTGCATCGCCCGCGGCAGCCTTCTTCATTAAGCTCTCAACAGTTTGTGCCGAAACATGAATAGCACAGAAGAGAGCAGCCAAACATGTTAAAATCAATCTTCTCATCTTTTGTCATTTTATTTAGTTCCAACGAGGGGGATGTGTCAAAAAGGTAGCTTCCTGCGGGCATGATAAATCATGCCCCTACGGCTTCGCAACCATTGACTTTCAACGGATTATGAACTTCCGAAACTTTAGTAATTGATGTGATAATCACCACGAGTCGCCTTTACTTCTTATATAAATCATCGAAAATCACAGCAATATATGTCCATGCAAGATATGGATTGTCCTCTACACCGACTATGCGGCTTGCGTCGCCAGAAAACACGTCATCGAGATTGCGGTAGAACAACGCCCTCGCTACACCGTATTTCCTATCGCCGTACTTGTCAGAAATACGGATGGTCATACTGTATCCGTTCTTGACGTCGTTTGAAAGGCATAAGAAAGGGCTGATGTCATACTTCCTCGTTTTGATGGTGGAGGGATTACTGATGAAATCATCCTTGACTTGAAACATCCATTTCGTGCCTACCTTGGTCTCATAGCAATACTCCTCTTCATAAATCCAACCGCCCTTCAACTGGTCGGCCATCTTGGGATCTTTAAAGCAGAGAATGATGTCATTCCCTTTTGCATACTTCGATTCAAGTGCATATTTGTCAACAAGCACTACTACGCCAACTTGGTCTATCTTGTCGGCAGACATCGTTTGCGCTTTCGCCATCATGGGCAAAAGCAGCAAGAATAGAATCATAAACTTCTTCATATTAACATTCCTTTTTACAATAGCTTTCATAACGTTGAATATTAAGTTTCACATACATATTATCAGTCTGCTAATGCAAGGGCACAAAAAAGGCGTGGCCATTCCTATGCACTTACCTAAGGGGCATGTCTGGAAATTGGAACCCCTGTCAACATATAAGAATGCTCCACGCCATAAGGCGTGTGCATAGCTAATGATGTTGACAAGGTAAACCTTTCCAAGGTTAACCCTTTTGCTTCTTATATCGAACTATTCCAAATTAGTTTTCCAGACATTTTCGGTAAGTGCGAAATAAAAGCTAATGCATCTGCGGTCTGGGATGTCTCCCCAAACCGTTGCAAAAATAAGATAAAAGTTTCAAACTGCAAACTTTTTATGGAAGAAAATTCAATTGTTGATGAAAAATGTCGGATTGGCTCTCAACTTGTGCCAAAAGAAAACATCGACATGCCCTTATTGTGGGGCATCCGCTATGCTTTCATGGGGTGAAGACATAATGATGATGGGGCGAAAGCAATGCTACGGATGTTGTAATCTTATAGAAAAAGGTCTTTCGCAACGTAGAGAATGATTAAACTCTACTTAGCGAAAGACCTTTTGTTAGCTTGAAAAATAAAATCAAGGATATTATTCCACTGCCATAAGTTGCCTCCCTATCTTATGCAGACCGGCTACAATGCGCTGACGCTGCTGCGGGCGTGGCTTCTTCAGCCCGTTGGCATAATGACTAAGCTGGCGTTGGTTCACGCCCGAAGCACGGGCGATAGCTGCCATGGTGGTGTAGTCCTCACTGCAACGAAGCAACGCGGCAGTGCTGACGGGATGGAATACAAGCTCATAATCACCATTGCGCAACCATTCCGGCACAGCATCTCCGTCTTGCAGCATTCCTTCAACATGGAAGTCGAGTGTCTCCTTAGCTTCTTTCTTCACGTCCTCCCATGTGCGAGCTGTATAGACAATGGCACCAGGAACATTATCACCAAACGAGGCGGCAAAGTTCTTGTCGCACCAGTCCACATAAACATCAATCTTTTCCATATTTAGACTCCTTTCGTCTGTATCTTATTATCAAACGTTCATTTCCATCCTGCCTGTTTCCAGATGCTGTTTAGAAGAAATTGGCTCAGCACTTCACTGTACTTTCCGCGAACAGTAACCTTTCCTTTTTAGTTGGGTGCTTGAACTGACGATGATCACCTTTGCAGTAGCACTGCACCCAACCGTCATGTTCCAAAAGCCGTATCACTTCTATGACCTTGTATTTTTTCATGTAAGAATGGATTTCTTCCCGACTTTGCAAAGGTAGTAATAATAATACTATTCTCCAAACGTTTCGGTAAAATTGTTCCCCTATTCTGCCACTTTCTATTCAAATGCCTATAGATATTGACTACAACATACTTCTTGACAACTTTATTGCGGATTTTTGAATTGAGATTAGACCTTAAGGTAATTTGGGGAAAACAATCAATCAATCAACCTATCTGGCCATCACTGCTCCGTGTCATCGTCGGCTATGCGACGACGACCCTCGTAGGTAAGCAAGTCGTCGCGCTGCCATTTGTAGGCATCGGATGCGAGGCAGTTCGACTCGTCGAAGGCCGCTGACTTGACGTCGAGCACGCCGCAGAGTAGTTCGTAGAGCAGGTCGTTGGTGAAGTATCGTTGGCGGTTGTGGTCGAGAGCCTCGGCGCGGTTGGGGTGGCGGAGGATGTAGCCGTCGCTGAGGTAGACGAAGAGCGGAATGCGCGTCATGCCATAGCCGTTGAAGCCCGGTTGGCGGCGCATGCCCGGCACGTCGGCGTGGTCGGAGCAATAGACCATGGCTTGCAGGTTTAGCTTCTCGCTGGCATACTCATAGATGCGGCGCAGCACTGAGTCGGTGTAGCAGAGGGAGTTCTCGTAGTTCAGTATGTTGTCCTGCACTCCGGGCTGGCCCCACTTGGTGGCCGAGGCGGGATAGCGGTTGAGGTAGTTGAAGTGGCTGCCCTTCAAGTGGAACACTATCAGGTTGTTCAGCTGCGGGTCCACCTCGCTGAAGAAGTCGAGCAGCGTCTCGTCGTACTGCACCTTGCCCACCTCCTGCAGCGTCCACTTGTCCACCTCGGCTGTGTCGGCCATTATCGTTATGGGCGTCTCGGCTGCTCCGAGGTGGCCCTGATTGCTGTACCACTGCACGCAGTAGCCCAGCTTGTGGGCTATGTCGATGAACGAGGTGGAATCGTAGAAAGCCTTGCCGTTGTACTGGTTGATCTCGGTCAACGCCCGCGTCAGAGCCGGCACCGTCTGCTGGGCGCACGAGTAGGCGTTGGGGAAGAGGTAGAAGTGGCGGCTGTCGAGGCTCATCTTGTGGAGCCATGGCGTGGTGTCGTGCTCCAGCTTTGGATTGTAGGCACTCATGTAGTCGCGGCACGCCGATTCGCCGATGACGAGGATGATGGTGCCAGGCCAGTCGGCTTTCCCGCCTAATGGCTCCACCTGCAACCGGCTGTAACGCTCGGCGTTCTTCTCCTTGTAGAGGCTGAAGCTGCGGTTGTGCTCCCTCACATTATTATATAAGGTAACCAAGCCCGTCCGCGTGAACACGCCGTGGCGCCGCTTCCACGTGTAGACGTTGAGGAACACGGCAAACACAAGCAGCATGGAGAGCAAGAAGCAGCGATGGATTGGCACCAGTCCGGCCAGAGAGTCGCCCATTGGCGAGCTGATGTTGACCATGAAGATAGCCGCCACCGGCACGATGAAAGCCAACGCTGCCAATGCCACCTGCCACCACGAGAACGAATGGAAAAATTCGATTATCTCGTTGCGGTTGGTGTCGAGTATCACGCCCATGCCCGTTGCGTCGATGGCCGTGCTGTAGGTGGCGAAGTAGACCCACTGGAACAGCGGCAACGCCACAAGCCCGATCTCAGCCACCGACACCGCCCCGGCCACCGCAACGCTCCCCGGCAGCACAACATCCAGCAGCACAATCAGCGACGACAAGCCGCCATAGAGGTAGAGACCGAAGTCGATGTCCATGTAGTTCTCGTAGTCGGGCGATGAGCGGCGGTTGCTCAGGTGGTATAGCAGTGGATAAGTGGTCATCCACAGCACCGCCACCACAGCAAGAAGCAGCAACTCCGGCTGAAGCGGCGACACCTGGGCCACGGCCACAGGCGCGACCGCCAGCACCGAGGCGATGGTGAGCCGACGCGACTGCTGGCCACGGGCGTTGCGGGCCATGCCCTTGTTGCAGCCGAAATAGACGGCGAGAGCCACGGCGAGCAAGGCCACAAACAGGCCGACATATTGCCACTGCAGACCAAACACAATGGTGAGCAGCACGACAAGCAATGTTACTATCAATGGAAAGATGTTCATAGAAATGTACAACTCTTTTGGAATCAACTACATTATAACCATAGGGGTATGATTTATCATGCCCGAAGCGCAGAATAATCGCCGATGGCGGAAATGATAAATCATGCCCCTATGTGTTGATGTGTTATGGCTATAAGAGTTTTGCATTTAATCAGTTGGTGGATTTCATGCCTCTTGTAGCCGCCATAAGTCCGAAGTATAGCACCAAGGCCGAGACGAACCCGGCGATGGCATCGACGAGATAGTGGGCTTGGATGTAGACCGTGGCGCAGCAGAGCAGCAAGTAGAACGGCATCATCAGCCACAGCAGCTTGTAGTTGCGGGCGTGGAGCACAAGCAGCATACACACCGTGCTGACGCCGACGTGGGAGCTTGGGAAAGCCGCCGTGGGCCGCTCGCCCGCCTGCTTGGCCGCTTCGACGAGGTTGTAGAACACGCCGTGGTCCCAGCCCGGCATGGTGAGGCAGTCTTGATGGAAGTTGAAGTAGTGGCCCACAGCCGGGAACACGCCAGCCGCGGCGTCCTTCAGGCCGATGGCCTCATAGTAGAACGTCGGCCCCGCCACCGGCACGAGGATGAACACCACGTAGTAGGCGAAGAACGACACCATTACGACAAACACGGCGCGGTGGAACTCCTTGTACCGCCAACCGAAATAGTAGATGGCGGTGAGCGCAATCATCGGGTAGTAGAGGAAGTAGCCCATGCAGAACATCTCGCTCCACACCGCCCCGCCCACATACTGGCTGAAGAGCAACGCCGGCTGGCAACCGAAGAGTTGCTGCTCAAGCTGGGCAAACATGTGGTCGAGGTTGGGCAGCAGGCGGTTCAGCTCGTAGGTGTCGGGGTACCACCACGCGAGCATGACCATCTGGGCCAGGGCACGGATGAACACAGTGGCACGACACGGCACCATGCGGTAGACGGCCCAAAGCAACAGCGTGGTGGCCAGCAAGCGCACGCGCCCTTGCAGCATCGACTGGGGGTTGGCCAGGTCGGTCCACGCGAACAGCATGGCCGCCGATGTCAGCGCGAGGTAGGCCAGCATGGCCCACTCCCACGGATAGAGGCCCTTGCGAGGCTTCTTCTCTATCCGGAACAGGTATTTCAGAAAATGTGTCACGCCTTCAGCCATTTGTTGTCGATATACCATTTCACAGCCTCGCTGACGCCGCGGCGCAGGTCGTACTGCGGACTGAAGCCCAGTTCGTGCCGTGCCGGAGCCGTGTCGCACCGCCAGTTGCGCTGGCTCAGTATGTTGTATTTGTCGTTGTTGAGCACCGTCAGCCGCCCCGTCAGCCTCACCCAGCACTCGCCCACGAGCGTGATGAGGCGCAGGAGCCACAGCGGAGCCGTCAGCCTGATCCACCACGGGCGGCCCAATGCCTCATGGACGAGGTCGCTGAACGTGCGGCTCTGGTAGACTTGGCCGTCGGAGAGCAGGTATTTCCGTCCCGGCTGGCCCTTCTCAAGCGCGAGGAAGACGGCCTGAACCAAGTCCTTGACATATATAAATGTTATGTCCTGCCGCTTGAAGCCCGCCGCGAAGTCGACGTGGTGGGCTATGCTCTCCATCTGCACAAAGTAATCCTTCTCCCTCGGCCCATAGACACCTGTTGGCCGCAGCACCACGATGGGCAGACGCGAGCCCACACTGTCGAGAAAGCGCTCCGCCTCAAGCTTGCTCTTGCCGTATGCGGTGTTGGGTCGTGGCGTGTCGGCCTCACTGATGTCTTGGTATGGCTGCTCCTCATGTATGGCGCCATAGATGCTCAGACTGCTCATGTAGACCAGCTTTTCCACCTTCATGTCCAAATCGAGTATGGCGTTGACCAGATGGCGTGTGCCCTCGGTGTTGATGCGGAAGAAGTCCTCCTTGCGCGTACACTTGGTGGCACCGGCGGCGTGGACCACATAGTCGAACTCGTGGCCCCGCAGCCGCTCCATGAGCTTCTCCTCCGAGCCAAGGTCGAGCTCTATGAAGTTGATGCGCCCGTCCTGCAGGTAGCGGTGGCTGCTGGTGGCCCTCATTCCAGCCCACACCTCCATGCCCCGGCTGAGCGCTTCCTCCACTATGAAGCTGCCGATGAAGCCCGACGCACCCGTAATAAGTATCTTTTTCATAAAGATTAATACTAAATTGCTTGCAAAGATACGAAATATTTAGTTACTTTGCCCTTAGAAACAAACCTAATTTACTATGGCAAAAGGAAATAAGGGCAGAAAGCACCTGACAAAGAACCAAATCGCCGACATGCTGACGGATTATTTCCAGTCGCAGCCAGGCAAGACTTTCAGCTTCAAGCAGATATTCAACGACCTGCGCCTCGTTACCCATCCGGCCAAGATGCTGGCCATCGACGTGATGGAACAGTTGGCGTGGGACAACTTCCTCAACAAGGTGAGCGACTCGAGCTACCAGCTCAACACCAAGGGTGTGGTGCAGGAGGGCGTGTTCAACCGAAAGTCAAACGGCAAGAACACCTTCACGCCCGACGACGGGGGCAAGCCAGTGTTTGTGGCCGAGCGCAACTCGCTCTACGCCCTCGACGGCGACCGCGTCAGAGTGCAGTACATGGCGCGGCGCAAGCACCACATAGCCGAGGCGATGGTGATAGAGATATTGCAGCGGAAGAAGGACACATTCGTGGGCAAGCTGCGTGTTGACCGCGACTTGGCCTTCCTGATCACGCCAAACGAGGTGTTCACCCACAACATCATCATCCCCAAGCGGCGGCTCAAGGGCGGCAAAACGGGCGACAAGGCTGTGGTGAAAGTTACGCAGTGGCCCGACGCCGACCACAAGGACTTGATGGGCGAGGTGGTCGACGTGCTCGGCCCGACTGGCGACAACAACACCGAGATGAACTCCATTCTGGCGCAGTACGGGCTGCCCTACAAGTATCCCACAGCTGTGGAGAAGGCCGCCGAGAAGATAACGGGCGAAATCACACCGCAGGACGAGGCCGAGCGCGAGGACTTCCGCCAGACGTTCACCTGCACCATCGACCCCAAGGATGCCAAGGACTTCGACGACGCGCTGTCGATAAAGAAGTTGAAGGACGGACTGTGGGAAGTGGGAGTCCACATCGCCGACGTGAGCCACTACGTCCACGAGGGCGACATCATCGACCGCGAGGCACAGAAGCGTGCCACAAGCGTCTACCTCGTCGACCGCACCATACCCATGCTGCCCGAGAGGCTGTGCAACTTCGTGTGCTCGCTGCGCCCCGACGAGGACAAGCTGTGCTACAGCGTCGTCTTCAACATCGACGACAACGCAGAGGTGAGAAACCACCGCATCGTACACACCATCATACGCTCCGACCGCCGCTACGCCTACGAGGAGGTGCAGCAACTGCTTGAGGACAACGGCGTTAAGGACGGCACCGGCGAACCGGCTCCACCAGCCCCCAAGGGAGGCTACAAGGGCCAGTATGCCAACGAGCTGATCACGCTCGACCGCCTGGCCAAGGAACTGAGGAAAAAGAGATTCAAGAACGGCTCGGTGAAGTTCGACACCGAGGAGCTGCACTTCGACATCGACGAGAAAGGCAAGCCCATACGCTGCTACTTCAAGCGGTCGAAAGACGCCAACAAACTCATCGAGGAGTGGATGCTCATGGCCAACAAGACGGTGGCCGAGAGCGTGGGCAAGGTGCCAAAGGGCAAGAAGGCCAAGACGCTGCCCTACCGCATACACGACAACCCGGATCCGCAGAAACTGGAAACGCTCAGGCAGTTCGTCGTCAAGTTCGGCTACCGCCTCGGCTCGTCGAGCACCAAGGGCGCTACAGCACGCGGACTGAACAAGCTGATGGACGAGTGCGAGGGCCACCGCGAGCAGAAACTGATACAGACGGTGGCGCTCCGTGCCATGATGAAAGCCAAATACTCGGTCCACAACATCGGCCACTTCGGCTTGGCGTTCGACTACTACACCCACTTCACATCGCCCATACGCCGCTATCCCGACACAATGGTGCACCGTCTGCTCACCCGCTACCAGCAGGGAGGCCGCTCGGCCAACGAGAAGCACTACGAGGAGCTGTGCGAGCACTGCTCCGATATGGAACAGATAGCCCAGAACGCCGAGCGCGACTCCATAAAGTACAAGATGGTGGAGTTTATGAGCGACAAACTGGGCCAAAGCTTCGACGCCCACATCAGCGGCATACAGAGCTACGGCATCTACTGCGAGATTGACGAGAACCACTGCGAGGGACTGGTGCCCATGCGCGACCTGAAAGACGACTTCTACGACTTCGACGAGAAGAACTACCGCCTCGTGGGCCGCCGCCACCACCACATCTACCAGCTGGGCGACCCGATACGCATAAAGGTGGCGCAGGCCAATCTGGAGAAGAAGCAGCTCGACTTCACCCTCGACGATGAAGCGTAGAATTTACTTCTCCCATCGCGAGGAACTGTGGAACTCTCTGAGCCACGCCGGCGGCATCGTGCTCGGCGTGGTGATGGGCACCATCTTCATCGTGTGGTGCCAGCGGCACGACAACGCTTGGGCCACATTTGGCGTGTCGCTCTATCTGGTGGGCATGCTGCTGAGCTACGTCACGTCGACGGTATACCATGCACTGTCGGCGCACTCGGTGTGGAAGGAGCGGCTGCGGCGGTGGGACCACGCCGCCATCTACTGGCACATAGCCGGCTCCTACAGTCCCATCACGCTCATCGCACTGCGCAATCAGGGCTTGTGGGGCTGGGGGTTGTTCGCCTTCGTTTGGGCGTGCGCCATAGCGGGCACGGCGGTGTCGCTGCGCCACATCAAGAGCCACAGCAACGTGGAGACGCTCACGTTCATCGGCATGGGGCTGTGCGTGCTCGTGGCCTTCAAGCCGCTCGTGGAGAGCGTGAGCGCGGCGGCGGTGGCGTGGATAGTGGCCGAGGGTGTGATGTACATAACGGGCGCCGCGTTCTACACGCTCCACCGCCGGAAGTACATGCACTCGGTGTTCCACTTCTTCGTCCTCGCGGGCAGCGTGTGCCACATCATCGCCGTTTGGGACATTCTGGCGCAGTATCTCTGAGGCCGGAATAGTTACATAGCGCAAGATTAAACGTCTTATATAAATGAGAAAAACGTAAAAACCATATATCATGACAAACAAAGAACTGAAAGTTAAGGCCGAGAAGCTGCGTCTGAGGCTCATCGACCTGATCCATGCGGGAGGCACCGGCCACACTGGCGGCGACCTGAGCGTGCTCAACGTGCTCACTGTGCTCTACAACAACGTGCTCAACGTCGACCCCAAGAACCCGAAGATGGCCGACCGCGACCGCTTCGTGATGAGCAAAGGCCACTGCGCCGAGGCTCTCTATACCGTGCTCAACGACAAGGGCTTCGTCAGCGACACCGACATGGAGCAGTATGGCAAGGAGTATGCCCATCTGGGCGGCCACCCCGACGTGAGCATCCCGGGCGTGGAGATCAACAGCGGCGCTCTGGGCCACGGCCTCTCCGTAGGCGTGGGCATGGCCATAGCCGCCAAGATGGACAAGGCCGCGTGGCGCACCTTCGTGGTGATGGGCGACGGCGAGCAGGCCGAGGGCTCCATCTATGAGGCCGCCATGGCTGCCAACAAGTACCATCTCGACAACCTCGTGGCCTTCATCGACCGCAACCACCTGCAAATCTCAGGCAACACCGAGGACGTGATGCCGATAGAGAGCATCCACGACCGCTGGACGGCGTTCGGATGGGATGTGCTGGAGCAGAACGGCGACGACATCGACAGCATTGTGGAAACCATCGGCAAGATAGACTACAACGACCACAAGCCGACGCTCATCATCAGCCACACCACCAAGGGCGAGGGTGTCTCGTTTATGGAGGGCGTGGCCAAATGGCACCACGGCGTGCCCAACGCCGAACAGTTTGCCGAGGCTGAGCAAGAGATAGAACAGAGAATAGAGAAAGCCGAGGAAGAGTAAGAGAAAACCAACCATAAAACCGAAAGAAAATGCTGGAAAACAACAAGATACCTTGCCGCAAGAGCTTCACTTCAACTCTGCTCGAGCTGGCAAAAGAGGATAAGGACATCATCGCCGTAACCACCGACGCCACCGGCTCGGCCACACTCGGCGACTTCGTTAACGCGCTGCCCGGACAGTTTGTGGAATGCGGCATAGCCGAACAAGACGCTGTCGGCATCAGCGCTGGTCTGGCCTCATCGGGCAAGAAGCCTTTCATCTTCGGTCCGGCCTGTTTCTATGTGGCCCGCGCC
This sequence comes from uncultured Prevotella sp., assembly GCA_964602785.1. Classification (GTDB taxonomy): domain Bacteria; phylum Bacteroidota; class Bacteroidia; order Bacteroidales; family Bacteroidaceae; genus Prevotella. The sequence continues at coordinate 36,645 of CAZRSL010000013.1, forward strand.
CTGGAACAGGTGAAGGTGGACGTGGCATACTCGCAGATGCCTGTTACGATATGCGGCGTGAGCGGCGGCACGGCCTACAGCCAACTGGGCGCCACCCACCACAGCCTGCACGACATAGCCGTGCTGCGCTGCTTCCCGGGCATACAGGTGTTTCTGCCGTCGGATGTGCGCCAGACGCGCAAACTATGCATCGAGCTGGCCAAGCATCCGCGCCCGGCCTATGTACGCGTTGGTCGTAACGCGGTGCCAGACGTTTACACCGACGACAACTTCCCGTTTGAGATAGGCAAGGCCAACACCGTGGTGGAGGGCGACGACATCACCCTGATTGGCACTGGCGAGACCGTGGTCCACTGCCAGGAGGCCGCCAAGATGCTGGCCGAGGAGGGCATTCACGCCCGCGTGCTCGACATGTTCACGCTGAAGCCACTCGACAACGAGGCTATAATAAAGGCCGCCCGCGAGACCGGCCGCATCGTTACCGCCGAGGAGCACAGCATATTCGGCGGACTGGGCAGCGCGGTGGCTGAAGTGGTGACCCAGAACTGCCCCGTGCCGATGCGCATACTGGGCGTGCCCGACGAAAACGTGTTCCACGGCAGCCACGGCGAGGTGTTCCGCCACTATGGCTTCGACTTCAATGGCATCTACAAGGCCGCCAAACAACTCTTAGGCTGACGCAGAATGGAATACACAATAGTTATCGACCAAAGCACGTCGGCCACAAAGGCGTTCCTCTTCAATCCCGATTGCCACATCGTGGAGCGCGCCTCGGTGGCACACAAGCAGTACTATCCCAAGGCGGGATGGGTGGAACACGACGCAGAGGAAATCTATCAGAACACCCTCAAGGCCATAGCGCAGGTGGTGGAGCCGCACAAGGAGGGCAACGCCTTCTCGCTGGCCATCACCAACCAGCGCGAGACGGTGGTGGTGTGGGAGCGCAACAGCGGCCGCCCCGTCTGCCACGCCGTGGTGTGGCAGTGCATGCGTGGCGCCGAGATATGCGACGAGCTGAAACGCGAGGGCTACAGCGACCTGGTGCGCGAGCGCAGCGGACTGCTCATCGACCCATACTTCGCCGGCAGCGGCGCCAAGTGGATTCTCGACAACATTGAGGGAGCACGCCAGAAGGCTGAAAGAGGCGAGCTGTGCTTCGGCACCATCGACTCGTGGCTCATTTTCCGGCTGACCGAGGGCAAAGTGCACGCCATCGACTACACCAATGCCTCGCGCACCATGCTCTTCAACATACACACGCTCAATTGGGACGACGACCTGCTCAGGATGCTGACCATACCGCGCTCCATGATGCCTGAGCCAAGGCCATGCGACGCGGTGTTCGGCCAGACCACAGTGGGTGGATTGTTCAGCGAGCCGATACAGATAGCCGGTGTGCTCGGCGACAGCCACGGTGCGTTGCTCGGACAGATGTGCTTCGAGGCGGGCTTTGGCAAAGCCACCTACGGCACTGGCTCGTCGGTGATGGTCAACATTGGTGAGCAAGCGGCTCCCGCACCAGAGGGTCTCGTCACCTCGGTGGGCTTCTCGGTTTTAGGCAGGACGTTCTTCGCCTTTGAGGGCAACATCCACTGCACCGGAGCCACACTGCAATGGTTGCAGAACCAGCTCCAGCTGATCAACTCAGCGGGCGAGACTGAGGCTATAGCCACATCAGTCGCTGACAATGGCGGCGTCTACTTTGTGCCGGCTTTCCAGGGGCTGGGCGCTCCGTGGTGGAACGACACGGCCCGCGGTATGCTGTGTGGACTGACGCTCAGCTCTACCAAGGCCCACGTGGTGCGTGCCGCGCTGGAGTCGATAGCATATCAGATAACCGATTTGGCCAGCGCAATGACCGAGAAGGCTGGCATCACGCTGCACGAGTTGCGCGTGGACGGCGGCCCGACCAAGAATCATTTCCTCATGCAGTTGCAAGCCGACCTGCTGCAGGCACCGGTGGTGAGAGCTGAGGTGGAGGACGCGTCGGCCTTTGGAGCTCTCGTGGCCAACAAATTCGCACTCAAGACGTGGGCCTCGGCCGACGACGCCATGAGGGTGTGGAAGGCCGACAAGCCTATCAGCCCAATCCACACTGCTGAGGACATGCGACCGCAATACGACGGATGGCATCGGGCGGTGGAGATGCTGCTGAAATAAACGAAAAGACTACTTAAAAAAACAATAGCATTATGAAGAACAATAAATTATGTTTCGGCGTGATCATCGGAACGAGGGCCTACTTCAACTCCGAGCTTGCACGCGACGTGAAAAAACAACTGCTCAAGACAATAGAGGAGCAGGGCTACGAGTATGTGATTCTGCCTGAGGACGCCACACCGACGGGATCGAGCAGCATAGAGACGCTCGAGGACGGCGTGAAGTGCGCCCGCCTGTTCCGTGAGCACCGCGACGAGATAGACGGCATCGTGGTAAGCTTGCCAAACTTCGGCTTCGAGATAGGAATCATCAACGCCATCAGCCGCGCCGAGCTAAACGTGCCCGTGCTGGTGCAGGCGTGCGACGACGAGAACGACAAGGTGGATCTCGACAGCCGCCGCGACGCTTTCTGCGGCAAGATTTCGGTGTGCAACAACCTCTATCAGTATGGCATACCGTTCAGCCTGACATCGCAGCACACCTATTCCATCTATAGCGACCTGCTGGTGAAGGATCTCAACCACTTCGCCGGAGTGTGCCGCGTGGTCAACACGCTGCGCCACTGCCGCATCGGCCAGATAGGCACGAGGCCGCTGGGCTTCAACACGTGCCGCGCCAGCGAGAAACTGCTGCAGCACTACGGCATAACCGTGGTGCCGGCCGACATGAGCGAACTCATCTTTGCCGCTGAGAAGGTGGCCGACGACGACCCGGCACTGCTGCAGAACTTGAAAGAGATACACGAGTATGCGCGTGTGCCCGAGAGCTACGAGGAGAAACTGAGAGTGCAAGCCAAGTTTGGCGTGGCCGTGAGGAACTGGGTCAAGGAAAACCAAGTCGACGCATTGGCTCTGCAATGCTGGGATTCGCTTGAGAAGAACTACGGCGCGGCACCGTGCATCACGATGGCCATGCTGGGCGATCTGGGCATACCATGCGCCTGCGAGACCGACGTAACTGGTGCCGTGTCGATGCTGGCCCTGCATCTGGCCTCGGGCAAGGCGGCCGCCATAGCCGACTGGAACAACAACTTCGCCGACGACCGCAACAAGTGCGTCTGCACCCACTGTGGCAACTTCCCTCGCTCGTTCATCGGCAACAACGACCTGAAGCTGACACCTCTGGGTGTGCTTGGCCGCACGCTGGGCAAGGTGCGCACGTTTGGTGCCATCGACGCCAAGGTGAGCGCGGGTCCGTTCACCTTCTTCCGCATCTCCACCGACGACCCGAAGGGCGAAATCAAGGCTTACCTCGGCGAGGGCGAGATAACGGACGACCCGTACGGAATGGATGGTTGCATCGCCGTAACCAAGGTCGACAAGCTGCAGAAGCTGATGAAGTTCATCTGCCGCAACGGCTTCGAGCACCACGTGGCACTGGTGCGCACCGACGTGGCCGACATACTCAAGGATGCCATCGAGAACTACCTCGGATGGAACCTGTATGTACACAATGATGAGGAGTAAGGAGGTAAGTTTAAAGTTTTAAGTTTAAAGTTTTAAGTTTTAAGTTTAAAGTTTAAAGTTTCATCTTCCAACTATTAACTTTTAACTTCCAACTTTTAACTTCCAACTTTTAACTTCCAACTTTTAACTTCCAACTTCTAACTTCCAACTTCTAATTGAAAATCCCGATGCTGAATCTATACAGCATCGGGATTTTTCTACTATCTGCCGACCACGACCTTGCGCACAGTGCCGTCGGCCATGCGGATGATGGCCACGCCACGGTGAGCCTCGGTGGCTTTCTTGCCGTCGATAGTGTAGTAAGCTGTGCGGCCTTCAGAGGTCTTGGCGTTCAGCTGGCCGATGCCAGTTACGAGGATGGCGGCCTCATTGCTGTAGCCCGACTCGCCCTCGGCGTAGACGGCGGTAACGGTGTAGACGTGCTCGCTCTCCATCTCGGCCTCACTGTCGGTATAGTCGGGGGTGGCGATGGGTTCTGCGTTGAGCTTCTGTCCATCACGATAGACGTTGTAGCCTATCAGCGTGCGGCCTTTCTTCGAGCCGTTGGCGGCGTTGTAGGTTACGTCGTCGACCATGCAATAGAGATAGCAACGAACGCAGCGGATGGCGAAATACTTGGCACCGGCAGGAAGCTGGTAGGTGTAGGCTTCCTTATTCCAATAGTCCCACACTGGCAGATGGTCGTCGTCGCCCAGCTGTATGAAGCTGTCAGGGTGCTTGTCAGTTGTGGAGTAGTACACACGCAGCCAGTCGGCGCCAGAGGCGGAGTTGGGGGTGCGGGCGTAGAACTTGATGGTCTGCTCACTGCCATCGAGCTCGGGTGATATGAGCCAGTCATCGTTGGGAGTGTAGTAGTCGTCGTTGGAGGTGCACATCAGATACTGCACGCCTGAATGCGACTCAAACACGTTGTCGTAGTGGTCTTCGGTTACAACGCCTGAGAGTGTGGTGTTGAACACCATCCACGCCATCGGCTCGCCCTTGTGGGCGTAGTCGTTGGGGATGACGGCTGAGGCCAGAGTGGCTCCGCCGTCGGCGTCAATCGTCGTCCAGCCGCCAATACTGTCGATGATGAACGGAGTGTAGCTCTCGAAGTCGTCGGTCGTGGTGATGACGGAATCGACCTGCACCGCCTGCTCGGAAGTACAAGCGTCCCAAGCGAGTGAGACGCTGCTGCCGCTGAGCTGCGCCGTCAGGTTGGCTGGGGCGGGCACGTCGTTCTGTCTGACCGACCAGACTATCGCCTCCGTCTGATTGTTGGCCTCAACCTCATCGGCCTGGTATTCCACTTCGGCCGTCCACTGGTAGCTTTCTTTCTTGGTGTCGTCGAGTGTGGACTTCACCGTGAACTCATAGCTGATGGCCTCGGTGGGCAACACCTCACTGCCATCCACGCTGTCGACAGCCACACCGTCGCGCCTCAGCACAACTTGATAATCGGCCACGGAACTGGCACTGCGGTTGAGCACCTCCACAGTGAATTTGGTGTCGTCGCCGATGCTGACGCGCTTGGAGCTTGCGCTGAAGTTGCGCACCGCAAGGTCGTGGCTGAAGCCGGCCTCAGCGATGGCCACACTGTCGATATAGATGTAGCGGTGGGACGCCTCGGTCTTGGCAAGCGACGCAAGCAATGCCAATTCCACAGTCTGACCGTTGTATTCCGAGAGTGGCACTTCACATCTGACCCATCCGCTCTGGTCGCCAAACACAGAGAAGCGACCTTCGCTGACGTTACTCCAGTTGACGCCATCCACCGACACCTGAACCGTAATGCTGTCGTTTATAGAGCCAAAGAGGTCGACATCATCGCTCTTCATGCGATAGAGATAGAACGAGAGCACTGGGTTCTGCGTCTTTGAGAGGTCGAACAACGGCGACATCACGCGTGACTGCTCACCGTCGAAGGCATAGTAGGCCTTGCCACGCAGCATGCCGTCGGTGCCATCGTAGTCCTTTCCCATTGTGCTCGAAGCTCCGTGGATCACATCCCAAACAAAGTCGGCCAGCAAGTCATCCTGAATCCACGGGCCAGAGATGGTCTGAGCGCTGTCGAACGACTCGGCGTAAGGCGGCAGAAGTGGTGTGCCGGCTATAATGCGATTGGCCACAGTGTCCTTGCCAGTGCCGAAGTCGACCGATGGAACCACTGTAAACTGATAAACCTGTTGCGCTTTCTGTCCAACAGTATAGGTATAGGTTTTATTTAGGGTTGCAGCTATGGTGTCGCCGTCGAGCAGGATGGTGTAGCTGAGCTGGCTGCGGTTGAGGTAGCCTCCGTTTTGTGATGTGGCGGGCTCTTGCCACCGCAGCACGATGTCGCCGTCGGCATTGCGCCGTGCCGTCAGCGAGTCGACAGCCGAAGGCAAATCCTCGCCAACATAGACGGTAACTGTGGTTGGTTCGCTCTCTCCTCCATCTCCAACAGCCACAACTTTATATGTATTGTAGCCCTGCCGCGCGGTGGAGTCGGTGTAGGTGGTCGGCGAGCCAAGCTCAGGCGTGGAGATGCTGCCTATCAGACTGTCAGAGCGATAGACATCGACCGACTTGAGACTCGCGAGGCTGTCGCCGTTAGATGTGAGAGTTGGAGTGGTGAACGAGAGTGTCGCCTCAAGTTTGCCCTCTTGCCCCGCTTGTACTGTCAGGTCGGTTACGGGTGCAGGCGAACTGGCCGCAGCCATTTCCACCACGGCCACACTGTCGAGCTCGATGCGCCCTTGGTCGGCCGCGCTATAGGCGTGGAAGCCAAGGTGGAGCGTACCCGACGCTGCGACGTTGAAGTTCACGCGGAACGTCCGGCTGTCGGCTTTTGTCAGGTTCTGTATGTCCATCAGCTCTTGGGTTTGCGACTCTGGCGTCGTGGCCGTGCCAATGGTAACCCGCAGGTTCTCCTTCTTGTTGTTCACACCACTCTTCACGTAGCACGAGAGCTGATAGGTTTTCGACGCGTCGAGGGTTATGGCGGGCGAAAGGAGCCAGTCGTCTTGCGCCTTCCTCGGGGTTGACATGTCTTTAAGTATGCGTGCCACACCTTTATAATATGCCCACGTTGTGGTGCTGGTGGTGTCGACGTTGATCACAGTCCATCGGTCGAATGCCTCCTGCGTGTCGAACGTCTCATAGAAGATGGTGTCGTTGCCCTCAGCATGGGCGGCTATAGCGGCAAACAGCGCAACCACCGTGAGAACTCCATGCAACAACGAAGATTGTAGAAAATGTTTCATACTCAAACTGAATTAATAAGAAAACTGCCACAAAATTACATATAATGGCGGTTTACTACCAATCTGCCACTACTGCATTACTACTGCATCTACTAAAAAGCTTATTCATCGAAGGCTTTGAGGAAGTCCTGCAGGCTCGTGTCGGCGGGCAGGGCGAGCTTCTTGCGCAGCCGGTTTCGCTGCGAGTCGATGGTGCGCACCTCGCGATAGGTCAGCGCGGCTATCTCCTTGGTCGACATGCCAAGGTGCAGATAGGCGCAGAGGCGCAGGTCGGTCTTGCTTAGTTGTGGATAGCGTGCCGACAGCTTTTTCAGAAATTCGGGATGCACCTCGTCGAAGTAGACGCGGAAATCCTCCGATACAGGCTTGTCGTTGTAGTGCTGCAGTTGCCGTCTCAGCTCGGCAAACTTGCTCTGCGTGGCAGTGTCGATGTTGCCAACGCTGGCTCTGATGTCTTCCAGCGAGCCGATTACATTCTGGTGAAACTCGTTGATGGCGGCCATGTCGATGGTGTAGGAGGTCAGCTGGCGGTTCTTGTGGTCCAGCTCGAGCGTCATCTGCCGTTTCTGCCGCTCATGCTCCTGCTTTTCGTATTCGGCCAACCGCTCCCTCTGGGCGTTGATGAGCCGGTTCTTGCGTTTGTCGATGCGCATGCGGCGTATGAGCAACACGAGCAGAAATGCCAGCACGACGAGAAAGACTGTGGCCGAGACAAACATGATGTTGCGGATGTGGAGCGACGACTGCAGATTGTCGTTGCTCTCCTTCAACCGTTGCGAGTCGTAGTAGACGAGCAGTTGCTGCAACTGGGAGTTGTCGACGGTGTGGCGCAGCGAGTCGTTCAGCCTTTCGTAGGTCATGATGTGGTGGAGCCCGGTGATGGAGTCGCCCAATATGAAATTGATTTCGGCCAACTGCTCGTAGCTGTTCACCTTGGTGCTGAGCGGCATTCGCGGCATCCGCCGCAATATCGCCCGCTGATACTGGCGCGACTCGGCCGCCCTGCCTGTCATGGCGAGCAGCAGCGACATGTTCAGCTGGGTCTGCAGAGTGCCCGGGTCGGCCTTACCTTGCTGCAGCTGGAGTGCTTTCCTCAGGTTCATCTCTGTCTGGCGGTAGTTCTCCTGCATATTGTAGACTTCGGCTATGTTGGTGTAGATGAGCGACTTGCCGACTGGGTCTTGTGGCGAGGCATATTCCAACGCCTTGCCCATCCATCTTAGTGCCTGGTCGAAGTGGTGCAGCTCGTAGCTGACGAGGCCCAGGTTGTTGTAGATGTTGCGCACATTGGCCGAGTCGTTGGCGCGCAGGCTGAGGTTGAGCGAGGTGCGCAGCAAGTCCTCGGCCTGTCGGTATTCCTTGCGCTGGTAGTAAATGCTGAACAGGTTGTTGCTCAGTTCGGCCACCTCCTTGCCTCCAGCCGAGCGGCGGGCTATGGCCATGGCTTGCTGCAGGAGGCGCAGGGCCTGGGCCAGGTTGCCCATGCCTTGGTAGTTTTTGGCGTTCAGCCTACAGGCTCGCATCAAGAGCAGCGAGTCGGCGTGACCCATTCGCTGCGCTTGCATGTCCTCAATCAGCTGGTTGAGCATGACGAGCGACATGGCCGACTTGCCCTGTCCGGCCAGCCGCAAGGCTTGCTCATATTGCCTTTGCTGTTGGCTCTCAGCCTGTGCGGGCGCGGCAATGAGCAGGAGGAGTGCTATAATAATATAAAATGTGTGCATGGTGGTGTGCGCTACGGCTGCAAAGTTACACAGGTTTCACGAAAATTGCAAGCAAGTGGGACGGAAAACAGAATGTCAACCGTTGTGTTTGGCTGTATAAACCGTGTGGTTGGAGAGGCGAAATCAATGGTTTGGCAGTATAAAAGCGATGGTTTGGCGGGACATCATAACATAATTATTGTAAAAAACTTGTTTGAAAACATATTTTTCGTAACTTTGCCTCAAAGTTATACTCACCGCATAGCAAACAAATCTAACCAAAGACATGGCAAGGGTATATATCTTAATGGTAATTATGGGCATAGCCGCTAATGCAAAAGCCTATAGCATTAAAAATGATACAGTAGCAGTTATATGCGAGAATGACACAGCTATACAAATAATTGTTACAATAAAAAACACCGATGACAATTTACTGTGGATTTGGTTTGATGATTCTAATATAGAAAGCGAGAAAAGGCTTATAAAAAGCCACTTGATGAAACGCAAAGGGGACTTTTCTATATATGACATTGCGACCGACCCAAATATGTATGGAAATTGGTGGAAATATCCAATGCCCCTAAAAGAAGCCTTTGTCAAGTGCTTGAGCCCCTATAGAACATTTACAATTATTCTATACAAAACCAATAATGATTCACAAAAAGACACTACTGTGATTGATTTTATAAAAACGTTTACCAATGACAGAATAACAAAGTATTGTCCAGGAATTGATACCGAATATGGGATAAAAAGGATATCTTTTCCTTTCGATTCAATAATGATTCCCATGTCATTCTTTGCCAGCAGTGGTAAAAAAAGACAAGACCAAATACAAACAACCGACTAAAAACGTCATGAGAAAGATAGTTTTTCTTCTGTGTCTCTTATTTCCCCTTTCATCACAAGGGAAATCTAAGAATAACGACATCATAAGTATTACGGTTATCGTCGGTACTTATTGGTATAACGAACTTGTTGTTGCGCTATATCCACACAACTTTGAATATTACCGAATGGGGATTGATACTGTTTCTATAACAGATAAAAATCAATTACAGAAGCTTGTAAAAGCTTTCAACCATAAAAAGATTTGCAAGGAGGGCAAAGTTCTAATGGACATTGAGGGAAAGATTGTTTTTTACAAATCTAATGGAGAGGAAATTTTATATTACTACAATTCCGGGTGGTTATTTCCTTTTCCTCCAGACTGCTATTATCATAACGGATACTATCGCTTTTCCAAAGGATATGATATTTTTTCTCATAAATGTTATTACTTCCCTTTGAAGCTAAGAAGGCTGATTAATCAAATATTCAAAGATAGAGGGAAAAAACAGCCTTTACCTTAAACTGAGCGTGGATGTTATTGGGATATAAAGGACGTTATAACGGATTATTAACCAGACAAAAGCAATATGAAAGAGAATTTCCAATTTATGACACTCACCTTTTTTAAGGGGTGCACACTTAAAAGTTTCAATGAGACTATCGACACTAATTTTGCTGATGATCTGTCAGAAAAATGTGTTGAGATAAAAGAGACAACTTTACATATTGACAAGTATTTTAATCCTCCATACGGCGGTCATTTTGAAGAATTCAGTTGGTGGGTTAGCTCAAATTATCCAGATTTGATTTTTTCTCTTCAAACCTAATAGACGGATGGTATACTTTATGTAATAAATTGCGAAATATATTAGGCTGCGAGCGTTTTCAATGGGCATTTGATAATGGGACTGATTGCCCTATGTCCAGTATGTTATACACTGACAAGAATGGAGAAGAAAGAATAGTCATGGCATACATGGACGATCCTCGATGGGTGTTCTACCAATCTGGCAAGTTGCTGCCATTTGAGGATGAGAGCAATTACAGCCGACGTTTTATAAAGAAAAGGCTTAATTTCGACATACAAAAGCAATATCTCAGCAGAATGGGCATAAGCCTGTCAAAAATAGATGAAAACGTCACCTTCTGCAAGACATTAAAGCGTGTGGCATGGGGGAAAGATGAAGATGAATGGGAAGATAAAATGTCTAAATATGCTTGGGGGACAAACAGCTATTTACTGACTGAGAAGGACAGAAAAGAACTTGAAGATTCTGGAATCGACCTCTTTTGACGACGACTCGAGAGTGTATCAAAATGAGGCCGGAGGCCTCACCGCAAAGTAAGAGGCTGTGTCAAAAGACTCCAATAAAGGCGAGGGTGTATCATAATTAAATCAACTCTCACAAATGTATAAACATCCGTATGCAAGGTGCGGCCCTTGTGGCCGTCCGCATCCACATTGCATATCGGTTGTGCGGCGGACGGCCACAAGGGCCGCACCATGCAAGAGGTACATCCTCTTTGCGAAATATGACACCCCCACAAAGCGCAGTCAATCTGCCTATTACGTAGGTGCATGATTTATCCCAAATCGGTCATTGGTTGCATTATTCATAAATATCGTGTGGATGAAAAGTCCACTTGTAGTGGCCGTCCCTTGTGGCGGCCATTAAACAATGTCCTTTCCTCTTTTAAAAATAGGTCGAGCATTAATAATGGCCGCCACAGGGGCGGCCACTGCAAGTGGAAGATTGCGAATTTTCTTTACATCATTAGACCCTTCATATACGCTTTTGGGGTGATGTAAAAATATCGGAATATCATTTTGCTCGTCTTTTGGCTCTTTCGCTGACGTTTTGCAAACTTTTTCCGTCGATTTTGTAACCGTTTTGTTGAGATTTCAGAAAAATCGCCTTGATTTCCGAAAGTGCCTCTTTTGGGTCGCGAAAGAGCCTCT
>CAZRSL010000014.1:0-46826 GCA_964602785.1 uncultured Prevotella sp.
CACCCACTGCCACAACGACCTCGGCATGGCCACCGCCAACACCTTGGAGGGTGTGATCAACGGGGCGCGGCAGGTGGAGGTAACCGTCAACGGCATCGGCGAGCGTGCCGGCAACACGTCGCTCGAGGAGATAGCGATGATACTGAAGTGCCACAAGGGCCTCGGCATCGACACCAACATCAACACAACGAAGATCTACCCAATATCGCGTTTGGTGAGCTCGCTGATGAACATGCCCGTGCAGCCCAACAAGGCCATCGTCGGCCGCAACGCCTTCGCCCACTCCAGCGGCATCCATCAGGACGGCGTGCTGAAGAACGCGCAAACCTACGAGATAATCAACCCCAAGGACATCGGGCTGGACGACAACTCCATCGTGCTGACCGCCCGATCGGGCCGCGCCGCGCTGAAGTACCGCTTGGAGGTGAACGGCGTTGACGTGAGCGACGAGCGGCTCGACCAAATCTACCAGAAGTTCCTCAGCCTGGCCGACCAGAAGAAGGAAATAACCGACGACGACATACTCGTGCTGGCCGGCGCCGACCTCTCTTCGAGCCACGCCGTGAAGCTCGACTACCTGCAGGTTACCACCGGCAAGGGCGTGCGCAGCGTGGCCTCGATTGGTCTCGACATCAGCGGACAGAAGTTTGAGGAGTCGTCGTCGGGCAACGGCCCTGTCGACGCTGCCATCCGTGCCCTGAAGCGCATCATCCGCAAGCAGATGACGCTCAAGGAGTTCACCATCCAGGCCATCAGCAAAGGCTCCGACGACGTGGGCAAGGTGCACATGCAGGTGGAGTACGACGGCCAGGTCTACTATGGTTTCGGCGCCAACACCGACATCGTCACCGCCTCGGTGGAGGCCTACATCGACTGTATCAACAAGTTTAGGACAAGCAAATGAACACACTATTCGACAAAATATGGGACAGCCACGTGGTGCAGAAGGTGGAGGAAGGCCCCGACCAGCTCTACATCGACCGCCTCTACTGCCACGAGGTGACGTCGCCGCAGGCTTTCGACGACCTGCGCAAGCGCGGGCTCGGCTGCTTCCGCCCCGGCCAGATATTCTGCATGCCCGACCACAACGTGCAGACCCACGACCAGGACAAGCCCATCGCCGACCCCGTGGGCCGCAAGCAGGTGGAGGCGCTCGACCGCAACTGCGCCGACTTCGGGCTGACGGAGTTCAAGATGAACACGCCGGACTCAGGCATCGTGCATGTGGTGGGGCCGGAGAAGGGGCTGTCGCTGCCTGGCATGACGATAGTCTGCGGCGACAGCCACACCAGCACCCACGGTGCCGTTGGCGCTTTGGCTTTCGGCATCGGCACGTCGGAGGTGGAGATGGTGATGGCCTCGCAGTGCATACTGCAGCAGAAGCCGAAGTCGATGCGCATAACCATCGATGGCGAGCTGGGCCGTGGCGTTACTGCCAAGGACGTGGCCCTCTACCTGATGGCGCAGCTGACCACATCGGGCGCGACGGGCTACTTCGTGGAGTATGCCGGCAGCGTGGTGAGGAGCATGAGCATGGAAGGGCGGCTGACGCTGTGCAACCTGTCGATAGAGATGGGAGCCAGAGGCGGTTTTGTTGCTCCCGACGATACAACATTCGCCTACCTGAAAGGCCGCGAGTATGCCCCGAAAGGCGAAGAGTGGGAGAGGGCGGTGGCCGAGTGGCGCAAGCTGCGCAGCGACGACAACGCCGTGTTCGACAAGGAGCTCCGCTTCGACGGGGCCGACATCGCGCCACGCATCACCTACGGCACCAATCCGGGCATGGGCATCGCCATCGACGGGCAGATTCCAACACTGGAAAGCGTGCCGGCGGAGGCTCAGCCCTCATTCCTCAAGTCGCTCGGCTATATGGGCTTCACCCCCGGCGAGCGGCTGCTGGGCCACTCGGTCGACTATGTGTTTCTCGGCGCATGCACCAACGGGCGCATCGAGGACTTCAGGGCTTTCGCCTCGGTGGTGAAAGGACATCAGAAGGCCGACTCTGTGGTGGCTTGGCTTGTGCCGGGCAGTTGGGCTGTCAGCCGCCAAATCCACGACGAGGGGATAGACGCAGTGCTCGTCGAGGCTGGGTTTGAGATTCGTCAGCCCGGATGCAGCGCATGCTTGGCAATGAACGATGACAAGGTGCCGGCTGGCAAATACTGCGTGTCGACGAGCAACCGCAACTTCGAGGGCAGACAAGGCCCCGGCTCACGCACGCTGCTTGCCTCGCCCCTCGTGGCCGCGGCGGCGGCGATAACAGGTAGAATCACTGATCCAAGGACGCTATGAAACAGAAATTCGATGTAATCACAAGCACGTGTGTGCCTCTGCCGCTTGAGAATGTCGACACCGACCAGATAATCCCCGCCCGCTTCCTCAAGGCCACTGACAAGGAGGGCTTTGGCGCCAACCTCTTCCGCGACTGGCGCTACAACAAGGATGGCAGCGTGAAGCCCGACTTCGTGCTCAACGACCCGTCGTATGGCGGCTGCATTCTCGTGGCGGGCAAGAACTTCGGCTCCGGCTCCTCGCGCGAGCACGCCGCATGGGCCATCGCCGGCTATGGTTTCCGTGTGGTGGTGAGCAGCTTTTTCGCCGACATCCACAAGAACAACGAGCTCAACAACTTCGTGCTGCCCGTGCAGGTGAGCGAGCCGTTCCTGAAGGAGCTGTTCGCCTCAATCGCAGCCGACCACAGCGCCAAGGTTCGTGTCGACCTGCCCCGTCAGACGATAACCAACCTCAGCACGGGCCACTCGGAGCGGTTCGAGATAAACGCCTACAAGAAGCACTGCCTGATGAATGGGCTCGACGACGTGGACTTCCTCGTGCAGAACAGAGACAAAGTGGAGCAATGGGAGCACCAGAACAAGTGAAGAGCAGAAGGCCGCTGATGCCGCACCCGCGCATCGAGATTATGGACTCGACGCTGCGCGACGGCGAGCAGACAAGCGGGGTGTCGTTTCTGCCCCACGAGAAGGCGGTGATAGCCCGTATGCTGCTGGCCTACGTCAACGTCGACCGCGTTGAGGTGGCCTCGGCGCGTGTGTCGGAGGGCGAGCGCGAGGCGGTGAGCATGATCTGCCGATATGCACGCCGCGCCGGGCTGCTCGACCGCGTTGAGGTGCTGGGCTTCGTCGACGGCAACCTGTCGGTCGACTGGATAGCGGGCTGCGGCGGCCACGTGATGAACCTGCTGGCCAAGGGCTCGCTGCGCCACTGCACCCACCAGCTGCACAAGTATCCTGAGGAGCACATAGCCGACATACTGCACACCATCAGCTATGCCGACCGAATGGGGATGACCGTCAACCTATATCTTGAGGACTGGAGCAGCGGCATGAGCGACTCGCCCGACTATGTCTACCAGCTGATGGACGCCCTCCGCGACACCAGCGTCCGCCGCTTCATGCTGCCCGACACGCTGGGGATAATGAATCCGCTGCAATGCCTGGAGTACATGCGCAAGATGGTCAGGCGCTATCCCGACAAGCATTTCGACTTCCACGCCCACAACGACTACGACATGGCCGTGAGCAATTCGCTTGCCGCGGTGCTGAGCGGGGCGCAGGGGCTGCACGTTACCGTCAATGGACTGGGCGAAAGGTGTGGCAACGCGCCGCTGGCCAGTGTGCAGGTGATACTGAAAGACCACTTCCACGCCGAGACGGGCATCGACGAGAGCCGGCTCAACGACATCTCGAGGCTCGTGGCGGGCTATAGCGGCATCGCCGTGGCGCCCAACCAGCCCGTCGTGGGCGACAACGTGTTCACACAGGTGGCCGGGGTGCATGCCGACGGCGACCGCAAATACCACCTCTACAGCAACGCGCTGAAGCCGGAGCGCTTCGGCCGCAAGTGTGAATACGCCCTCGGCAAGAACTCGGGCAAGGCCAACATAGCCAAGAACCTGGAGGAGCTGGGGCTGGAGTTGACACCGGAGCAGACCAAGCAAGTGCTCGACCGCATCACAGAGCTGGGCGACCGCAAGGAGATAGTAACCCCCGACGACCTGCCCTACATCGTGAGCGACGTGCTGAAGCAGGAGCCGGTGCCGGAGACGGTGAAGCTGCTCAGCTACATGGTCTCAACGAGCTATGGGCTGAAGCCCTTGGCCAGCATAAAGGTGAGCATCGACGGCCACGAATACACCGCCGACTCGACCGGCGACGGCCAGTACGACGCTTTCGTGAAGTCGCTGCGCAAGATCTACAGCGACAACTTGGGCCGCTCTTTCCCCCGACTCTACAACTACGCTGTGAGCATTCCGCCCGGCGGCCGCACCGACGCCATCGTGCAAACCATCATCACGTGGGACTTCGGCACGCGCCTCTTGCGCACCCGTGCCGTCGACGCCGACCAGACGGAGGCCGCCATCAAGGCCACAATAAAGATGCTAAACATCTATGAGCATGAGCGAATGCAAACAAAACACTAAAACTACAGAAGTAATGTACAGGTCTAAATGTAGGGGCATGATTTATCATGCCCGTTCGCCGCAAACATTCACCGCCACGGGCATGATAAATCATGCCCCTACGGTTAGGCAGGCATTGGGCCAGAATCAGTTACTTTGTTAAATGCTATAATTGCAAATGCACTGCAACAATAATTGTTTTCTAACGTTTCACACGTGTCGCATACTCGTTTCACACGTGTCGAACACATTTTCCACACGTGTCGCACAATCGTCTCACACGTGTCGAACATGACGGTTGTATTGCTTTGACACTTTAATGGGACAGATAATAAACTTTAAAACCAATAGAATATGAAACTCAACATTGCAGTATTGCCAGGCGACGGCATCGGCCCTGAGGTGATGAAGCAGGGTTTGGCCGCCCTCGACGCGGTGGCCGCGAGGTTCGGCCACGAGTTTGTCTACCACGAGGCCATCTGTGGCGCCCACGCCATCGACGCTGTGGGCGACCCGTTCCCCGAGTCGACGTTTCAGACTTGCATGGACGCCGACGCGGTGTTGTTCGCAGCTGTTGGCGACCCACGCTTCGACAACGACCCCACGGCCAAGGTGCGCCCCGAGCAGGGCTTGCTGGCCATGCGCAAGAAGCTGGAGCTCTTTGCCAACGTGCGCCCCGTGATGACATTCGACTGTCTGCTCCACAACTCGCCGCTGAAGGACGAGCTGATACGCGGGGCCGACTTCGTGGTGATACGTGAGCTGACCGGAGGCATGTACTTCGGCGAGAAGCACCAGGACAACGACGTGGCGTGGGACACCGACATCTACCACCGCTACGAGATAGAGCGCATACTGAAGGTGGCGTTCGACTTCGCCCGCCGCCGCAACCACCACCTGACGGTTGTCGACAAGGCCAACGTGCTGGCCAGCAGCCGCTTGTGGCGGCAGATAGCCAAGGAGATGGAGCCGCAGTATCCCGACGTGGAGACTGACTACATGTTCATCGACAACGCCTCGATGCGCGTGCTCACCGAGCCACGGCATTTCGACGTGATAGTAACCGAGAACACTTTTGGCGACATACTCACCGACGAGACTTCGTGCATCACCGGCAGCATGGGCTTGCAGCCCTCGGCCTCGCTGGGCCACCACACGCCGCTGTTTGAGCCTGTCCACGGTTCGTGGCCACAGGCTGCGGGGCAGAACATAGCCAATCCGCTGGCCGAGATACTCTCAGCCGCCATGCTCTTGGAGCACTTCGGACTGAAGAAGGAGGGCCAGGCCATACGCGGCGCGGTCGACGCGAGCCTTGAGGCCAACGTGCGCACGCCAGAGATACAGGTGGAGGGCGGCCAGAAGTATGGCACCACCGAAGTGGGCAAATGGATAGCAGACTACATCACGCAGCATTGAAACACCTGAAGCTACTCTTCGCGCTGGCCGTGGCGCTGATGCCCATGGCCGGCTTGGCGCAGGAGAATCTGCGCGACTCGCTTGCGGCGGCCACCGACGCGCTCGAATATCATCCCGACTCGGTCGACTTGCGGCTGAAGCGGGCGGCGTGGAATGTGGCCCTGCACCAGTGGGACTATGCCAAGGACGACTACGACAAGGTGCTCTACAAGGAGCCGGGCAACGTGGCGGCGCTCTTCTTCCGCGCCTACGTCAACGAGAAGCTGGGCCGCTACAGCTTCGCCCGCCTCGACTACGAGAACCTGCTCGCCATAGTGCCCACCCACTATGAGGCAAAGCTCGGACTGGCACTGCTCAACGACAAGGACCACCATCTGACCGAGGCGATGGACCAGGTGAACCGGCTTGTGGAGCAGAACCCCGACAGTGCCAGCGCGTATGCGGCGCGTGGGGGCATGGAGCAAGAGCGGCGGATGCTCGACGCGGCGGAGTACGACTTCACCGAGGCGTTGCGCCGCGACCCTAACAACACGGGCTATCTGCTGTCGAGGGCAGAGGTCAGGGTGGAGTTGGGCAGTTGGCAAGCCGCCAAGCACGACCTCGACCAGCTGCTCAAGCTTGGTGTGCCCATGCCGCAGCTGCGCCAGCTCTATGCCCGTGTGGCAAGGAGGCAGTGACCTCATAGTGTCGAGTTACGGGCATGATAAATCAGGGCCGTGAAGCATTCCATATTCTCAGAGTGGGCATGATTTATCATGCCCGCCATTGGCAGAAATCTCAGTGTCTCGGGCATGATGAATCACGCCCCTACGTTATGTGTTTGAATAAGACCCACTTGTAGTGGCCGTCCCCTGTGGCGGCCATTATTAATGTTCGACCTATTAACACAAATCGGTCATTAGGAAGCAGATGATGCCAGAGGCATCACCGCTCTATAACCGTGGGTGCTTGCACCCACGGAGTCGTATGCTCTCAATACAATCGACCCTATCGGGGTCGCCCCTCTGTGTCAAGAAGTTTTGAAGATGTGCAAGTACGGCGACCCCGCCGGGGTCGGAGAAGAGATAGTCCACTTACCGAGGGTGCAAGCACCCTCGGTTATAGATTGGTGATGTCTCCGACATCATTTTATTGAAAGACGCGTCCTAATGGCCGATTTGCGATAAATCATGTCCCTACGTTTACCCTGCATTTTGGTGTGTCTTGATGGTGATAATGGCCAACAGGCAGTTACACAACGTGTTCTGATACGTCATATTGATATGAAGAAGACAATACTAACCTTGCTTCTCGCCGTTGCAGCAATGGCGGGAGCCGCCCAGACAACTGCCGATGATGTCTTGTCGACGGCTGTCAGAGCCAACAACTATTTCATGCAGAAATACCCCGACCCCACCAAGCCCACATTTGTCAACAAGGTGCGCTCGAGCAACCTGTGGACAAGGGCCGTCTACTATGAGGGGCTGATGGGCTTGCTCTCTATCAATCCCGACAAAGCCTCGGAGAATTATGTCGACACGTGGGCCAACTTCCACAAATGGACAGCCCGCAACGGCGCCGACGCCACCAATGCCGACAACCAGTGCTGCGAGCAGGTGTACATAGAGCGGGCGTTGCAACTGGGCAAACCAGAGCTGCTTGACAGCACCCGCTTCAACCTCGACCACCAGATTGGCACGGGGCGCAACGACTACTGGACGTGGATAGATGCCATACAGATGGCAATGCCCGTCTATGCCAAATATTACAAGTTGACGGGGCAACAGAAGTATCTCGACTATGCCATGAGCTCTTATTTGTGGACGCGCGACACCCTCGCCGGCGGCCTCTTCGACCGCAAGACTGGCCTGTGGTTCAGGGACAAAGACTACGTGCCGCCCTACAAGGAGAAAGACGGCAACAACTGCTACTGGAGCCGTGGCAACGGTTGGGTCTATGCCGCGCTGGTCAGGGTGATGGAGCAGCTGCCACAGTCGAGCAAGGCTTATAAGAAGTTGCTAAAGGACTTCAAGGCCATGACCAAGGGATTGGCCAAATGCCAGCGCGAGGACGGCTACTGGAACACGAGCCTCATGTCGCCAGCGACATACGGCGGCCCCGAGCTTACCGGCACAGGGCTGTTCCTCTACGGCCTTTCATGGGGACTGCGCAACGGCCTGATAGACAAGCAGTACCGCACCAACGCCGACAAGGCGTGGACGGCACTGAGCAAGTGTGTCCACACTGACGGTTTCCTCGGATGGGTGCAGGGCACTGGTAAAGACCCTTCGGCCGGACAGCCCGTTACCTTCACGAGCGTGCCCGACTTTGAGGACTTCGGCACTGGCTGCTTCCTCCTCGGTGCGACGGAATATTACAAACTACTTAACTCTGAAAACAACAAACAATGACAATCAAGCAAGCATTATTCACAGCGGTGCTGGCATTAGCCTTGTCGCTTGATGCCAACGCTCAGTCGTGGCCGCAGCCACTTCCAGAGGCCAAAGCGGGAGTCAGGTGGTGGTGGTTTGGCTCTGCCGTCGACGAGGACAACCTCAACTATCGGCTTGGCGAATATGCCAAATGCGGCATCGGTGCGGTGGAGATAACGCCCATCTACGGCATTAAGGGCAACGAGCAGAACGACATCAGCTTCCTCTCGCCCAAGTGGATGCAGATGCTCAACGCCACCCAACAAGCTGCAAAAGCCAATGGCATCGAGGTGGACATGAACACGGGCACAGGTTGGCCCTTTGGCGGTCCTGAGGTGCCCATAACAGAGGCCGCGTGCAAAGCCGTGTTTGTCGACACAATAATAAAATCGAAACATCCGGAGCGCGACCTGACCGACGAGTTCTTCTTCAACCTTGTGCCTGAGAAAGAGAAACCCTACGCCAAGCTGCAAGTAAAGCGGCACTTCGCCGTGGCGGGGCAGAAGAACACGTGGCGTGCCATTGCCGTGTATGCGAGCCGCACACGCCAGAAGGTGAAGCGGCCTGCGCCCGGAGGCGAGGGCTGGGTGATCGACCACTTCGACTCAACCGCCGTGGCCCACTATCTCGACCGCTTCACGAGGGCTTTCGCTGAGAGCGGTGTGGCCTATCCGCACACTTTCTTCAACGACAGCTACGAGGTGTATGGCGCTGACTGGTCGCCCACCATCTTCGACGAGTTCTACAAGCGTCGCGGCTACCATCTTGAGGACAGGCTGCCACAGCTCTTGGACCGCAATCCGCAGACAGTGAGCGACTACCGCGAGACCCTCTCCGACATGCTCTACCACAACTTCACCCAGCAGTGGGCCAGTTGGGCACACAGCCATGGTGCCATTGTGCGCAATCAGGCTCATGGTTCACCCGCCAATTTGCTCGACCTCTATGGCGCTGTCGACATTCCCGAGATTGAGGGCTTCGGCCTTAGCAACTTCGGCATACACGGTCTGCGCACCGACCCCGGCTTCACTCGCAAGAACTACAGCGACGTGTCGATGCTGAAGTATGCCAGCTCGGCTGCCCACGTGATGGGAAAGCGGTTCACCAGCAGCGAGACCTTCACCTGGCTGACAGAGCACTTCCGCACGTCGTTGTCGCAGATGAAACCCGACCTCGACCTGATGTTCACCTGCGGCGTCAACCACGTGTTCTTCCATGGCACACCCTACAGCCCACGCGAGGCGGCATGGCCGGGGTGGCAGTTCTACGCTTCGGTCAACATGAGCCCCACCAACTCAACGTGGCGCGACGCTCCCGAGCTGATGAAGTATATAGAGCGTTGCCAAAGTTTCCTGCAGTGGGGTCAGCCCGACAACGACTTCCTCGTCTATCTGCCTGTGAGGGACATGTGGAAGAACAACACCAAGAACCTGCTCTTGCAGTTCGACATCCACAAGATGGGGGAGAAGGCGCCCGACTTCATCAAGGCCATACTTGAGCTCGACTCGCTCGGCTTCGATTGCGACTACATCAGCGACCGCCAGTTGGCAAAACTGACCCGCGACGCCAGCGGCTACACCACCGAGGGCGGCACCCACTACCGCGCGTTGCTCGACCCACGCGAGCCGTTCAACCCCACCGAGCTTGCCAAGTTTGCCGAGCCGGAGGAGTTGAGGACCAAACTCGGACTGCGCACAATAAGGCGCAAGAATCCTACAGGCCACCACTATTTCATAGCCAACCTGACACCAAACGACGTTGACGGCTTTGTGAGCCTCGCCGTGAACTGGGCCGACGCTGTGTGGCTCGACCCGTTGGACGGACGCACATACGCCCCGGTGGCTGTGGGTGGCAAAATAAGGGTCAGTCTGCGGTCTGGCCAGAGCATGATATTGCAAACCTACGACACCAAACAGAACTTCAACCTGATGCCAAAGGCTGATGCCGACGGCACAAGGAAACCGCTCAATGGCGAGTGGACGCTGAGTTTTACTGACGACAAGCCCCATTGCGACAAGACATTCAATGTGAAAGTGCCCACGACATGGGAGACGCTCGACGACGACAGCGCCAAGGTCAGCATGGGGACAGGCGTTTACACCACCCACGTCAACCTCGACAAGGCAGAGTCGACACTCTGCTGGGCCATCGACCTTGGCGACGTGCGCGAGTCGGCCCGCGTCTACGTGAATGGCAAATATGCCGGCTGCGCTTGGTCGGTGCCATACGTACTGGACTGCTGCAACCTGTTCCGTCAGGGCGACAACGAAATACGCGTCGAGGTAACCAATCTGCCGGCCAACCGCATCGCCGACTACGACCGCCGTGGCGTGAACTGGCGCATAATGAAGGACATCAACGTGGTGGACATCAACTACAAGACATCGAACTACTCCAATTGGGCTCCAATGAAGAGCGGACTCAACTCTGAGGTCTCGCTTGTGGAGATGAGGTAATCGGCTCATATAAATAAAACAAAGGCCTCACTCTGATAGGGTGGGGCCTTTGGTTTTATGAATATCCGCAGTAATGAAATCCGCAAAAAACAGAAAAAGCAGCTGGCACAAGTATGGGACAGGAACAGTTTCGAAGAGACTAAAAAATCGTAGGGGCATGATTTATCATGCCCGAAACACTGAATTATTGCAAATGGCGGGCATTATAAATCATGCCCCTACATGTTTAATAACGGGACATGGCATCACTTCCGAAATTTGAGTGACAAAAAGACCATCAACAAACTTTCGCAAGAGAATGTACCTCTTGCAGGGTGCGGCCCCTGTTTTCGTCAAACAGGACACCCAAACCTTAGTTATTTTGCATAGTGTTGATAATAAGCAAGTTAGCACAATGCTCAAACGTCTTTAAGACACCCATGAAAAGAGCTAATCTTCGTAACTTATTGATATTTAGTATGTTGTATATTTTAACAATTATGTTGTGACGAAAACAGGAAAAAGCAGAAAACAACCCTCTTGCAGGGTGCGGCCCTTGTGGCCGTCCGCCGCACAACCGATGCACAATGTGGATGCGGACGGCCACAAGGGCCGCACCCTGCATTGGAAAGTTTCTGCTGTAGGCGGATAATCATTTCCGCAGTCATGCCACTGCGGTAACCTTTTGTTTCTAATGTTTAGTAAATAGTTGTGCCTCGTTGTCGATGCCAAGCCCATAGAGGGCGAAGTCGCCCCGGCTTGGGTCGTCGGGGAAGAACTCTGCCATTTGGCGCGTCAGAGCCACAGCCGTGGCCCAGCTCGTGGTCTTTGTGCTGATCAATCCGAAACTTCGGGCCACCTGCACCACGTGGGTGTCGAGTGGGATGATCAGGTTACGGCGGTCGATGAAGTCGCTCCAGATGCCAAGGTCGACGGGCGAACCGGTGCGCACCATCCATCTGAGAAACATGCAAGGCCGCTTGCACACCGAGGTGAGTGGGGCGGGCACGATGCCCTTGAGGCCACGCTTGCGGAAGAAAGAGGCAAAGGCGTTGAGCACACTCACCACGTCGGTTGCGCCTTGACGCTTTTGCGCAGCGTCGGCGGCAAACTCGGCAATAGAACCGTAAGTTTTCATCATCTCGCTGAGCGACCGCAGCAGTTGGTTGATGGCACGATAGGTGTAGAGCCGGTAGTAGCAGTTGTCGGTCGGCGGTATGTCGGCCTCGAATGCTCCGCTTTCCACCCATTCGGCCACGTCGCCACCCGAGTTTTTCAGCATGAAGTCTATCTTGGGCAGAAACTGCTTGCGCGACCCAAAACTGAGGCACGAGGCCAGAAAAGCCATTGTCTCTTGGTTTTTGCGACCCTCCACTTGGTGCATAAACCACGACGGGTCGCCTTGTATGAAGGCTTCGGTCTCATATTTGTCGGCGAGCGAGCGCAGCAGTTGGCCGCTTGGTTTCATTTGTGCTGTTTCCATTTGTTTGTGATTATCAGTCCTGCTATGGTTATTAGTGCGTTCATCATCAGCAGCTCGTAGCCGAAAGAGTAGCTACAGCATCTCTTGGCAGCCCAAGATATGGCGAGGCAGAGCAGGGGCGAGGCTACGGCCACGTAAGGCACGGCGCGGTCGCTGACACCGCGGCGCGTGAGCAGACCGTAGGCGAAGAGGCCGAGCAGTGGGCCGTAGGTGTAGCTGACAAGGGTGTAGATGGCATCGATCAGGCTCGTGGAGTTGACAGTGCCGAACATGATGATGAACGCCACAAAAACCACGGCCATCATGGCATGGACGCGTTTGCGCAACCGCTCGTTGTCGGGCTGGCGGCAGATGTCGATGCAGAAGCTGGTGGTCATCGACGTGAGCGAAGAGTCGGCTGTGGAGAAGCACGCCGCCACTATGCCGATGGTGAAGAGCACTGTTACAGCCGTGCCAAGTTGGCCACCAGCGGCGAATGTGAGCATCAGCTCGTCGGTCTTCGCTGGCAGTGGCATCCCCTCTTTCTGTGAAAGCAGAATGAGCAGCACTCCAAGCGACAGAAACAGCAGGTTGACGGGCAGAAAGGCCACGCCGTAGGAGCACATGTCCTTTTGGGCCTCGCGCAGAGTGCGGCAAGTCAAGTTCTTTTGCATCATGTCCTGGTCGAGACCAGTCATCACCACCACGATGAACACACCAGAGAGAAACTGTTTCCAGAAATTCTGCGTCGACATCCAGTCGTCGAAGACGAACACACGGGCGTGGCCGCTTGAGCTGATTGCGCTCACGGCTTCGCCCAGATTGAAATCGAGAGCGCCCATGGTGCGCACGATGATGAGCACGACGGCCAATATGATGCACAACGTCTGGAAGCAGTCGGTCCACACCAGCGTGCGTATGCCGCCCCGCCGCGTGTAGAGCCAGATGAACAACACGAGCACAGTGGCGGTAACTGGCATGGGCACGCCAATTTGGTCGAGGGCGAACCGCTGTAGAATCATGCAGACAACGTAGAATTTCACCGCAGAGCCAGTCATCTTGCCGATGAGGAAGAACGACGAGCCCGTCAGATAGCTCCTGCGGCCGAACCGTTGCTCAAGATAGGTGTAGATGGTGGTCAAGTTGAGCTTGTAGTAGAGGGGCAGCAACACAAAGGCCACCACGACATAACCCACGATGAAGCCCATGCACATCTGCAAGTAAGTCATGCCGAGGTTGATGGCCATGCCCGGCACTGAGACGAACGTGATGCCCGAAATGGACGCGCCAATCATGCCGAAAGCCACCATCGGCCACGGCGACCGCCTGCCAGCCCGGAAGAAGTCGGCGTTGCCGCCTCGTCTGGCTGTCAGCCGTGATATGGCCAACAGACAGAGAAAATAGGCGATAAGAGTGAATACGATGATCATTCCGCGCGTCAGCTATTCTCGGTCTGCTCTTGTGGAGTTTGCGTCTTGGTGCGGTTGCGGTTGAACTCGTCGGTGGCAAGTCGGTTGATGGCGAAGAACTGGTCGAATATGGCGCTGAGATACATTGGCAGATTGGGTATTTCGGCCATGAACGGCACTGTGGCGCGAGTGTGGATGGCCATCTTGTTGTCGTCGGTGTCGTAGGTGTAGATAACCTTTGGCAGCACATTACAACCGCAGTTGGCTGTGTTGATGGCCTTTTGCAGTGCGGCCACATCGTCGATGTCGCCAAGGTCGACGTTGCCCCACCACGTTAGGAACATCTCCACGTATGGTATTCCAGCCTGTGTGTCGGCAAAGAAGTTCATGCCCTGATAGCTGAAGAGCAGACGGTCGCTGTCGTTCTCGTCGTCGTTGGCCGTGCTGTTGAGTTGTGCCAGCGTTGAGCGCAACAGCTGTTTGTAGTCCACCACCTTGTGCTTCTTGCCCTCCTTGTCGGTGATGGTGGTCATGGGTGCGTCGGCAGGTGGCGTGGTGCCATTGGCGAGCGACTTGTCTCTCTTGGCCCACCAAAGTTGGATTTTTGGCCCGAACACCACGAAGATGATGCAGGCCACAATAGTGATGATGTATAATATGTCTGATTGCATGGCGATGTTGTTTTGAAACGTTAGAATGGCATTCCTATGGCGAAGTGGAGCGTCTGCGAGTCGTGGAAGCTGCCGATGTTGAAGAAGCCGGAGTGGCCAGTCTCGTAGGGCACATGGAGGCCGACGCCCCAGTCGATGCGTATCACCGCCAGCCCCATGTCGTAGCGCAAGCCGACTCCAGAGCCCACGGCTATCTCACGAAAGAACTTGTCGAACTTGAACTGGCCGCCCGGACGCGACTCGTCGTCGTGGATTGTCCACACGTTGCCGGCGTCGACAAACACCGCTCCATACAAGCTGCCGAACAGCCGTGGGCGGTATTCCAGGTTGGCCAGCAGCTTTATGTCGCCAGTCTGGTCGATGTAGGAGAAGCGGCCAGCCGAAGGCATATACTTTCCAGGGCCAATCGAGCGCACGTTGAAGGCGCGGATGCTGTTGGCTCCTCCCACGTAGAACTGCTCGGTGTAGGGAGCCGACGAGCTGTTGCCGTAGCTCCAAACAGCTCCAGCGTTGACGCGTGCGGCCACGGAGCTGTAGGTGCCTGTCTGCCACGTCTTGACGAAATTGGCTTCTATCTTCACAAACTGGGCGAACGGGTTGCGAAACATCTCCTTGTTCTTCTCGCTGAACTTCTTTCCTGCCGCCATATAACCGAGCGATAGCAGATTGGCCGCCTCGCTGACGTCGAGCGTCAACTTGATGGGGTTGAGCATCGACTGTGGCGATGTGTACTCCAGTGTGTATCTCATCTTTGGCACAAACTGGTCGCGCATGGAAACCTGCAGATAGGCATTGTCGCGGAGCAGGGAGTCGAACGCCGCCGTGCGGCTGTTCATGTACTCATAGCTCAGCACGAGAGGGGAGAAGGAATGGTGGAGCTGGGCCGACGAGTGCCAGTCGTAGGTGAGTTCGCCGCTGACCACATGCCGCTTGAAGTAGCTGGCGCGGTTCAGTGTGGTCATCGATGCCGCAATTGTGGTCGTCGGCTGGTCGAAGAATGTTGGCATTCCGCCACGGCGTGGCTTGCGGTTGTGCCGTTGCGGGCGGATGCCCATCAGTTGGCGTGCAAACTTCCACGGTGTCATGATGCTTGGGAATACGAGTTGGGCTGTGGCGCCATACTCGTAGCTGTTCAGCCGCGAGCTGCTGCCCTCGTTGCGGTGGCCTGTCTGCCACTCGTAGGAGCCATGGAGCGATATGTCGAGCTTCTCGCCGCTGTGCAGCAGGTTGCGCCTTGTAATACCGACGGTAACCTCAGGGCCGAGCCACCCTGATGTCTTTCCCTTGCCGTTGGCCTCTACATAAAACTCGTAGGGCTTCTGCATGAAGCAGTCGAGGCGCATGTTGAGCACTGAGTCGACACCGCCCGCCTGGTTTGGCGTAAACGTGAAGTTGACCGACTGGAATATGTCGCTTGCATGGAGGCGGGAGTAGCTTTCCTGATACTTCTCCTCGCTATAGATTGTGCCTGGCGCAAGGCTCACTTGCCTCAGTATCAGCCCGGGGCGTATCGGCGGCCGCTTGCCGTCGTAGCGCAGCGTGAGCCCTCCAAAGCTGATTGAGTCGGTTGGTCGGCCGAAGTTGCGCAGCATCGACAGCTCCACCTTGCCTATTCTGTATGGGTGCAGTACCGAGTCGGGCAGATTTGACGCTGTGGTCATCTTAATTTCCACCTTCTGTGGTGCCATAGTCGTGTCGGCCAGATAGCTGAGGTAGCCGTCTTGGAAGTAATAGTAGCCATTGTTGCGCAGCAGTTTGCCTATGCGCTGCCGCTCAGAGTTGAGGGTTGGCACGTCGAAAGGCACGCCGCGGTGGATGTAGGCTTCGGCTTTGTGGGCCTCCACTATGCTGTCAGCAGCCTCTGGCAGTCCACTTACGCTTACTGAGTCGAGCCTCCACAGCGGCCCCATGTCGACGTTGTAGGCTATTTTGGCCTTGCGCTTGTTGTGGCCGGTGATGATGTCGTAGCCCACTTTGCCACGGAAGTAGCCGAACTTGCGCAGTTGTCCTTGGGCTATCGTGGCCCGCATGTCGGGGCTGGCCTTGCTGATGAGGCGCCACTCCGAGCCGAACGCGTTGCGCAGCCACTTGCCGACACCGCCGTCAGAGTTGGCAAAGGCGTTCCATATCCACAGGCGCACAGGGAGTGGGGTGGTGTAGTAGCTGGAGCCGAAGAGCGACCCGTTGGGCTTGTAGTCGAGCGACGCTTCTATCTCTGTCATTGTGGAGTCGGCGTGCGAGTTCTTCTCGTAGTTGGAGAATTTTATCTTCTTCAACCCCGTGTAGAGTTGCTCACCCTCTGGCAAGTTGGATGTTGACGAGCAAGCAGCCAAGAGCAGCAGCGCCGCCCACATTATTATATATGTAGCGCTATTTTTCATTTTTTGTCGTGTCGTTCTTGAGGTTGACGGGTGGGGTGGATGTCTTGAAGCGGAACAGGTCGGACAACTTGTCGAGCTGGCGGCGCCAACGGAAGCCCACGCCATACTCGCCTATCAAGCCTTCGAGCCAGTCGTAGGTGCTGTTGTTGTAGAAGGCGCGAATGTAGCGGCTCTGCGTGTCGCCAAGGCGGTATTGCAGTTCCACGTTGTCGAAGAAGTTGTTGTTGCTCTGGTCGCTTATCTGCGAGCCGGTGCTGACCTTGCCACCCACGAGAACCGAGAGCCGGTTGTTGAAGAACCGCTTTGAGAACTGGAAACTGTAGTCGGTGTGCATGGCGCCACTCGCGTTGACGCTGTTCTCCACTCCCATCTGCAGGTTGAGTCCCATCGACTGCATGGCCCGTCCGGCTATGTTGTTGATCTCGGTTTGCAAGAACGAGCTGAGGGCGGAGTTCATCGTCAGCGACGACGCCGAGCCACTGTTCAGGTAGATGCCTGATGCGAGCATGGTTACAGCCACCTTGGCCCGTTCCTCGGTGCTCATGGTGTTGAGTTCGTCCTCCACCGTCCGGTCGTTGGGCGCGTTGATGATGAAGAGTATGCCTGGCTTCGACAGTCGGTTGCTCAGCTGTACGCCGGTTGTGAAGTCGACCGAACGCCCCTCCGAGCTGCCCGATGAGGTTACAGTGGCTTTCACGTTTTCCGTCGCCGTGATGTTGAGCCGTGGGTTCATCGGATCGCCGTCGAAGTCGATGTAGGAGCCGTCGGCTATGGTGAAGGTGCGCAGAGGGATGATGGGCAGCGAGTATTTCACCTCGCCGTTGGCCAGTGTGTATCGGCCCGATAGTCTCACGCCCGCCTGGTCGTTGTATTGCATGCGGAGCGAGCCCTTGCCCATCAGGTCGGCATAGTTGCTCTTGTCGCTGTTGAGGGCGCAGAAGATGCGGGCCGACTCGTCGAGGTTGAGTTGCAAGTCCATGTTGAAGCCTTCGAGTGGCGGCAGCGTAACTTCGTCGGCCACGGTGTCGTTGAGGTTGACAAACGTCACAAGCTCGTTCAGCTCGTTGTCGGTGGCCAACTCGGAGTCGCGCATGATGTAGGTCATGTCGGTGGAGCCAAGCACATTCACCAAGCCTCTCATCTTCAGCTGCGACAGCGAGCCGCTGATGGTGCCGAAGAAGTCGACGAAGGCCTTGCCGTAGACTTCGCTGCGCGGGTTCTCCTTGGCGTCGATTATTTGGAAGTTGCGGGCGCGCATCTTGGCGTCGAGCTTGATGTTGTCGAGGTTCGACAGGTCGAGCTCTCCCGATATGTCGAGGGGCTGGTCGTTGTTGGCAAACATCTCGAAGTTCTCAAGCAGAAGCTTCGAGTTGACTATGCGCACGGGGTCGTCGGCGAACCTCATCTGCACTCCGTAAGGCACGCTGACCAGATAGCTGGAGTCGAGGAAGACTTCGCCATTGATGTCGAGGCCGTTGAGCGGGCCTTTCAGCGAGAGCGAGCCCTCGCCAGTGCCTTTGAGGCCAATAACCTGGTTTGGCACGAAGCCGTTGACGAGGTCGAGCGGCAGCCGGTTCATGTCGAGCGTGGCGTCGAGCGAACCCTCGCCTTGGCTTGAATATGTGCCGTTGAGTGCCCCCACCTCTTCGTCGTTCTTGGTGAGAATGCCGCTGACGATGTGGGTGCCGTCGGTTTGTGGCAGATAGACGAGTTGTGCTCCCAGATTGCCCAAGGGACAGTTCTGGTAGGTCAGGTTCTTTGTGTCGATGTCGGCCGACACCGTCAGCTGCTCGGTGGTCTGCACGATGTGGAAGTCGCCGTTAACCACACCGCTCATCTGTGGCGCGAAGGGCAGGACGGAGAACACTTTCTCGAGTTCGAACTGGTGCATCGACAGAGTCAGGTCTTGCAGTGCCTCCACGTTGGTGGTGTCGGTGTACACCTGCACGCCCGTCCCGTCGTCGGCAAGCAGTTTCATGTCGGCGTAGAGGTGGTTGCGCTGGTCGAGATACATGTAGTTGTCGGAGTTCACCTTGAACTTCTTGTATCCCAGCACGGCCTCGGGCGAACTGATGTTGACTTTCAACCCGTTGTCCTCAAGCAACGCCGCCAGGCCGATGTCGATGCCCAGCCGGTCTTGGTTGTCCCAGATGCTGAGGTTGGCGTTGGTGCCATTGCCCACAAAACTGCCTCCAAAGAGGGCGCGGAACTGGTATTGCGGGTTGCCTTTGAAGTTTTGCAGGGTCAGAGCGTATTTCAGATTGCCGTCAGCTGAGTTCATCCTCAAGTCAACAGAGTCGATGCAGATGGTGTCTTTCACCAGCGAGTCGATGCAGACGTAGCCGTTGATGCCCTCATTGGTGGCGAGCTTGATGTCGGCGGTGAGGTCTTTGAATGCCAAGCCGCGGGACTGCAGCATTCGAGCCACCACGTTGCTGTCGCCAGAGTTGAATTGTATCCTGCCGTTGGGCAGCAAGGCGAACAGCTGTTGCTGGTCGATCCACTTGTCGCCGATTTGCTTCCCAAGGTTCTTTTGCAGCCGTTCCGCCACATTCATCAGGTGCTTGTAGCCTCCGCCGGCACCAGCCACGAGGTTCAGGTCGTCGCAGTTGATGCTGGCTCGGGTGGTGTCGCGGTTGGTCAGCACGTCGAGTGTCAGGTCGCCAGGGGTGAACGTGCCCGTGCGCTCGGTTATCGACAGGCCGTCCACCTTGCCCTTGGCCATCAGGTTGTCGGCCAAGTCGGTGCGCAGGTCGAGGTTGGCTTTGCCCTTTATTGCCAATGGCGACTGTGTGAGGCCGAGCCTGTAGAGGTCCAGATTGCTGATGTCGCCGTTGAAATGAATGTCGATGAGCTTCTGGCTGAGCAGTCCTTCCACGTGGAAGAAGCCCTTGGCCAGACTGTTTTTGCTGTTGGCGGTGGCGTTGACGCGACCGTTGCGCAGTGAGGCGTCGAGGCTGATGCCTCCCAGGTTCCATTTGTCGTAGTAGAGCTGGCTGACGTCGGCTTTCACATTGGCCAGTGTGTGGGTGCTGAGGAAGTCGGTGCCAAGTCCGTGGGCACTGATGGTGCCGCTGAAGTCCTTTGCCCCCACCGTGGGCAGGAAGTTCTGAATGTGGAAGTTGCGGCACTGGGCCGTGAGCTGGTATTGCGAGTTGGTGGTCTTGTAGAAGCCTTTGGCCACGACGGTTCCGCCGCCTTGCCGCAGACTCACGTCGGCCCCATAGCTGCCGTTGCCGAGCGTTATTGTGCCATTGGCAGTGATTCCGCGTGGTATCTTCACGCTCTTGCGAGTCTCTTTGTCCAAGAGCATTGTGGCCACGAAACTGGCGTCGGGCAGCGAGGCGTTGAACTTCAGTCTCCCGCTGCGATAGTCCTCGGCGGCGTTGGCGAGCCACCCTGATGTGGCAATCTGCAGATGGCGCGGTATCGAGATGTTGATGCCATTCAGATTGAGCCTCTTCAGATTTCCGCTGACCTTGCCCTTCAGTCCTATTGTTTGCGATGGTATTTGGGCGAGTGTGCTTCCCACTGAGCCACCGGTAAACGAGTTGATGTCAGTTTTGGCCACCAAACCGTCCATTTGGGCAGTGAAAGTGCCTGGTTTTTGGTCGTCAAAGGCGTTCAAATCCATGCGGAACCCGCCCTCTATCTTGGTTCCTGGGGTCTTGACGGCAAATTTTGGCAAGCTTATCGACGTGGAGTCCATGCTGAACGGCATCGACAAAGAGTCTACCTGTAGCCCGCTCTTCTCCTTAAACGACGCTGCGATGATGTTGAGACTCAGGTCGGGTTGCAGATATAGTATGTCTTTGATGTTGATGTTTACATCGGAGAGGGCTATGTGGTTGGTGTCGAAGCCTTTGCTCTTGATGGTGAAGTTCTGGTTGTAAGCGAGCGAGCCGCCGCGCCAGTCCACTTGGCCCACGGCGTATTTCCCCTTGCCGAGGTCGAGGCTAATGCTGTCGGTGGTTGCTTTGTCCATGGCTGCCTCCACGCTCATCGAGTCGCCGGGCAGGTGGAGGGCGAATGCCGTGTTGCTCAGCTTCAGCCGGCTCAGGTCTATGTTCCAGTGGTTCTCGCTCTTTGTGGTGTCCTCGCGGGCAGTGTCGCTGAGGAGTATGGTTATCTTTGAATTGCTTATTGCGGCCTCGTCGATCAGTGCCAACTCGCTCTTCCAGTTTATCGAGCGGCTGTGCAGGTCGAGGCTGCCTATCGAGGCAACAATTTGGGTGTTTGAGATGAAACTGTAGGTGTTCACCCTGACGTCGCCGAGATACAGCCTGTCCACCTTGGCCTCGCTTCTGAACAATGGCAGAAGTTGCACGCTCAGCGTCAGGCGGCGCGCGTCGGCTATGGTGTCGACGGGGTGGGGGGCAGAGCCGCTGCGCTGCGTCATCAGGAAGTCCTCTATGCTCAAGTCGAGTGGGAATGTCAGAGCCACGTGCCCCACACTTATCTGCTTGCCCGTCTCTTCCGAAAGCCGGCTTGCCACCTGCTTGACAGCCCAGTTCTGCACTGGCGGCACATAGAGCAGCACCGCCAAGAGCACAACAATGGCCACTGGCAGCAGCACTATCAGCAACGCTATCTTCAGGACGGTCTTCACTTTCATCGGCTTACGGCTGTTCTTTGGTTTATTTGGTGGGGGCGATGGCACGCCACAGGTTGTCGTTGGGCAATGGGGCTGTTACGCTGACAAGCTTGCCCGACACAGGATGCTTGAACTCTATCTTCCGAGCCACCAGCGAGATGCTGCCATCGGGGTTCGACCTGTGTGCGCCATACTTCAAGTCGCCCTTTATCGGACAGCCTATCGAAGCCAATTGGCAGCGTATCTGGTGGTGGCGGCCTGTCAGCAGTGTGATTTCGAGCAGCGAATAGTTGTTGGAGTGGCTGATGGTGCGGTAGTTGAGTATGGCCTTCTTGCTTCCGGCCACTTCCTTGCTGTGGCTGTGGCTCTTGTTTTGCTTCTCGTTGCGGGTGAGCCAACTCACTATTGTGCCATCCTCGGGTATTGGTTGCTTTTGCACTATGGCCCAATAGGTCTTGTGGATTTCCCCCTTGTTGAACATGCTGTTGAGCCTCGACAGGGCTTTCGACGTGCGGGCGAACACCACAAGCCCCGCCACGGGCCGGTCGAGCCTGTGGGTAACACCGAGAAAAACGTTGCCCGGCTTGTGGTATTTCTCTTTAAGCCATTGCTTGGCCAGCTCAGAGATGGGCGTGTCGCCAGTCTTGTCGCCTTGCACTATCTCGCCGGCGGCCTTGTTCACTATCAGTATGTGGTTGTCCTCGTAGACTATTTGCATCTAAGGTTGAGTGGGAGTGCGATGCCATGGGCGCGATGGTCTTGTCGCGCCCATGGCATCGGTAAAAGAAGAATGTTACATGTTCATGCCGCCGTCCACCTGGATCACCTGTCCGCTCACGTACGACGACAGGTCGCTGGCCAGATAGAGCGCGGTGTTGGCGATGTCGTCGACGGTGCCGGCGCGGCGCACTGGTATCTTGCTGATCCAGTCCTTGCGGATGTCCTCGGGCAGAGCCTGTGTCATGGCAGTGTCGATGAAGCCTGGCGCGATGGCGTTGGCGCGGATGCCCTTTGGCCCCATCTCCTGGCCGATGCTCTTGGCCAAGGCGATGAGGCCGGCCTTGGATGCTGCATAGTTGGCTTGGCCGGCGTTGCCGTGAACGCCCACCACCGACGACATGTTGATGATGGAGCCGCGGCGCTGGCGCATCATGATGGGCACGCAGGCGTGGATGAAGTTGAACGCGCTCTTCAGGTTGACGGCTATCACTGCGTCCCACTGCTCCTCTTTCATGCGCAGCATCAGGCCGTCCTTGGTGATGCCGGCGTTGTTGACGAGTATGTCGATTGTGCCGAACTCCTCTTTGACGCGGGCCACCAGAGCCTCGGTGTCGGCGAAGTTGGCGGCGTTGCCGGCGAAGCCCTTGGCTTTCACGCCCTTGGCCTGCAGCTCACGCTCTGTGGCCAAGCCTCCATGCTCTTCGTCGATGAAGAGGTCGGTGAAGGCTATGTTGGCTCCTTCTTCAGCAAATTTCAGGGCGATGGCTTTGCCAATGCCTCTGGCGGCGCCCGTTATCAGTGCCGTGCGCCCGGCAAGTAATCCTTTTGATTCCATGATGGTTTGTTTTGTTGTTATTTTAAATGTTGTGTCTTATTCTTGGCTGTGCTTCTTGCCCAATGCGCCATACACCACCTTGGCCACGATGGGGCGCGAGGTCTCCTCGGTGAGCCCGTGGCCCAGGCGGCCATAGATGAACGGCACCTCGAGGCCCTTGATGCAATAGTGGGTGATGTCGGCCACGAGCTCCACGTTGTCGATGTCGAACTCGCCCTCGGCCTTGCCCTCGGTGTACACCTTGCGGAAGAGCTCTATCTCGTCCTCGTCGAAGTTCTTGCGCACCTTCTCCACCATCCAGATGTTGCGGAAGAACTCCGCCCGAAGGTTGCCGTTGCGTATCACCGTCTCCTTTATCATCGACAGGTGGGTGTAGATCAGCTCTATTATCTTGTCGTGGGGCTTTATCTTCTTGGCGGCCACTTCGTCGAGCTTGTCCGAGAGACGCTCCAGTTCCGACTCTATCACGGCGTAATAGATGTCTTCCTTGCTCTTGAAGTAAGTGTAGAGGGTGCGGCGGCCCTTGCCAGAGGCTACGGCGATGTTGTTCATCGTGGTGTTGTTGAGCCCGTTTTGGGCGAACAGCTGCCGTGCCACGTCTACCAGTTTTTGTCTTGTTTTTGATATTGACATGAGAGAAACCGATATTAGGAATTGCACAAATGCGTTTCGTGTGCAAATGTAGCCATTTTCTGCATAATGGCCAAATGTTTAACAAAAAAATATGCCGCAATGCTGTTAGCATGCGGCAATGTCGTCGGCTCTTATGCGTTTTTCAGTCGGAACGAGTGCTCTATCGCTTGCAGGTCGTCGCTGAACTTCTTGTCCACTCTCATCTTGGCTTCCACTTGGTTGCAGCTGTGTATCACCGTGCTGTGGTCGCGCCCTCCCACGAGGCGGCCTATGCGGCTGGCTGGCATCTTGGTGTATTTCTGTGCCAGATACATGCTCACCTGCCGCGCTTGCACGTATTCCCGGCGGCGGCTGCGCGAGGCCACGTCCTGTGAGCGCACGTTGTAGTGGCGACACACGGTGTCGATGATCTCGTCGATCGTCAGTGGCCTGTCGTCCATCTTCACCGCGCGCTTGATAACACGCTCGGCCAGTCGCATGTCGATGTTGGAGTTGTACACTATGCTGTAGGCGAGCAGCGAGTTGACCACGCCCTGCAGGTCTCTCACGCTCCCGCTGGCCGTGTGGGCGATGTACTGTATCACGTCCTCGGGTATCTGCAGCCCGTCGCGCTTGATTTTGTAGTGCAGGATGTCGGCGCAGAGCTGCGTGTTGGGCTTCTCCAGCTCGGCTATCAGGCCGCAGGCAAAGCGGGTGATGAGGCGGTCGGGCATCCCGGCCAGATCCTTTGGTGGCCGGTCGGAGGCCAGGATGATGCGCTTGCCGTTGCGGAAGAGGTGGTTGAAGATGTGGAAGAAGGTGTTGAGCGTCTTCTCGGCGTTGATCCACTCCTGTATGTCGTCGACGATGAGCACGTCGATGGTCTGGTAGAAGCTGATGAAGTCGTTGGTGGTGTTGTGGCGCACCGAGTCGGTGTACTGCACTTGGAAGAGCCGCGCCGAGACGTAGAGCACGCGCTTCTGGGGGTACAGCTCCTTGGTTCTGACGCCTATGGCGTTGATCAGGTGGGTCTTGCCGCAGCCCGACGGGCCGAAGATGAACATCGGGTTGAACTGTGTGGTGCCCGGGTGCTCGGCGATGCTGAGGCCGATGGAGCGGGGCAGCTTGTTGCTGTCGCCCTCAATGTAATTGTTGAAGGTTAGCCTCGGATTAAGCTGAGGGTCAAGGTCTAACACCGCGTCGAGCTTGTCGGGGCTGACGTTGGCGGGCTCCTTGGGCGTGTGGCTGCCGATGTCGGCTGCCGGGTCTGACTGCACCGTCTGCACACCGCCATTGCTCGTCACCACCTCGCGGTAGCCCAAGCGCACGCCCTTGCCGAACACGCGGATGAGCACATTGCCAAGAAGCTGGATGTAGTTCTCCTCAAGATACTCGCGGTAGTAGCTGCTGGGCACCTGAAGCACAAGCATCCGCGTCGTTTCGTCGAACGACTCGAACGCGAGTGGCCTGAACCAGGCGTTGAATGTCTCTGTTGAGACGTTGTTGCTTATTATCTGTAGGCAACTGTCCCAACGTGGATCGGTATTTCGATGCATTTGATGTCAGTTTTTATGTTTGCCCTCGGTGAACCGTCAAAAGGCAATGCAAAGTTAATTATTTTTTCTTAAACACGATAAGGGCACTATGTTCAACGCTGTTTGCTTTAGCGTGCAAAATGTTCTAATTCACAGTAACTTTGCCCATGTTTCAGCCGCCCTCGGAATAAGTATAGACTTCGGTTCGTATGTAATGCTTTGGTTTCCATACAGTTTCTTTAATTTGCTTAATGAAAAAGTTGAAATGGTGGAACATTGCTATAACCTGTCGAAAAGTGTTGATTGACACCACATTTTGAATTGCCTTGCCTTTTGTGGAACAGTCGGCACGCTATTTATACAAAATTTAATTAGTCGGAACCAGTTTCTTTCCATTATCCCCTTGTTTAGTTCGAGTTTTGCTCTAATAGTTTATTCTTTTCCAAAAGTTTCAATTTGCAACAAAATGACCCTTTGTTGTGTCGGATTGTTTGTTTTGCCGTCGTTTCCCGATTTGTCTTTTTCTTCCTTTGACGTTTCCGATGTGGCCATATCCAGTGCCGCTTTCTCTCTGATGTGGTCGTTCGATGCCTCATCGGTTATGTCCTTGCACTTGCAAAGAAGCTCTGTTGAGGTTTTGCACACGTGTCAAAAATGTTTTTGACACGTGTCGAAAACGTTTTTGACACGTGCCACAAATGTTTTTGGCACGTGTCGTAAATCCGAAGATGGCTACAGTCGGCTTTCGAAAGGGGCTGCGCCACTGCGTCAAGCGGTTGCCGCGGTCTTATTCTTTCCGAAATATTTGTCGATTATGAGGGCCACCGCGCCGTCGCCGGTGACGTTGCAAGCCGTGCCGAAGCTGTCCATGGCGATGTAGAGGGCTATCATCAGTGCCTGCTGGTCGCTGTTGAAACCGAGGATTGAGGCCAACGGGCCGAGCGCGGCCATCACCGCACCGCCTGGCACGCCCGGCCCCGCCACCATGCACACCCCCAAGAGGAGCATGAAGTTGAGAAACAGCGGGAAGTCGTGGGGCAGGCCGTTGATGAGGCAAACTGTCAGGGCGCAGCAAGTGATCTTCATCATCGAGCCCGACATGTGGATGGTGGCGCAGAGTGGTATGGTGAAGCCGGCCACCTCCTCGCCCACGCCGTTCTTCACCGTCTGCCGCAGCGTTACGGGTATCGTGGCTGCCGACGACGAGGTGCCGAGGGCGGTGAAGTAGGCTGGAAGCATGTTCTTGAGCAGCCGTAGCGGGTTCTTGTGGGTGAGTCCGCCGGCTATGACAAACTCATAAAGAAGAATCAGCACATGGAGCACCACAATGACGAGGATGATTTGGGCGAACACCACCAGTATGCGGTAGGCTTGACCGGTGAATGTCATGTTGGTGAAGATGCCGAAAATGTAGAGTGGCAACAGCGGGATGATCACCTTGGCTATCACCTTGCTGACTATGTCCTTGAACTCACGGAAGATGCTTTTCAAGGTGTTGCTGCCGCAGTAGACCATGCCGAGTCCCATCATGAACGAGAAGACAAGTGCGCTCATCACGTCGGCGAGCGCCGGAATCTGTATCTCGAAGTAAGGCTTCAGGTCGGCGGGGGCTGAAGAGGTGGCGAAGCTGCCCGTCGATGCCACCATGTCGGGGAAGAGCCACGAGCCTGTGGTGTAGCCAAGCAGTCCAGCCAGGATGGTGTCGGCGTAGGCTATCGCCACCGTGGCCAACAGCATCTTGCCCGCGCCCACGCCGATGTCGGCGATGGCGGGTGTTACGAGGCCAATGATGATGAGGGGGATCATGAAACCGAGAAACTGGCTGAAGATGCCGTTGAACGTGACAAACACGCGGACCCATTGGGCGTTGAAAACATTGCCCGCCACAACGCCAAGCACTATCGCCGTCAGGATGAGCGGCAACAGCCCTATCTTGATTTTGCCTATCTTCATAGCTCTTTGCTTTGTCGTTGACACTACTCCACGCCGTCGGCCTTGAACTGCCCCGATATGTTGTCTAAAAGGTTTGGCCTCAGCCCAACCACCTTCTTGGCGTCGTCGGCCGCGCCCACAGCGTCGCCCAGTTCCAATCTGGCCTTGCCTCTCTCGCGGTAGGCCTCGGCGGCACTGTGGTCGATCTCTATGGCTATGTCATAATAATGTATTGCCGACTCCAGGTCGCTGTAGGCGTAGGCTATCCGGGCTTGCAGCATTATCACGTCGAGGCTGTCGGGCCAGCGCACCTCAAGCCTGTCGGCGTCGGCTTTGGCGGCTTTCAGGTCGCCCATGGCCAAGAGCGTTTGGCCGCGTTCGAGATATGCTTGGGCGAAAGAGCCGTCGTCGGCGATGGCCTTAGTCAGCTTGGCCACGGCCATCACCATGTCGCCTTGCTTTTTGTGCTCTTGGGCCTCTTGGTAATAGATTGCGGCGGAGGCCGAAAGTGTGCCCGAGAGCGTGGGTTGAGACTGTTCCATTTCTCAGTAATGATAGTTAGTGGCTGCAAACTTACTCATTTTTTTCCAAATTCAGCGCCATTTTCCACAAATAATTTGTGGTTTAGCCTCTTGAGCCAAAGCCACTCCACTGCGCCGCGGGTGGCAAGGTAGATGATGAACGCCAGCCAGACACCGTGGTTGCCGACCGACGGCATGAGCAGCGAGGCCAAGGCGAAGAACATTATGGCCGAAGCGGCGGCTGAGGCGAGCATGCCCCGGGAGGCCGTGATGCCCACAAACACGCCGTCGAGGACAAACGCGGCCATGCCCACCACAGGCACGAGGGTGGACCAGAGGCGGTACTGGCCTGCGCAACTGACCACAGAGGCGTCGTCGGTGAGCAGCCGGACCAGCAGGTTGCCACCGGAGAAGTAGAGCAGGGTGAACACGGCCGCCACCACCGCACCCCAAGCAAGGAGCCGCCGTATCATGGAGCGCAGCCCAGCCCATGCCCTTCGGCCATACAGCTTGCCGCACAAGGCCTCGCCGGCGTAGGCGAAGCCGTCCATGAAGTAGCTGAAGATGGTGTAGAACGTCATCAGCACCGTGTTGACCGCAAGTATCAGCGGCCCTTGGCGCGAGCCGGCAGAGGTGAAGTAGAGATTGACGGCGACGATGCATACCGTGCGCAGGAATATGTCGATGTTGACGCTGAAGAACTTCCTTATCTCCTCGCCGTTGAATATAAGCCGGGGTTTGAACTCACGGTTCAGTTCCTCACGGCGCATCTTCAGGTTCATGAGAATGAAGGAAAGGATGAACCCAGTCCACTGCGCCACAAGCGTGCCCGTGGCTATGCCCTTGATGCCCCATCCGAGGAAGACGGCCAGCGTGATGCCCACGGCCATATTGACGATGTTTTGCAGAATGGCCACATACATCGGCGTGCGCGTGTCCTGCATGCCGATGAACCAGCCTGTGAGTCCATAGAGGCTGAGCATGGCCGGTGCGCCGTAGATGCAGATTGAGAAATACTCGTCCACAGCCGGCAACACAGCCGGGGGAGTGCTGAAGGCGAGCGACGAAAGGCGGAACAGCGGAGTTTGCAGCAAGATGAACGCCAAGCCCAGCCCTACGCCCACCGAGAGCACCCGCCACGCTATCAGCACAGGCTCGGTGTGGTCGGCGCGGCCCACAGCCTGAGCCACAAGTCCGCTGGTGCCCATGCGAAGGAAGCCGAAGAGCCAATAGATGATGTTGAAGGTCATGGCCCCCACGGCTATCGCGCTAATGAGCACAGCTCCGCCCAAATGGCCGGTGATGGCGATGTCGACCAGACCAATGAGCGGCACGGTTATGTTGCTCACCACCGACGGTATGGCGAGGCGCAGTATGGCTTTGTTTTCCTCTCCCATTGGCTGTGGATGGCTTAGAGGCTGGCTATTATCATGTCGAGTATCAGCGGAAACTCCCTCATTTCGAGCTTGTGCTCCTTCTCGGCGATAAGCTCGGAAGTGTCGGTGGGCAACAGGCTCACCCGTCTTTGGGCTATAATCTCGCCGCCGTCGCACTGGTCGGAGACGTAGTGGACGGTGAGGCCAGTCTCGCGCTCGCCAGCCTTGTACACCGCCTCATGCACATGCATTCCGTACATTCCCTTGCCGCCATATTTGGGCAGCAGGGCAGGGTGGATGTTTACGATTCTGTGGTCGTAGGCCTCAATGATATAATGTGGAACCATGAGCAGAAAGCCCGCGAGCACTATCAGGTCGGTCTCGCAGCGTTTCAGCAGTGGCAGCATTAGTGTGGGCTGGTTCAGCTCTTGCTTCGATACTATCACAACAGTAACTCCCAATGCCTGTGCACGATGCACCACAGGAGCCCCGCTCTTGTTGCACACCACCAATGCCACACGCGCCAAAGGTGAATTGGCGAAGTGGCGTATCAGGTTCTCGCAGTTGGTGCCGTTGCCAGAGGCGAATATTACAATGTTCTTCAACTTCTGAAATGGTGTTTGGTGAAAATCGTTAGCAAATTTACGCAATTCAATTGGAAAAACGACAGACTTGCGATTCTTTCTTCTTTATGACACGTTTTTTAACAAGTGGGATGGTGTTTTAAACGGGAAAAGGCATTAACTTTGCAACCAAAATCGGAAAACAGAATAATTATGAACAAATCAACATTGGCCACTCTGATAGCCGCCACGCTGCTTGCAGCCCCCGCAATGGCCCAGACCCAAGGCGAAGTGATGGGCAAGGAAGGGAAGGCAACCGTGGTAAACACCACAACATTGGGCAAGTCGATAAAAGGTTTCCGCGGCCCCACGCCTCTGAAAATCTACGTTGAGAACAGCAAGATTGTCAAGATTGTTCCGCTGAAGAACATGGAGACGCCCCGTTATTTCCAAAAGGCCGAGCAACTGCTCAAGAAGTATGAGGGCGTGAGCGTGAAGAAGGCCTCCAAGATGAAGGTCGACGGCGTTACTGGCGCCACATTCAGCAGCAAAGCCCTGAAAGAGAACGTCAAAGTTGGAGCAAAGTATTATTTGAAGCATAAATAGGTTAAAGGCTCGACTTTCGCATAGTTATAAACATCCGTATGCAGGGTGCGGCCCTTGTGGCCGTCCGCCGCACAACCGATATGCAATGTGGATGCGGACGGTCACAAGGGCCGCACCCTGCAAGATGTACATTCACTCTGCGAAAGTTGAGTTAAAGGGAGTAAATTACTTGTTGCTTTAAATAAAAAGCATTATATTTGCAAAATAAATAAGGAATATACTTATGGCCACAACCACCTTTACACCCACACAGAAAGCGCTGCTTATGGTTTTCGACAGAGACCATAGTGAGGAAACGGCGAGAGAAGTGAAACAAGCACTTTCTGACTACTTCCAAAAGAAACTCGACGCTGAGTTGGATGTTCTTTGGGATGCAGGCATTTTAAACCAAGAAAAACTTGACGAAATACGCAAGACCGATTTGCACGCTAAGGAATGAGCAGGTTAGTCCTTGACACTAACGCCTTGATACAGAGCCTCCCGAGAAAGAGCAAATACCATTCTATTTGGGCTTCTTTCTTGGATGGTAGTAATGTCTTATGCGTATCAAACGAGATACTTGAAGAATACACCGAAATACTTACTCCAAGATTGGGAAGAGGAATAACCGATTTAGTTATAAACGGCATTATCACTCGCCCTACGACAGTTTTCATTACTCCATACTATCACTATCACCTTATAGAGGCAGATCCAGACGATGACAAATTCGTGGATTGTGCAATTGCCGCAGGTGCTAATTATATAATCACTGAAGACCATCATTATAATGTGTTGAGAAAGATTGACTTTCCCAAGGTTGATATTATTGGTTTAGACGATTATCTTACTTGTTTGCATATTGATGGAACCTGACATGGAACACCTGTCAACTATGCCAGATTATCCAACTTTCTGATGTTGCTCCAGTTTAGCCGATGGTTCTACAACAGCGGCAGCGAGCCTATGCCACTGGCATTTATTGTTTTTTAAATAAAATAAATGCGGTGTTCTATCTGAAAAATGGTAACTTTGCAAAGTTATGAACCCATTTTTCGAACCATACAACACACCGCACGACACCGCGCCTTTCGACCGGATAAAAATCGGCGACTACGAGGAGGCCTTCATGGAGGGCATCAGGCGCGAGAACGAGCAGATAGACCAGATAGTGAACGACACGGCGGAGCCCACGTTCGACAACGTCATAGTGCGTGAGGACCCTGTGAAAGGCCGCAAGCACTACTACGACTTGCTCGACCGCGTGTCGTCGGTGTTCTTCAATCTGCTCTCGGCCGAGACCAACGACGAGATGGAGGCCTTGGCCCAGAAGATGAGCTCGATACTGACAAAACACTCCAACGACATCACGCTCAACCACGACCTGTTCGTCAA
This sequence comes from uncultured Prevotella sp., assembly GCA_964602785.1. Taxonomy (GTDB): domain Bacteria; phylum Bacteroidota; class Bacteroidia; order Bacteroidales; family Bacteroidaceae; genus Prevotella. The sequence goes on from CAZRSL010000014.1 coordinate 31,274, forward strand.
GGTGAAATACGTCTATGAGCACCACCGCCCACTGACGACAGAGGAGACCACACTGCTCGAGAACTCTTACGATGGCTTTGTCCGCTCGGGTGCGCTGCTCTCTGAAGAAGGAAAAGACCAACTGCGCCAACTCACCGAGAAGGCGTCGCAGTTGGCTTTGCTCTTCTCCCAGAATCTGCTCAAAGAGACCAAGGCTTTCAAACTTCACATAACCGACGAGACCCAGTTGGCCGGACTGCCCGATACAATCAGGGACTCAGCCCGCGGCCTGGCCCAGGCTGAAGGCTTGGACGGATGGCTCATCACGCTCGACGCCCCAAGCTATGGGCCTTTTATGACCTACGCCGATGACCGCCAACTGAGGCAGAAGCTCTACATGGCACGAAACACACTGTGCTGCGACCCCGCCAAGCCCACTTGCAACCTTGCCGTTTGCCGCCAGCTCATCAACGTCAGGCGCGAGATAGCCCAGCTGCTTGGCTACGACACCTACGCCGACTACGTGATGAAACACAGGATGGCGGGCAGTGTGGCCAATGTCTACAAGCTGCTCGACGACCTTATAGAGGCCTACAAGCCAGCAGCCCTGAAGGATGTTGAAGCCGTAAGCAACATTGCAAAAGAGGCAGAGGGCGACAACTTCAAACTTGAGCCGTGGGACTTCTCCTATTATTCCCACAAGCTGCAACTCAGAGACTACAATCTCGACGCCGAGATGCTGCGTCCATACCTGCAGGAAGACAATGTGATAAAGGGTGTGTTCGGTCTGGCCACAAGGCTCTATGGCATCACTTTCAAGCGCAACGACGCCATACCCGTCTACAACGAGGAGGTGAAGCCATACGAGGTGTACGACGAGGACGGCACCTATCTGGCTGTGCTCTACGTCGACTTCCACCCTCGCAAGGGCAAGCACGATGGCGCGTGGATGACGGAGTATCAGGGGCAGCACATCGAGCGCGACGGAACCAACGTGCGCCCCCATGTCTCGCTGGTGATGAACCTCTCGCGTGCCACCGACGACAAGCCCGCACTGCTGAGGCTCAGCGAGGTGGAGACCTTCCTCCACGAGTTTGGCCACAGTCTGCATGGCATTTTCGCCAACACCAGGTTTGAGTCGTTGTCGGGCACTAATGTGTGGTGGGATTTTGTGGAGATGCCATCGCAGTTTATGGAGAACTACGCCGTGGAAAAGGAGTTTCTGCGCACTTTCGCTTTCCACTATGAGACAGGCGAGCCAATGCCCGACGAGCTCATCGACAAGGTGGTCAGGTCGCGCAACTTCCTCGCCGGCTATTCGTGCCTGCGCCAAGTGTCGTTTGGCTTGCTCGACATGGCCTATTACACCCAGCGCATGCCTTTCACAGCTGACATTAAGTCGTTTGAGAAGGAGGCGTGGCGCAAGGCAATCGTATTGCCACAACCGGAGTCAACCTGCATGACCACCCAGTTCTCTCACATCATGGCTGGTGGCTATGCCGCAGGTTACTACAGCTACAAGTGGGCGGAGGTGCTGGCGGCCGATGCCTTTGGCGTGTTCAAGCGCGAGGGCATCTTCAACCGCCAGACGGCCGCCCGCTTGCGCAGGGAAGTCCTCTCGAAGGGCGGCACAGAGAATCCGATGACGCTCTATGAGAGATTCAGGGGCGGCAAACCCACAATTGACGCGCTTTTGGAACAAAACGGAATAAAAAGAAATGGAAGATAGGGAAGAAAAACAGCGATTGCTCGACCAGAGATACCTGCGCATGGCCCACATCTGGGCGGAGAACTCTTACTGCAAGAGGCGCAAGGTGGGCGCCATAGTTGTCAAGGACAAGATGATCATCTCTGACGGCTACAATGGCACACCGTCGGGATTTGAGAATGTGTGTGAGGACGACAACGACCTGACCAAGCCATACGTGCTGCACGCCGAGGCCAACGCCATAACCAAGCTGGCCCGCAGCAGCAACAACAGCGACGGGTCGACGCTCTACGTTACTTCCAGCCCTTGCATCGAATGCGCCAAACTGATAATACAGGCAGGCATAAAGCGTGTGGTCTACGCCGAGGCCTACAGGCTCGACGACGGCATCAGACTGTTGAGGCGAGCAGGAATCAAATGCGAGTTGATGGAAGTGGAGCCTGATAAAGGACGATAAATTATAGTAGACAAGATGAAAATTCCACAAAAGAGATACATGCCATTGGTGATGGCGGCCTGCGTGGTGCTCGGCATCATGCTGGGAGCTTTTTACGCCAGCCATTTCCAAGGCAACAGACTGAACATAATTAATTCGGGAAGCAACAAGCTGAACACGCTGCTCCACATAATCGACGACCAGTATGTCGACACGGTCAACATCAACTCGCTCGTGGAGACTGCCATTCCCCAGATATTGGCTGGGCTCGACCCCCATTCGGTCTACATCTCGGCTAAGGATGTGCAGACGGCAACCGACGACCTGAAGGGCTCGTTCTCTGGCGTCGGAATAGAGTTTGTGGTCAGGCAGGACACAGTGCACGTGCAAAATGTTATAAAGAACGGTCCCGCTGAAAAGGCTGGCCTCCTTGCCGGCGACAAGATTGTGGCCATCGACGGCAAGAACTTCACCGGCAAGATAGTTACCAACACCGAGGCCATGCACCGGCTGAAAGGCCCGAAGAACACCAAGGTGAGTGTAACTGTGATGCGCTATGGCTCCTCGAAAACCTACACCTACACCATCACACGAGGCGACATCCCCACCCACAGCATATCGGCGGCATATATGGTGGATTCAGAGACGGGGTACATCAAAATCAAGAATTTCGGCGAGAACACTTATATGGAGATGCTGGCGGCTCTGGCCAGTCTGCAGACGGAAGGGTTCTCCAATCTGATCATCGACCTGCGCGACAACACTGGTGGGTATCTGGCCGCGGCTGTACAAATGGCCGACCAGTTCCTGCCCAACAACCGGCTGATAGTCTACACCGAGGGTCGCAAGTCGCCCCGTGAGGAATATCGCAGCGACGGGCGTGGCTCCTACAAGGACATTCCGCTGGTCGTTCTCATCAACGAAGGCTCGGCCAGCGCGTCCGAGATATTCGCCGGAGCCATGCAGGACAACGACCGTGCCACCATAATAGGCCGGAGGTCGTTTGGCAAAGGCTTGGTGCAGAAGCAGATACCGTTTTCCGACGGTTCGATGATAAGGCTCACCATAGCCCGCTACTACTCCCCTTCGGGCCGTTGCATCCAGAAGCCGTATACCCCTGGCGACGAGACCGACTATGAGCAGGATTTGCTCGCTCGCTATGAGCACGGCGAGTTCTTCTCGAGCGACAGCATCCCGCACCGCGGCCCAGCCTACCACACCACTCTTGGAAGGGTAGTGTATGGTGGTGGCGGCATAACCCCCGACATATTTGTCGCAGAGGACACCACCTACGTTACATCTTATTATAAAGAGGCCATCTTGAGCGGGCTCTTGTTGCAGTATTCGTTTGTCTACACCGACGCCAACAGGCCAAAACTGATGAGTTTTAAGGACATGATGCAGCTGGCCGGCTATCTTGACAAGCAGAACATGGTGGAGAACTTTGCCACGTATGCCGCTGGCAATGGCCTGAAGCGCCGCAACCTCTTGATAAGGAAGTCGGCTCCGCTGATAGGCAAATTCATCAACTCCCGTGTGATATACAACATTCTTGACGAACAGGCGTGGATAGAGTACCTCAACAAGGACGACCGATGCGTCAGCAAGGCCATCGAGGTGTTCAGCAAGGGTGAAGCTTTCCCTAAGGCTCCACAACCAAAATCGGCAAGCAAAGATAAGGAGAAAATGAGCTATGGACGACAAGGGAAGCAAACGCCAACTGCGGAAATACATCAGAACGTTGAAACGTTCCGCGCCTAAGGAATTGCTCGAAAGCTATGGCTGCGACATCTGTGAGGCAATAATGGCCGATGCCCATGTGGCAAACGCTGAAAGCGTCATGGCCTACTATCCACTTCCCGATGAGCCCAACATTGTTCCTGTGCTTGCGCAGTTGCTTGGGTTGGGCAAGCGTGTGTTGCTGCCCGCTGTGGTTGGAGACGGCATTCAACTCCGCGACTATGAGGGCGATGAGAGTTTGCTTGATGGCCCCTACCATATAAAAGAGCCTGTCCTTCGCTCCGCTTTCAGGCCTGAGGACATTGACGTGGTGCTGGTGCCTGGTGTGGCGTTCACTGCCGACGGCAAGCGGTTGGGTAGGGGAGGAGGATATTACGACCGTTTCCTCCCCGAAGCAAAAAAGGCGTGGAAGATAGGCGTAGCGTTCCCGTTCCAGCTGCTCGACGATGTGCCGACAGACACATACGACCAGCGTGTCGACGATGTCATTGTGGGAAAACATTAATTTATCAGCCTGGTAATGGCAAGAAATAAAACAAATTTTATTACCTTTGCCACCAATTAGAGAAAACAGAACTAAAAATGTTGTTAGAGAAGATAGAATCAATGCTGCAGGAAGTGAGCAACCTGACAGCCAACAACGCCGACGACATTGAGCAGCTTAGGCTCAAATACCTTTCACGTAAGGGCGAGATCAACGCTCTTATGGCCGAGTTCCGCAATGTTGCCGCGGAGCAGAAGAAGACGGTGGGCATAAAAATCAATGAGCTGAAAAACGCCGCCACTGAGAAAATCAACGCTCTGAGAGAGCAGTGCGCCGAGAATGCCGAGCAGCAGTCGCACACCGACCTTACGCGCACACCTTATCCAATAGAGCTTGGCACGAGGCATCCGCTCACCATCGTGCGCAACCAAATCATCGACATATTCAGCCACATGGGCTTTACGCTCTATCATGGCCCCGAGGTTGACGACGACAAGCACGTGTTCACCATGCTCAATTTCGCCGCCGACCATCCTGCGAGGGATATGCAGGACACTTTCTTCATTGAGAAGAGCGACGACGATGACGTAACCAAAAACGTGCTTCTGCGCAGCCACACATCTGGCGACGAGGCTCATTTCATGGAAAACCATCAGCCGCCCATCAGGATTATCTGCCCGGGCCGCGTCTACCGCAATGAGGCCATCAGCAGCCGTGCCCACTGCTTCTTCCATCAGGTGGAGGGATTGTATGTTGACAAGGGCGTGGGCTTCACCGACCTTAAGCAAGTGCTCTTGACATTCGCCCGCGAGATGTTTGGCCCTGACACCAAGATCCGCCTGCGCCCAAGCTATTTCCCATTCACCGAGCCAAGCGCCGAGATGGACATCAGTTGCAATATATGCGGTGGCGTGGGGTGCAATTTCTGCAAGCACACTGGCTGGGTGGAGATATTAGGCTGCGGAATGGTGGATCCACACGACCTTGCAGCTTGTGGCATCGACCCCGACATTTACACAGGCTATGCCTTTGGCATGGGTGTCGAGCGCATCACCAATTTGAAATATCGTGTTGACGACTTGCGCAAATTCTCAGAAAACGACAAAGAGTTTCTTAAGGAATTTCAGAGCGCATATTAATAGGATGATTATCCCAATAACAATGGCGGCAATACTTTGGTAATTGCCGCCATTGTTATAATTGTCTTAGTTTTCCCCAATTAGTCCCTTTGTCATTTTCCGTTAACCGAACAGATGTCCAATTGACGTTACCAGCCATGCGCCAAGCATCCATGCGAGTTTGAACATTAGGATGAGGAGTGCAATGAGAACTATCATTATTATGACAGAATAGGCCACTCTGCGGTGTACTTCAGAGACTGTCTTGCTTTCACCATTGATGTAGCCTGTTATAAGCCGCAAGTTCTTGCCGTAAGAGCGGTAGAAGATGTCCCAAATATCGCCGACAAAGAACGGTATCATTCCTATGAGCGTGTCGCGGAGGATGTTGTTGATGACGGCAATAGTCAAAGGCACGGACTTCACGACCAACAAGGAAAAGTAAACGTATGGAATGGACAGCAATGCCGTGAGCGTGTCGCCGATGCCCGATGGAACGACAAAGCCGAGCAACGGGTCGACATAATAGTTGTCCATAGTCCGTGCCATGCCCGACATCATCTTATAGACGGGATGAGCCAACAGCTTTTCCTTGTCCCTCTCCATTTTAAGGTTAAATGTCGTCAGTGACAATCCGCTTGCCGAATGGCGCCAATGCGAGGTGCATCAGGCGGAAGTGCATTTTGCCCCATGGTATGCCGACAATGGTGATGCAAAGGACAACGCCCCAAAAGAGGTGGGTAAGAGCAATCCAGATACCGCCAACAAAGAACCAAAGGACATTCATGAACATGTCGAGGCAACCTGTGTCGTGTCCGTCGTCCACGATATGTGAGCCGAAAGGCCACAAGGCGAGTATGCCAAGTCGGAGGTTGGCAATGCCGAAAGGTATGCCGACTATCGTTATCATCAACAATAACGACGCCACGAAATATTCAAGAGCGATGTTAAGCCCTCCGAATATCAGCCAAAGAATGTTTCCTAAGATTTTCATTTTTCGCTTTGCTTATTTGTTAATCAGTCCTGCCTCGCCAACACACTTAGCAAAGATTCAAGTCTGCCACCCCATTCCTCGCCATTGAAGGGCTGGAATGTGTGCATGCCGAGCTCGCTTGCAGTTTTCAGATTGACCTCACCGTCATCAACAAACAAAGTCTCCGCAGGGTTGAACCTTTCGCATGCAAGCATCTTCTGGAAAATCTCCTTGCCGGGTTTCATGCACTTCATCTCATGGCTGAGGTACTGGTGCTCCTTGGCTATGTAATGGCCAATGCCATGACCCTCGCCATCCAATTCTTCACTGCGGAACCATGAAGCCATGAATGGGTTGGTGTTGGAGAGCAATGCGAGGTTGTAGCCTTCAGCTCTAAAGCGGAGAAGTTGCTTGATATTAGGCACTTGAACTTCCACAACAAAAGCTTTCCATGCCTGTTGGCACTCGCTCCAACTGACTTCCCTGCCTGCCTGTCGGCTCACTCCGATGCGAAATTCCTCATCTGTTATCTTCCCCGACTCCAAATCGCCGAAAAAACCTTTCTGCGAGACGATGTTCATATACTCGTCGACATTCTTAAAGCCCAGCTGCCTGAAGGCATCCATGCAGTGCTGTAAGTCAAGGCTGCAGAACACGCCCCCAAAGTCGAACACCAAGTTCTTTATTTTCCCCATTTACCGTATGCTGTTTTGTTTGCAAAGGTACTCCATTTTAATCAATTACCTCCAATTGCGACATACTTTTTTCACCACCCTGTTTTGATGATGCAGAGAAATCTTGGGCCTTTCTAAAACATAAACGAGAAAAGGCCGCCTCTTTTATTTGAGGCGGCCTTTTCCAGTTTCTTAGATGAGGTTCTTATTTATATGTGTCAGCGAGCCACTTGATGAACTTTGGGTCGTCGAAGTTGATTGTTCCATGGTCAGCCACGTTGAGCGTGGCTATCCGCTTCATGTCGTCGTCGGAGAGCTGGAAGTCGAACACGTCGAGATTCTGCTCCATGCGCTCCTTGTGGGTTGACTTCGGAATCACTATGATGCCTCGCTGGATGAGCCAACGGAGGGCTACCTGAGCAACGCTCTTTTTGTGGTTGGCGGCAATCTCGGTGAGCAGCGGATTGGTGAAGAAGTCCTTGCGGCCCTGCGTCAGTGGACTCCATGCCATAAGGCGAGTGCCGTAGGGCTTCAGAAACTCCTGCATCTCAGTCTGCTGGTTGAACACGTTGGTCTGCAGCTGCAGCACGGCTGGTGTGACCTCATTGTAGGCGGCAAGGTCGGTGAAGCGTCCTTCCTCGAAGTTGCTCAGTCCTATGGCACGCACCTTGCCTTGTTTCAATGCCTTCTCCATGGCGCGGTAGGTGCCGTAGTAGTCGTTGTAGTGCTGGTGGATGAGCAACAGGTCAACGTAGTCGGTCTGCAACTTGCGCAGGCTCTCGTCGATGCTTGCCATTGCCTTTTCCTCTCCGGCATTGGTTATCCACACTTTCGTGGTAAGGAACAGGTCGGAACGGTTGACACCGCTGTCCTTTATGCCTTGCCCTACGCCTTCCTCATTGTAGTATGCCTGGGCGGTGTCTATCGAGCGATAGCCTACGCTTATGGCATCGGCCACGCAGCGTGCCGCTTCCTTTGGGTCTACCTGAAATACTCCGTAACCTATTACCGGCATCTCAACGCCGTTGTTCAGTTTTATTGTTTCCATGATGTGTAAGTTTTATAAGTTTACTCGTGTATTTTCACTTTGCCAATCGACAGTGCCATATTGGGATCCATCTCGTCGTAGATGGTGCTTGCCTTTGTGTCGAGCGACTTGATGGCTGCCATGTCCTCGTCGTCGAGTGTGAAGTCGAAGATGTCGAGGTTCTCCTTCATGCGCTCCTTGTGAACGCTCTTCGGTATGACGATGATGCCACGCTGGTTGAGCCAACGGAGTTGTACTTGGCCTGTGGTCTTGCCGTGTTTCTCAGCTATCTTCTGCAAGACGGGATTGGTGAAGACGTGGTTGTTGCCCTCGGCGAACGGAGCCCACGCCTCGTGCTGGATGCCCTGCTTGGCCATGAAGTCGGCCTCGCTCCACTTCTGGTTCCACACGTTGGTCTCAATCTGGTTGACGGCGGGCTTCACCTCGTTACAGTTGAAGAGGTCGGCAAGCCGCTCGTTCCAGAAGCTCGTGACGCCGATGGCGCGTATGCGCCCTTCCTTGTACAGACGCTCCATCGCCCGCCATGCGCCATAGTAGTCGTTGTATGGCTTGTGCATGAGATAGAGGTCGAGGTAGTCGAGACCAAGTTTCTTCATCGACACGTCGAATGCTTTCAGCGTCTTGTCGTAACCGTAGTCCTGCACCCAAAGCTTTGTGGTTACAAACACTTCCTCACGCTTCAGCCCGCTGTTCTTGATGGCCTTGCCGACTGCCTCCTCGTTCATGTAGGCGGCGGCGGTGTCGATCATGCGGTAGCCCACCTCAAGGGCGTCGCTCACTGCCTGCTCGCAGACGTTCTGGTCTGGCACCTGGAACACGCCGAAACCTATTGCCGGCATCTCTACTCCATTGTTCAATGTTGCTTTCTTCATTTTATGAGTTTTTGAGTTTAAAGTTTATAGTTTATAGTTTAAAGTTTTAAAGTTTATAGTTTAAAGTTTATAGTTTATAGTTTATAGTTTTAAGTTTTTCAACTATCAACTATTCAACTATCAACTATTCAACTATCAACTATTCAACTATCAACTATCAACTATCAACTATTCAACTATCATCTAAATTTGTTGCAAAGTTACGTCGAAATGTTCATATAGTTTTTACAACTTTCGCAGTAGGATATGCACTTTTTACGGTTTATGCTCTTTTAAATCGGGGGAATATGCTATCTTTGCACAAATAATTATACCGACTTGAAAGATTTTTTCTTTACCACAGACTTTAGAAAGGCCTGTTCTGATGAGTTTGTCGACTATTGCCTCCACATCGTTTGCGTGAAAGGCTCCGCAAGGTTTGAGATTGGCGACAATCTCTACAATCTGATTGGTGGCGAAATAATGATAAAGTCATCGGCAAAGCCAGTGGCCAACCTTGTGTGCTCCGACGACTTGCAGGTTGAGGCTATGATCATATCGATGGACTATCTGACACCAAACCAACCAAGGAGCGATTACAACATAATCGGCATGTTGTCGACACTTGAAAATCCCATATTCGCTGTTGGCCCCCAGGACATCAGGCAGATACAGCACGATTTCAAAGAGATCCGGCTGCGGCTGGAACAACCCTACAACAACTTCTATGACGAGGTTTTGCGCCGCGAGGTTGAAATCATGATTTTCGACTTCTACGACATGCACTCTCGCCGTGCCAACATAACGGTTGAGGGCAAGGGGCGCGCCTCCAACATTCTCGGACGGTTTGTCGCCCTTTTGCAGAAAGGACTTTACAAGGAGAACCGGCGCGTCGACTATTATGCCTCGCTGCTGTTCTTGTCGCCTAAGTACCTGAGCGAGGCGTGTGTTGATGCCAGCGGCTACAATGCGAGCTACTGGATCGACCATTACACCGTGGAGGCAGTGAGCCAGGAACTTCTTGAGACAAGCAAGTCGATGCAGGAGATAGCCGACGACTACCATTTTTCTTCTGTCTTCTACTTCAGCCGCTATGTGAAGAGGCATCTTGGCGTTTCCCCAGCCGAATACAGGAGAAAAGCAAAGGGGGCAGAACGAAACAAGCAAAAATGAGGTCGTGTCAAGCTGAGGCCGGAGTTGTGTTGTTATACAGCAGTCCGCTTTCTGGCTATGCTGTCAACAATTAGACACGGTATTGCGCCTGTATAAACTCCTAATCCCTAACTCCTAACTAATAGGTGCTTGCCACAGTCTTGGTCATCAGCCATTGGCCGCCTTTCTTTTCGAGTGATATTCTCAGTTGCAGCGGCCAAATGTGTTTGCCACCACCAAATACTGCTGCATTGACACGGGACTGGCCCGTAATGACTGCCTTGTTATCGGAAATGCTGTCGAAGATGATGTTCTCCGTCTCAGCCTTATAGTAGTTGAGTGTACCGTCGGCTATTGCTTTCAAATAAACCGTCTTTGGTTGGTGCATGCCCGTCATGTGGACGAGCTCGAAATCGTCCGAAAGCATCCCACCGAGAGCCTTTACGTCCTTCTGTATCATCAAGCGGTACATCCGTTCATAAAGCATAGTTGTCAGTTGTTCTGTATCTTTTCTTTCCATTGTCTTGTTGCTCTGCCCGCAAGCCACCAATGTCATCATTGCCAGCGTTACGGTGAGTAAGTGCTTCATAGTCCAGCTTCTGTGAGTTTGTCCTTTGCCCACTGTGCAATCTCACTCTCCATGCCACGAACTTTTGAGCCCGTCCAGCCTGCCCCGTCGAGAACGTGGGCATCCTTGTAGCGTGAACGTAGCTCCTTGTCGGTACAGAGCTTTCCGCTTCCCTCACTGGTGTTGAACGGAATGAGCGTCTTGCCCTTGAGGTTGTAATGGTCGAGGAACGTGTTGATGATTGGAGGGTAGGTGCCCCACCAGAGAGGATAGCCGACATAGATGATGTCGTAGTCCTCAAGGTTGTCGAGCCATTGCTTGGGCTGCGCTTTCTCGCCGCTCTGCATCTCTTCCTTCGCCTCATAGATCATCTTCATGTGGTCGGGGTTGTACTTCTTCGTGGTCTCAATCTCGAAGATGTCGCCGCCGACAGCCTTCTGTATGTACCTTGCCGCAACTGCTGTGTTGCCCTCCTTTAGGTCTTTGATTGACCAGTCGCTCCATATCGTCTGACCCTTCATAGAGAAGAAGATGGTCAGGATTTTCTTTTCGTTTGCCATACTATTGTTTTGTGCTTTAGCCTCTATTCCCACTAATGCAAGCAGGGAAAAGAGGATGGATAGTATTTTATACATAGTCATTGATTATCAAATCTCTTTATCACCCTTGCGGGAACACCAGCCACAAGTGTGTGGGGCTCTACATCGTGGGTGACGACCGCGCCAGAGGCGACTATTGCGCCTTCACCCACCGTTATTCCAGGCATGATACTGACACGTGAACCAATCCATGCGTTTTTCTTCAATGTTATGGTGCCGGTATAGATGCGGCGAACGTTCTGCGGCTCGTGGTTGACAGTGAACAGCCCAACTTCCGGCCCCATCATAACGCCGTCCTCTATAGTCACCGTGCCAACCGACATCACCGTCAGTCCGTGGTTGGCGAAAGCGTTCTTGCCAAGGTGGAAGCAGTTGGCGCAGTCAATCTGAAACGGCGGCGTGAGGAACGCTCCTTCCTGCATGTCGGCGATAAGTTCATGCTCCTTGCTGTTGATTTCCTCTTTCTTGTCAGGGTCGAGGGAGTTTATCTCCCAACAGAGGTGGCGGCAGCGGTCTATCTCACCGTGAACCTCCTTCTGATATTTAGCGTCGCGAATGTCATAGTGCTGACCGTTCCGCAGTTCTTCGAATACTGTTGCCATCTTTACTTTGCCTTTCCTGCTATAGCCCTTGCCTCCGCGTCAGCTTGTGCAGCCTCCGCTCCGTGTATGCTCGTGCCGCTGAGCACCGTTGCGCCTTTGGCCGTCCGCTCTATGTTGCGCACCGACGAGCCCATGCCCGAACCCTCGTTGGTGCAGAATGGGATGATGGTCTTGCCGGTGAAGTCGAAACCCTCAAGGAATGTGTAGACCACCATCGGCATCGTGCCCCACCAGTTGGGGTAGCCGAGGATGATGGTGTCATACTCGTCGATGCTGTCGAGCTTGTTTTTCAACTCCGGGCGTGCCTTCTGGCGAAGCTCCGCCTTGGCTTGGTCGATGCACTCATAGTAGTCTTTAGGGTACTCGTAGGTGGTGTCGATGTGGTAGACGTCGGCGTCGGGCAGCAGAGCTTTCAGCTTCTCAACAACGATTTCAGTGTTTCCCTTGGCAAGGTTGCGTATGCTTCCGTTCCAATAGTTCTCTCCGCGGCGGGAGTAGTAGGCGATTAATGTCTTTACCATGATTAAAATGTTTTTTTGTTTCACTGGTGCAAAGTTACGGCGAAATTCCGTTGGTGTTTGTATAAGAAATTCCGATTCACTTACCATTCTTACAGATAATCCCGAACAACCCTATTGTCGTTCTGGATTATCCATCGTCTTAATGCGTTGCCTTAAGATACTGTAGCGAACCGTACCAATAGCTCGCTGTTGTGCCGCCGTCGATGAGGATGTCGGTGCCGGAGATGAAACGGCCACGGCTCGACATCAGGAACTCGGCCAGGTCGCCGACCTCATCGGGAGTGCCGGCGCGGTGGGCCGGACTTGCGGCAATCATGTCGAGATAGCCCTTGGCACGTGGGCCGTGCAGCTCGTCGTTGGCAAGCGGAGTGATGATGATGCCCGGCGATATGGAGTTGATGGTGGCTCCACGCTTTGCCCAGCGGTCAGCCTCGTAGGCCACACGCAGCACGTTGCAACGCTTGGAATACTGGTAAGCCTTCAGCGTGTCGTTGATGGCCTGCACGAAGTCGAGCTGTGTCAAGTCCTCTGGCTTTGCTGTCGCCAGCGCGTCGTTTTGCTCCTGTGGGAGCGCTGGCAGACGGTGGCCGCTCTGTGATGAGATGATAATGCCGGAGCCGCCTTCAGCCATTACCTTGCCGAACTCCTCAAGGAGCACTGCCGTTCCTACCATGTCGACACGCAAAATCTCTGCCACGGGTGCCTGTGAGGGAGAAACACCAGCGGCATTGATGAGGTTGGTTATCTCGCCATACTTCTGAGCCTCTTTCACCAAGGCGAGGATGTCGTCCTTGCTGCCGAGGTCGACACGGATAGTGGAGCACTCAAAACCAGCGTCCTCCAAAGTCTTTGCCGCCGCTTGTGCGTTCTTCTCACTGTAATCGGCGAGCACAACGTGCTTGCCTGCTGCCACTCTGCGGACAATGGCCTGGCCGATTGAACCGCTTCCTACCAATACTGCTACTTGTTTCATAACTTTTTTTTATTTGTTCTTGTTTTTACGATTGCAAAGTTACAACATTTTAAGTAATGTCGATTTATTGATTTGACGGATTCTGTTACCATTGTTACAGTAATTGAGAAACTTGCATTATCAACTTGAAGATTAATGCTAATCTTGGTTGAACTGATGTTTTTCTTGCTGGAATCAAAATGTTTGCTTACCTTTGCGGTTGTGGAAATTGCAGACAAAACAACGAAGGGACTCCGCAAGGTTGCCATAATCATAGCCTCGCTGTGGCTGTTGGCCCAGGTGGTGCTGCTGTTCTGCCACCTTGGGCCTCAGGGTGGCGACTGGGGGCACTACATCGCCTTGGCCCGCCGCTGCTTCAATGCTGGGCAGTGGTATCCGATGGAGAGCGACATCTTGCGCTCCAACTACATCTTCGCCCCAGGGTTGGTCAACTTGCTTATCTTTGAAGCTCGGTTCATGGGTGGAATATGGGCCAACAGGCTGATATATGTGCTGATGAATGTCGGGCTGATGCTCATGGTGGCCGATGTGGCGCGGCGGCTCTTCTCGGCGAGGGTGGGGTGGTGGACGGTGATTGTCTACTGCCTCCTTTACAGCAACTGGTTCATAGCCCAGTCGGCCAACACCGAGTTGCCGTTTCTGTTTCTTTCAATGCTGGGCGTATGGATTGTGATGCGGCAGCGAAACCGCCCGGTGCCTCGTGTCGCCTTGGCTTGCCTTGTGGCCGGGTTGCTCATCGGCCTTGCCAACTGGATTCGTCCGCTCGGCGTGCTCTATCTCGTCGTGGTGGCTCTGCTTCTTGTGCTGCTTTGCGCCAAGCGGGCGCGCTGGGCGGGCGTCGGCTCACTGCTGTGCGGCTTTGCGCTGATGGCTTGCACGATAGGGCTGGCCACCAAGGCTCGCACGGGCTATTTCTGCTGCCAGTCGACCACGGGCGGCTTCAACCTGATCATGACGGCCAACGACAAGGCTTTTGGCGGAGTTGACACACAGGTGTGGGCCGACCCGACATCTTCGGCCTATATAGCCAACCGACTGGAGCTGAACTGCTTTCAGCGCGACTCGGTATGGCGGGCGAGGTCGGTGGAGTGGATTGCCGAACATCCCGTCCGCTATGCGTGGCTCTACGTGAAGAAGATGCCCATATTGTTGGCCGAGGACTCGTGGGCCGACCAAAGAATATTTCCTGCCGACGACTTCTACTACAATTTTCACCACGGCCAGTACACTCGCGCTGAGTTTCTGAGCCGTTTGGGGCTGAAAATGCTGAAGAGCTCGGTCTACTATGTGATGATGGTGTTGGCTCTGTTGGCCATGGTGCCACTGTTGCGCCGCAGAGACCGCGGTGCTTGGTGGCTCACTGGCGTGTTTGTGGCCGGCATGTTAATCACGTGCTTCCTGCCCGTCCAGCCCCGCTATCACTATCCTTTCTTGTGGCCTATGATTGTGTTGGCGGCGTGGAAGTTGAACGGAATAGACTTTAAGTTGCACCGAAACAGGCACGTTTTAACCTGAATTATTCATAGATATCGAATCCCTGTGAATGAAATGTCCATTTGTAGTGGCTGTCCCTTGTGGCGGCCATCATTAACGTTCGACCTCTTTTTTTAAGCGGTTGCGACATTGTTTTATGGCCGCCACAAGGGCGGCCACTGCAAGTGGATGCTGCCCATGTATAATAGTCTAATGACCGATTTGGGTTAAAAGACAACTATAATCTATTGAAACCGTGTGAATTACCACTCAACAAGCACTCTGTCATTATCTCCCATCAATTGTAACGCACGTGCTTATCAATTGATAATCACGTGCCCGACAATTGATGGGCACGTGATTTTCAATTGATGGACGATGATGACTGAGGCTCTTTCACCAGGATCAGGCGCCTCCATTGGCACCTTGGCTAAGCCAGAACTATTCATGATAGTGTCAGCTATGCCTACCACTACTGTGGATATTGTCTATGAATAATGTAGGTTAAGACTATCGAAGTGTCTCTTTGCATGTTTGCCAGTGTAGTAGCCGTGGGCTGTTAAGGCCACCATGCGGGATGCCTATGTGGAATTTGGACGAAATGATTATCCGCAATCGGCAGAAAAGCCTCGTGAGAGGCTTAAGTATCAATAA
>CAZRSL010000015.1:0-46698 GCA_964602785.1 uncultured Prevotella sp.
TCGAGCGGTGATGTCTCCGACATCATTTTTTTTGAAAGACGCTTCCTAATGACCGGTTTGGGTTGAAACAACAACAGAGGCCGTGCGACGGGCACGGCCTCTGAGGTTTATGTTGTTTAAGCGAAGTGTGGATCAGATCCTGTCGAGCACCAATGCTATCAGGTTGTCGATGTTGCTCTTGTAGTTTGTCTCGGCGCGGTGGGCCAGGCGGTTGGCTATCACCATGCAGCAGGTCATGGCGTCGTGGCCAAGCAGCGACGCCATTCCAGCCACCGCCGATGACTCCATCTCGAAGTTGGTGATGTTGAGGCCTTTGTAGCTGTACTGCTCAATGCGGCTGTTGAGCGTCGGGTCGGCCAACGGTATGCGCACGTGCCGTCCCTGTGGCCCATAGAAGCCGCCGCAGGCTATCGTGATGCCCCTCACCATGTCGCTTCCGGCCACGCGCTCTATCAGTTCGGGCGAGGCTGTGGAGACGTAGGGGTTGCCCAGTTGCGGGTTCCATCCTATTTTTTCTTTGAAGTCGGCCTCCAACTCCAAGTCGCACACCTCGTTGCGGCGGGCGTAGAAATTGAGCAAACCGTCGAAGCCGATGCTCTTCACCGATGCTATGAATGTGCCCTCTGGCGTCTCGGGCTGCAATCCGCCGCAGGTGCCCACGCGCACCACAGTCAGCTTGCGGTGGTTGGCGTTGATGGTGCGGGTGTTGAAGTCGATGTTGGCCAGTGCGTCGAGCTCGGTCATCACAATGTCGATGTTGTCGCAGCCGATGCCGGTGCTCTGCACGGTGATGCGCTTGCCCTTGTAGGTGCCTGTTATTGAGCGGAACTCTCGGTTCTGCGCTGTCGACTCAATCTTGTCGAAGTGGGCCGCCACCGTGTCGGTGCGCCCCGGGTCTCCCACAAGTATCACCTTGTCGGCCAGATTGTCGGGGTGTAGGTGCAAGTGGAATATTGTGCCGTCGGAGTTGATGATCAGCTCCGAGGCTGGGATTGTGTTGTTCATATTGGTTGTTTGTCTTTAGTTCTCTTCTTTAAGTTTTGCGGCCATGGCCTTGGCAGCCCTGCGACCGTCGCCCATGGCGAGGATCACGGTGGCACCGCCGCGCACGATGTCGCCTCCGGCAAACAGCTCCGGGCGCGAACTTTGCATCTCGTCGTTGACGGCGATGGTGTTCTTGCGGCCCAGCTCCAGTCCGCTCACCGACTTGGGCACCAGTGGGTTGGGGCTCACGCCGATGGCCACTATCACCTGGTCGCACTCTATCTGCTCGGTTCTGCCAGTGGCCACAGGGCGGCGGCGGCCGCTCTGGTCGGGTTCGCCGAGCTCCATCACGTCGAGCACCGCCGCGCTGACGCGCCCATTGTCGTCGGCCACGTAGTGGTTGGGGTTGTGCAGCGTGAGGAAGCGTATGCCCTCCTCCTTGGCGTGCTTCACCTCCTCAAGCCTTGCCGGCATCTCCTTCTCCGAGCGGCGGTAGACGAGTGTTACCTCAGCACCGAGCCGTCGTGCAGTGCGGGCGGAGTCCATTGCGGTGTTGCCTCCACCCACCACGACAACCTTCTTGCCTATATTGATAGGTGTGTCGGTCTCAGGGTTGGCCGCGTCCATTAGGTTCACACGGGTGAGGTATTCGTTGGAGCTCATCACGTTGATGAAGTTCTCGCCCGGTATGTTCATGAAGTTGGGCAGACCTGCTCCCGACGCCACGAATATGCCTTTGAAGCCGCTCTGCTCCAGCTGGTCGACGGTGATGGTCTTGCCGATGATGCAGTCGGTCTGGAAGTGGACGCCCATGCGGCGCAGGTTGTCGATTTCTGCGTCGACGATGCGGTTGGGCAGTCGGAACTCTGGTATGCCGTATTTCAGCACTCCGCCTATCTCGTGGAGAGCCTCGAAGACGTAGACTTCAAATCCGCTTTTCACCATGTCGCCGGCGAACGAGAGGCCAGCGGGGCCAGAGCCGACCACAGCCACCTTGATGCCGTTGGCCGGTTCAATCTTGGGCAGTTGCGACTGGCCGTGCTCGCGCTCCCAGTCGGCGGCGAACCGCTCCAGATAGCCGATGGCCACAGCGGGCTCGTTCATCTTCAAGTGGATGCAGCGGCTCTCGCACTGCTTCTCCTGCGGGCAGACGCGACCACAAACGGCGGGCAGAGCCGATGTCATCTTCAGCACCTGAGCCGCGCCACCGAAGTTGCCGCGCTCAATGTTCTTGATGAAGTCGGGTATCTGTATCTGCACTGGGCATCCCTCCACGCATGTCGGCTTGGCGCAGTCGAGGCAGCGATGGGCTTCGCGTATGGCCATGTCGGCTGTCAACCCTTGGTTCACCTCATCAGTGCGGGTGGTGGCGCGATATTCGGGGTCGAGCTCGGGCATCTGCACCCTCTCTATGGCCTGACGCTCGCGTGGCTTCAGCTGCCGGCGCAGTTGCTTGCGCCACTCGCTGTCACGCCCAGTCAGCTCGTCTGATATGGCTTGTGGCTCGGCGGTCTCCACCTCAACAGTCTTCACCGCCTCTTTCTCTTCGCCCTCGCTCCATATATGGTCGGCCATGTGGTCCATCTCGTCCTTCTCGGCACGCTTGAACGTGCCCATACGGTTCAGCATCTCGTTCCAGTCGACGAGGTCGCCGTCGAACTCCGGGCCGTCGATGCAGACGAAGCGCGTCTTTCCGCCTATTGTCAGACGGCATGCGCCGCACATGCCCGTGCCGTCCACCATTATCGTGTTGAGGCTGACGGTGTTGGCGATGCCATACTTTTGGGCTGTGAGCGATGTGAACTTCATCATCATCGGCGGGCCGATGGCTATGACGCGGTCGACGTGCTCACGCTTGATCACTTCCTCAACGCCCACTGTTACCACGCCTTTCTGACCGAGCGAACCGTCGTCGGTCATTATAATCACCTCGTCGGAGTGGGCTTTCACCTCGTCGATCATAATGACCAGCTCCTTGGTGCGGCCAGCCAACACCGACACCACACGGTTGCCAGCGTCGTGGAGGGCGGTGAGGATGGGCAGGATGGCAGCGATGCCGATGCCGCCACCAGCGCATATCACGGTGCCGTAGTTCTTGATTTCGGAAGGATTGCCCAGAGGCCCCACCACGTCGTGGACGCTGTCGCCCGGGTTTAGGCGGCACAGCTTGGTGGACGAGAGTCCCACCTCCTGCACCACGAGCGTCAGAGTGCCCTCTTCCTTGTGGGCCTCGGCTATGGTGTAGGGCACACGCTCCGACTTGTTGTCGACGCGGATGATGATGAACTGGCCAGGGCGTGCCGAGCGTGCTATCAGCGGGGCTTCCACCTCAAGCCGATAGACGCGCTCGGAGTATTGTTGCTTGGAAATAATCTTGTTCATAGTGTCTTGTGTTTCAGCTTAGAAGTTCTTGTCGTCGAGCATGGTGAAGCCACAGTATGGCACCAGGCACTCCGGTACCTTAATGCCGTCGGGGGTCTGGTTGTCCTCCATTATGGCGGCCACGATGCGCGGCAGGGCCAGTGCCGAGCCGTTGAGCGTGTGGCAAAGCTCTATCTTCTTGTCGTCGGCGTGGCGGTAACGGCAGTGCAGGCGGTTGGCCTGATAGCTCTCGAAGTTGCTCACCGAACTAACCTCGAGCCAACGCTTCTGTGCCGCGCTCCACACCTCGAAGTCGTAGCAGATGCTCGACGTGAAGCTCATGTCGCCTCCGCAAAGGCGCAAGATGTGGTAGGGCAGGCCGAGCTTTATGAGCAATCCCTCGACGTGCTGCAGCATTTCGTTGAGCGACTCGTAGGAGTGCTGCGGCGTGTCGATGCGCACAATCTCCACCTTGTCGAACTGGTGCAGACGGTTCAGCCCTCTGACGTCCTTGCCGTAGCTGCCAGCCTCGCGACGGAAACATGCCGAATAGGCGCACCGCTTGATGGGCAGGTCGCTCTCGTTGAGTATCACGTCGCGGAAGATGTTGGTGACGGGCACTTCGGCCGTGGGAATCAGATAGAGGTCGTCGAGGTTGGCGTGATACATCTGCCCCTCCTTGTCGGGCAGCTGTCCGGTGCCGAGGCCGCTGGCCTGGTTGACCACGTAGGGCGGCTGTATCTCAAGGTAGCCCGACTTGCGTGCCTCGTCGAGGAAGAAAGCCTCAAGCGCACGTTGCAGCCGTGCCATCTTGCCGATGTACACAGGGAATCCGGTCCCCGTTATCTTCACGCCAAGGTCGAAGTCCACGAGGTTGTATTTCTTGCAGAGGTCCCAGTGGCAGAGCGCGTCGTCGCCAAGCTCGGGCTTCACTCCGCCCTCCTTCACCACCACGTTGTCGCTGGCGTCCTTGCCCTCTGGCACTTGCTCGTTGGGTATGTTTGGTATCGTCAGCAGCACCTCGGTCAGGTCGTTCTGCGTCTTCTCCAGCACTTCCTGCAGAGCCTTGTCGGCAGCCTTCAGGTTGGCCACCTTGGCTTTGGCCTCCTCGGCCTCGTTGCGCTTGCCCTCGCGCATCAGCATTCCTATCTGGCGCGAGGCCTGATTCTGCTGCTGCTTGTTTGTGTCGAGCTGCACTTGTGTCTCGCGGCGCAGCTTATCGTATTCCAACACTTTCTCCACAGCCTCGCGCGCTCCCTTGAAGTGTTTTTTCTCAAGGCCTTTTATCACGCGCTCGGTTTCCTCACTGATGAGTTTGATAGTTAACATAATGGTTTTGTTGTATTTATTATCACAGTTTTTCCAATTGTGCAAAATTACTGAATTTACTTGAATGCGGCAAGACTATCAGCAACTTAATTGAGCAAAAAACGATAGCAGAGTCTCAGGTGTGCCGTTTTGGGCTTGCAAGTGGCCGCTTTTGGTTTGCTATATGGGCGCTTTTCCCACTGCGGATGGGCACTTTTGCAACCGAGTTGCATTGTTTCTCCCTCTGAACCCAATGCAACCATGTTGCACTCTTTTCTCATTACTTTTGCACCAGAAATTAAAAAACAGAAAGAGGCAAATATGAAACGCATCATCATCATCGCAGTAGCGACAGCGCTGGCCATCGTGGGCTTCACCTATATGTCAAGAAGCCAAGCCACCGAGAGCCCAGAGGCCGAGGAGCAGGTTGACTTCAGCAACATACCACTGACATCACGTCAGGTAAAGACTGCTGGCATAGTGCTTGGCCAGGCCGAGAACCGCACCATCGCCGACATGCTCAGCGCCAACGGCCAGATAGTGCTGCGCGCCAAGGACAAGGCCAGCGTGGCCTCGCTCATGGGTGGCGTGGTGAAAAGCATACTTGTGGCCGAGGGGCAGCAGGTCGGCAAGGGGCAGACAGTGGCTATGGTGGAGAACACCGACGTGGTGTCGCTGCAGCGCGAGCTCTATTCCGCCGCCAAGGAGTGCGAGTTTGCCCATCTCGACTTCCTGCGCCAGCAGAAGCTCAGCCAGACTGGAGCGGGCATCAGCCGCAATCTGGAGCAGGCCCGCAAGGAATACAGCGTGCTCAAGGCTCAGGTTCAGGGCTTGGAGCAGCAACTTCGACAGATGGGCATCAACCCTTCGGGTGCGCTGGCAGGCAAGTTTCAGACGTCGTTTCCCGTCCACTCGCCCATCAGTGGAACTGTTACTGCCATAACGGCATCGCTTGGCAGCTATGGCGACATGCAGACCCCGCTGATGAGCATCCGCGACAACAGCGCGGTGGAGTGCGACCTCAGTGTCTACGAGAAGGACTTGGCCAAGGTCAGGGTGGGCGACGCTGTGCTGCTCTCGGTGGTCAACCAGCCCGGCAAGAAGGTCGCCGGTCGCGTGTATGGCATCAACCGCCACTTCAACGACGGAAGCAAGGCCGTGGCAGTCCACGTCCGTCTGCTCTCCGGCCACGACAGCTTGTTCGAGGGCGAATATGTCAGCGGCAAAATAGCGGTGGGCAGCCGCCAGGGCAAGACCCTCCCCTCGTCGGCAATCATCAGGAGCGACGGCAAGAGCTACATCTTCGCCCTCAACGGTCAGCCCAACCGCGGCAGCTACCACTTCTCGCGCCATGAGGTCACTGTGGGTGAAAGCGACAAGGGCTACACCGCTGTGAAGTTGTGCAAGCACATCAAGCAAGGGCAGGAGATTGTTACAGGCAACGCATTCTATCTTGCCTCGTTGACAGGCGACCACGGCGAAGAATAGAAACGGAAGGGGGCAACAATCATGTTCAAGAAACTCATCGATTTCTCCATCGGCCACAAACTCGTGGTCGGGGTGCTTGTGCTGGCTCTCGTGGCGTGGGGCGTGTGGTCGCTCGTGGAGCTGCCATTCGACTCCACACCCGACATAACCGACAACCAGGTGCAGGTGATCACACAGGCTCCGTCGCTCGGGGCGCAAGAAGTGGAACAGTACATCACCACACCCCTTGAGATGGCCATGGCCAACATACCGAGACTGAAGGAGCGTCGCAGCATATCGCGAAGCGGACTGAGCGTGATCACGCTCGTGTTCGACGACGCTGCCGACATCTACTGGGCCCGCTCGCAAGTGAGCCAGACGCTCGACGAGGCCACAAAAGACCTGCCCAAGAACGCCAATGTGGAGATGGGGCCTATAGCCACCGCTCTGGGCGAGATCTACCACTACACCATACACGCCAAGAAAGGCTACGAGGGCCGCTACTCGCTCACCCAACTGCGCACGATGCAGGACTGGATAGTGCGCAAGCAGCTCTCCGGCACGCCCGGTGTCGCCGAGGTGAGTGGCTGGGGCGGCTATGTGAAGCAATACGAGGTGGCCATCAACTCCGACTGCCTTGCCGCCTCGGGTGTAACCGTCGGCGATGTCTACAACGCCATTGAGAGCAACAACGCCAACACTGGCGGCAGCTACATAGAGCAGGACGCCAACCAGTATTTCATCCGCGGCATCGGCGTGGCGCGAAGCCTCGACGACCTGCGCAACATAGCCGTGAAGACGGTGGACGGCGTGCCGGTGCGTGTGGCCGATGTGGCCGACGTGCGCATGGGTCATGCCACACGCTTCGGAGCCGTCAGCCGCAATGGCGAGGGCGAGGTTGTGGTGGGCATAGCCATCATGCTCAAGGGCGAGAACTTTCAGGAGGTGAGCAGCAGGGTGAAGAGCCGCATAGCCCAGATACAGAGCACGCTGCCCGAAGGAGTGGTGATAGAGCCTTTCATCGACCGCACCAACCTTGTCGACCGCGTGGAGGGCACCATCGCCCGCAACCTTGTTGAGGGCGGACTGATAGTGGTGTTCGTGCTCGTGCTGTTCTTGGGCAGTTGGCGGTCGGGTCTCGTCGTGGCCAGCGTCATTCCCTTGAGCATGCTCTTCGCCTTTGGCATGATGAAGACGTTTGGCATCGGAGGCAATCTGATGAGCCTTGGAGCCATCGACTTCGGCATGATAGTCGACTCGGCGGTCATCATCGTGGAGGCTGTGGTGTCACACATACAGGCCAAGGCCTCAACCCGCAAGCTGACCCGTGGCGAGATGGACACTGAGGTGGCCTCCTCGTCGCTCACGATGATGTCGTCGGCGGCCTTTGGAGAGATGATCATAATGGTGGTCTACATACCCATCATGACTTTGACGGGCATCGAGGGCAAGATGTTCCGCCCCATGGCGCTCACTGTTTTCTTCGCCATCCTCGGCGCTTTTCTGCTCTCGCTCACCTACGTGCCAATGGCAAGTTCGCTTCTGCTAAGCCGCAAAGCCCATCCCGCTGGTGGCTTCTCCGACCGCATGATGGCCAGTCTGCGGTCGTTCTATCGCCCTGTGCTCGAATGGGTGCTCCGCCGCAGGGCCGATGTCATCACCGGTGCTGTCGCGCTGTTTTGCGTCAGCGTGGTGGCGTTCCACTTCCTTGGAGGCGAGTTCATACCGACGCTTGAGGAGGGCGACATAGCCATCGAGGCGAGCATGGCGCAGGGCACATCGCTCTCGCAGATGGTCAGCAGTTGCACCAAGGCCGAGCAATTGCTGCGCCAGGAGTTTCCCGAGGTGAGGCAGGTGGTGAGCCGCATTGGCAGCGCCGAGATTCCCACCGACCCGATGCCAGTGGAGCGGGCCGACATAATGGTGAGCCTGAAGCCCAAGGCAGAGTGGACGTCGGCCAAGACAACCCTCCAACTGATGGACAAGATGCAACAGGCACTGAAGAATCTGCCTGGCATGGACTTCGAGATTTCGCAACCCATACAGATGCGCCAGAACGAGCTGATGACCGGCATTCAGCAGGATGTGGCCATAAAGATATATGGCGACGACCTCGATGAGTTGTCACGTCAGGCCAAGCGCGTGGAGAAGTGGATTAGCGGTGTGAGGGGCGTCAGTAGCACCTACGTTGAGCGGGTGTCGGGTCTGCCGCAGATACAGGTCGTCTACAACCATGAGCGGCTTGCCGAATATGGCATCAGCGTCGACGATGTCAACCGATTGATAGAGACCACCTACGCTGGCGCAACCGCTGGCAGCATCTACGAGGGCGAGCGGCGGTTTGACGTGGTGGTGCGAATGAACGGGGCCGACCGCGACAACATAGAGTCGCTGCGCAACCTGCTTGTAGCTCTGCCTTCGGGTGGCTCGGTGCCACTGCGGCAAGTGGCGACCATAGAGTATGCCGACGCGCCGGCTCAGGTGAGCCACGAGGACGGCATGAGGCGCACCTACGTTGGCTTCAATGTGCGTGGCCGCGACGTTGAGAGCACCGTGGCCGACATTCAGAAAATCCTTGACAGCAAACTCCATCTGCCCGCTGGCTACTACTACACCTACGGCGGCCAGTTCCAGAACCTGCAGAGTGCCACCCACCGCCTGGCCATCGTCATACCCATCGCACTGGTGGTTATTCTGCTGCTGCTCTATGCCACGGTGAAAAATGTGCGCGAGACGCTCTTTGTGGCGTCGGCCATACCCCTTGCGGCCATCGGCGGCATCTGGGCGTTGTGGCTGCGAGGGCTCAACTTCTCAATCTCGGCGGGTGTGGGCTTCATCGCGCTCTTCGGTGTGGCGGTGCTCAATGGTGTGGTGCTCATCAACCAGATGAACCAGTTGCAGCGGTCGGGCGTGGCCGATGTCGACAAGCGCATCGTCGACAGCTGCATGACGCGTCTCCGCCCGGTGCTGATGACGGCTCTTGTGGCTTCGATGGGCTTCCTGCCTATGGCTCTGTCGAATGGCGACGGTGCCGAGGTGCAACGCCCGTTGGCCACTGTGGTGATAGGCGGACTGATCACCTCCACTCTGCTCACGCTGCTTGTGTTGCCAGCCATCTATAAGACGTTTACCAAGAAATGAATATTATACCCACATACATCCAAGTAGAACGACGGCTTCTCTGTGGGCATGATTTATCATGCCCGCAAAGCAGCCTCAGAACCGGGCATGATGAATCATGCCCCTACATTTGGGTGATTATTGCAAGTAAATGAAACACAGAAAGCCATGAAAAAGAATATATTGTTTACAGCGTTTGTTGTCGCCTCAGCATCGGCTTCGGCCCAAAGCCTCTCGCTCGGACAGTGTCTGCAAATGGCAAGCGACAACAACATAGCCTTGCGGGCTGCAAAAACTGGCGTGGAGAAGTCGCGCATAATGGAAGGCATGGCGTGGGACTTGGACAAGACTGAACTCTCGCTCGGCCAGGACCCCACGTCGGGAGGAAGCCCCGACAACGCCCTCACTCTCTCGCAAACCATCGACTTCCCCACAACATACGTTGCGCGGCGGCACCAGTTGAAGGCAGAGACCCGCTCGGCAGAAGCTGAGGCCGAGGTGGTGGCCAACAGTGTCAGGGGCGAGGTGGCGGCTCTATACTATCAGCTTGTCTACCAGCGTGAGAAGTTGCGCATTCTGCAAAGTCAAGACTCCATTCTCGGCCGGTACAGCGACATAGCCGCCAAGCGATACCAAGCCGGCGAGGTGAGGCAGTTGGAACCGCTCAACGCAAGCCGTCTGCGCCACGAGAACCTGTTGGCCATGGATGTGGCCAAGGCCGAGATGGCCAACACGCAGGCCCGGTTGGCGCGGTTGATAGGCGGCAATGTGAATGTGGAGCCTACAGAGCAGCGGTTGGCGCCAGTGGCTTTCAGTGCCCGCTACGACTACAACTACTCGCTGACGCCACAAGGCCAGCTCTTGCAGTCTCGCCTCAGCGCAGCCGACGAGGCGGTGAAGGTGGCCAAAACTGGCTATGCCCCCTCGCTGAGCCTTGGCCTTCGCACCCAGATGGTAATTAAGGGGTGGAACCCCTATCACGTGAACCGAGGGTGGAACGACGGCAACTTCATGGGCTTCGAGGTGGGCGTGGGCATACCTATCTTCAACGGAGCCACCCGTGCCCGAGTGAAGGCGGCGAGAAAGGAGCGCGAGATGATGCAGTTGCAAGCCTCAGCCGACGACCAGCGGTTGCAGACAGAATACACAGTGGCAAAGAATCGCGTTGAAGCGGCCCGAAGTCAGATGGAATACTACACGGCCACTGGCATCAGTGAGGCCATGCGTGCTGTTGACATAAGTGCGCAAGCCTACGAGAGTGGTGAGATAGGATATATAGAATATGTGAGCGCAATGACACAGGGCATCGACACGCGGCTCAGGCAAGCCTCTGTTGTGAACGACTACAACCAGGCCGTGATCTCGCTGAAGACACTGTTGGGCACCATTTCTGACATTGCGGGAAAATGATAGGATTGCCACTATCCTCACAATGAGCCGCATTGACGGTCTGAAAGTGCCTCTTTTACAATCGTGCCTCGGCTGTTTCACTAATGTGCCTCGGCCGTTCCACTAATCTGCCTCGGCCGAGACAGATTAGTGAAGCGGCCGGGGCACGTTTATGGAATGGGCTTATTCTGGCTCTAAATTATTTATATTTGTGCCGACACATTGTGTCAATAGGCGAAGAGCGGATAGTTCTTCATCGTGTCGTTCACCTTCTCGCGCACGCGGTCAATCACAGTTGTGTTCTCCGGGTCGCGCAGCACCTCGTCGATAAGCTCGGCAATGAGCAGCATCATGTCCTCCTTGGCGCCACGGGTTGTCATGGCGGCGGTGCCGAGGCGGATGCCGCTGGTCTGGAAAGCGCTGCGCTCGTCGTAGGGCACTTTGTTCTTGTTCACCGTGATGTCGGCGGCCACAAGCGCGTTCTCAGCCACCTTGCCGGTCAGGTCGGGGTATTTGCGCCTCAGGTCGAGCAGCATTGAGTGGTTGTCGGTGCCGCCGCTGACGATGTCGAAGCCATGGTCGATGAGCGCCTGGGCCAGCACCTTGGCGTTCTTCTGCACCTGCGTGGCGTAATCCTTCCACGAGGGCAGCAGGTTCTCGCCGAAGCCCACAGCCTTGGCGGCTATGACGTGTTCGAGCGGACCACCCTGGTTGCCGGGGAATACGGCGGAGTTGATTAGTGTCGACATCTTTTTCACCACACCCTTCTTTGTGGTCTTGCCCCACGGGTTGTCGAAGTCCTTGCCCATGAGTATCACGCCTCCACGCGGGCCGCGCAGTGTCTTGTGGGTGGTGGTGGTTACGATGTGGGCATACTTCACCGGGTTCTTCAGCAGTCCTGCGGCGATGAGGCCAGCCGGGTGGGCCATGTCGATCATCAGCATCGCGCCCACCTCGTCAGCTATCTTGCGCATGCGCTCATAGTCCCACTCGCGGCTGTAGGCCGAGCCTCCGCCGATGATGAGTTTCGGCTTGCACTCTTGGGCCAGACGCTCCATCTCGTCGTAGTCGACGCGGCCGGTCTCTCGGTTGAGCGTGTAGCCCACGTGGTGGTAGAGCATGCCCGAGGTGTTGACCTCGCTGCCGTGCGACAGGTGGCCGCCCTGGTCGAGGTCGAGACCCATGAATGTGTCGCCTGGTTTCAGTACCGCCAGAAGCACCGCCTGGTTGGCCTGTGCGCCGGAGTGGGGCTGCACGTTGGCGTACTCGGCTCCGAAGAGCTGCTTCACCCTCTCGATGGCGAGAGTCTCCACCTTGTCGACCACTTGGCATCCGCCATAGTATCGCTTGCCAGGATAGCCCTCGGCATACTTGTTGGTGAGGTACGACCCCATGGCCCGCATCACCTCGTCGCTGACGAAGTTCTCCGAGGCTATCAGCTCCATGCCTTTCAGCTGGCGCTGATGCTCTTCCTCAATCAAGTTGAAAATTTCTTGGTCTGTTCTCATGTCTATTAGCTTGTATTGGTTTTACGTTCTTAAACAAGTTCCACCTCGTCGATGTGCTGCTCCTTGTCGCAGTAGTGGCACTTCAGTATGCCGTTGACCTTGTCGACCACGTTGAACACGGTCTGCATCGGCTCGTTGTTGGTAATGCACTTGGGGTTGTTGCACTTCACTATGCCGCGCAGCTCGTCGGGTGTCTCCACCTTCTTCTTCTCCACCACCTCGTAGCCCTTGATGATGTTGAGCACCACGTTGGGCGCGACAACGCTCAGGCGCGATATTTCGGCGTCGGTGAAGAACTTGCCCGACACCTTGACGATGCCTTTGGAGCCGACCCTCTTCGACGGGTAGTTGAAACCTATGGTTACTGGGGTGCTGAAATCTTGTAGTCCTAAGAGGCTGACCACTTGGAATGTCTTGCCAGCGGGGATGTGGTCTATAACGGTGCCCGACTCTATGGCCGACACCAGCATTTCTTTCTTGCTCATCAGCGTATTATGGTTTTGTCGTTTCTAACGTCCTCGAGGCTGATGCCGAGGCAGTAGCAGTAGATGGCCTCGCGGGCGTAGAGTCCGTTTTTGGCTTGCTGTATGTAGTAGGCGTGGGGGTTGCTGTCCACGTCGTAGCTTATCTCGTTCACTCGTGGCAGCGGGTGCAGGATGCGCATGTTGTCCTTCACCTTAGAGAGCATGCTGTTGTGCAGGATGTAGATGTTCTTCACCCGCTCGTATTCCATCAGGTCGGAGAAGCGCTCCTTCTGAACTCGTGTCATGTAGAGTATGTCGGCGTCGGCTATCTCCTCGGCGTTGAACTCCGCGTGCTCCACATATTTAATATTGTGGTTGCGGCAATAGAGCTTATATTCTTCGGGCATTGCAAGCTCCGGGGGCGCGATGAAGTGGAACGTGGGGTTGAAGTGGCGCATGGCGATGATGAGCGAGTGGACTGTGCGCCCATATTTCAGGTCGCCCACCAAGTAGATGTTAAGGTTCTCCAGAGTGCCCTGCGTCTGCAAGATGGTGTAGAGGTCGAGCAAGCACTGCGATGGATGCTGGTGGGCGCCGTCGCCGGCGTTGATGATTGGCACTGGGGCCACCTCGCTGGCATACTGCGCGGCTCCCTCGATGTAGTGGCGCATCACGATGGCGTCGGCATAGTTGGACACCATCAGGATGGTGTCTTTCAGTGTCTCGCCCTTGCTGACGCTCGACACCTTGGCGTCGGTAAACCCGATCACCTTGGCCCCAAGTCTGTTGGCGGCAGTCTCGAAGCTTAGTCGGGTGCGGGTGGAAGGCTCATAGAACAGTGTTGCGGCGATGCGGCCCCTCAGCAGCTCGCGGTTTGGAAATCGCTCAAACTCGCGGGCCATCTGCATCAAGTAGATGATGTCGTCGTGTGATAGTTGCTCGATGTTTACAAAGTTGTGTTTATCCATCAGACGTGAACGGTAGGTTTGTTTTTTACGGTGCTAAATTACATATTATTTTCGAACTAATCGGCCTCAAGACCAAAAAAGTTGGCATTTATTTTGAGTTGTGTGCTTTTTCCCGTAACTTTGCAAAAGTAAATCATATTATTTCAACCCAATATACTGATGAGACGCAAACTTGTGCATTTCCTTTGGGGGGTTCTTGCAGTAGCTGTCCTGACGGCCACCATGTTCTTTGTATGTGTGTGGAACGGCTGGATAGGCTACATGCCCGACATGGAGGCTCTGCAAAACCCAATAGACAAGTATGCGACCATGGTATATTCTTCCGATGGCAAGCTGATGGGCACGTGGAACCTGAGCCGCAACAACCGTGTGGCCGTCAACTATAATGCGTTGTCGCCCCATCTGGTTCATGCCCTTGTGGCCACCGAGGACTCGCGCTTCTACGAGCATTCGGGCATCGACTTCATCGCCCTCGGCCGCGCCATAGTGAAGCGAGGGCTGATGGGGCAGGAGAGCGCGGGCGGAGGCTCCACCATCACGCAGCAGCTGGCCAAGCAGCTCTATTCGGAGAAAACCCACAACACCTTGGAGCGATTGCTGCAGAAGCCCATCGAGTGGACGATAGCCGTGAAACTGGAGCGCAACTTCACCAAGGAGGAGATCATAGCGATGTATCTCAACTACTTCGACTTCCTCCATGGTGCCGTGGGCATAAAGTCGGCGGCACGCGTCTACTTCAACAAGGAGCCGCGCCAGCTCACGTTGCCCGAGAGCGCACTGCTGATAGGGCTGTGCAAGAATCCGTCATACTTCAACCCCGTGCGCCATCCCGACCGCGCCATGGAGCGACGCAACGTGGTGTTGGCGCAGATGGTGAAGGCCGGCTATCTGACCCAAGGCGAGTCGATGGCCATTGCCGCCGAGCCCATCCACCTCGACTTCCACCGCAGCAACCCCAGCGACGGCACCGCCAACTACTTCCGCACTTTTCTGGCCCGCTACATGATGGCCAAGGAGCCGAACCGCGACGACTACCCCGCATGGAACAAGGGGCAATACCACATCGACTCGATAGCGTGGCAGCAAGACCCGCTCTATGGCTGGTGCAACAAGAACTTCAAGCCCACCAATGGCGACCATTACAACGTGTACACCGACGGTCTTAGGGTGTACACCACCATCGACTCGCGTATGCAGAAATACGCTGAGGCGGCCATGCGGAAGCACATGGCCGGCTACTTGCAGCCAGCTTTCGACAAGTCGATGGAGGAGAAGCCGATGGCACCCTACAGCCAGAACCTGTCGCCGCTGCAAGTGAAAGCCATACTCAACCGTTCGGTGAAGCAGAGCGACCGCTACCGGCATCTTAAAGCCTCTGGCGCATCAAACGACGAGATACGCCGCTCGTTCCGCACACCCGTGGAGATGTCGGTGTTCAGCTACCATGGCGACATCGACACGGTGATGACACCACTCGACTCCATACGCTACTACAAGCACTTCCTGCGGTCAGGCTTCGCGTGCATCGACCCGATCACTGGCGCGATGAAGGCATACGTGGGCGGCATCGACTTCGACCACTTCAAATACGACATGGTGATGGGAGGACGCCGGCAGGTGGGTTCCACTATCAAGCCATTCCTATATTCCTTAGCAATGGACAACGGCTACACGCCCTGCTCCAAGGCTCCCAACGTGCAGCGCACCTACGGCGGATGGACACCGCGCAACGCCAGCCGCTCGCATTATGGCCAGATGGTTACGCTGAAATGGGGATTGATGATGTCGAACAACTGGATTTCGGCCTATCTCATCAACAGCTTGCGCCCGTCGCAATTCGTGAGCATACTCCACCAGTTTGGCCTCAACAACCCTGACATCGACAAGAATGTGTCGCCAGTGCTCTGCCTTGGCCCTTGCGAGGTGTCGGTGGGCGAGATGGTGAGTGCCTACACAACATTCCCCAACCACGGCATACGCTGCGCTCCGCTCTTCGTGACCAAGATAGAGGACAGCCAGGGCAACGTCTTGGCCCAGTTCCAGCCCATAATGAACGAGGTGATTGGCAAGGAGAGCTCCTACAAGATGATAGAAATGCTGAGGGCTGTAATCGACCATGGCACTGGCGGCCGGCTGCGCTACAAGTTCAACTTGGAGGGCGAGATAGGCGGCAAGACCGGCACCACCAACAACAACTCCGACGGATGGTTCATCGGCTTCACGCCACAGCTTGTGGCTGGTGTGTGGGTGGGCGGCGAGGACCGCGACATCCACTTCGACAACATGGCCATGGGTCAGGGCGCGACGATGGCCTTGCCCATCTGGGCCTACTTTATGAAGATGGTGTATGCCGACCCGACGCTGGGCTACTCTGTCGACGCCAAGTTCTCGGTGCCGGAGAACTTCAACAGCTGCGCCACCGAGACCGATGATGGCTCGGGCAGCATCGACGAGGTTTACGAGTAGGTTTTATCTTAATGTGTATCCGCAATCACCCAAACGTAGGGGCATGATTCATCATGCATGCCGCTTGTTTGGATGATTGCGGATATTCATTTTATCTTATTGTTATTTCGCCCGCTATGCTGCGGTTCATCATGTTGCGAATGATGTGGTGGTCGGAATACATGGCTTGCAGAAACATCAGCTTGGTTATGGCCGCCTCGACGGTGCTGTCGTAGCCGCTCACCACGCCCGCCTCTTTCAGTTGGAAGCCTGTGTCGTAGCGGCTCATCTCCACCTGCCCGCTTATGCACTGGCTGATATTCACTATGATGATTCCGCGATAGCTTGCTTCCCTCAGCAGCCTCATAAGCCATGGCTGCTGGGGAGCGTTGCCGCTGCCAAACGACCGCATGACAATACCCCTCAGCTCCTTCACATCGAATATGTGGCGCAGCGTCCTCTCCTGTATGCCGGGGAAGAGGCTGAATATGGCCACGTTGCTGTCCATACCGAAATGGGGTATCATCGGCTTGGTGTAGTCGGGCTTCAGAATGTTGTGGCTGTGGAAGTCGAAGTTGACACCAGCGTCGCACAGGTGAGGGTAGTTGAAGGAGTCGAAGGCGTTGAATCCGTCAGCGTTCTGCTTTGTGCTTCGGTTGCCGCGCAGCAGCCTGCCACTGAAGTAGATGCACACCTCGGGCACGATTGGCGTGCCGTCGTGGTTGTGGGCGCAGGCTATCTCAAGGCTCGTGATTAGGTTCTCCTTGCCGTCGGTGCGCAACTGGCCTATCGGCAACTGCGACCCCGTGAGCACCACAGGCTTGGTCAGGTTTTCCAAGAGGAAGCTCAGCGCCGACGCGGTGTAGGCCATGGTGTCGGTGCCGTGGAGGATTACGAACCCGTCGTACAAGTTGTATCTTTGCGTTATGATGCGGGTGATTTGGGCCCACAGCTTTGGCGTCATGTCGGAGGAGTCGATGGGCGGGGTGAACTGGTAGACATCCACATCTTCCTCTATCATTGCCACCTCTGGCACATTCTTTATAAGTTGGTTGAAATCAAGTGGTTCCAAAGCTCCAGTGCGGGGGTTGCGGCCCATTCCGATTGTGCCGCCGGTATAGATCAGCAATACTCTTCCTGTGCGATTTATAGTCTGATAAGGCATCGTAACAAAGCTTCTTGTGTTAATTTTCGTGCAAATATAGTTTAAAATCCGCTATGTTCAAAAAAAAAAGACTATTTTTGCACAAGTAAGTAAAATAAAAACTTAATCTACTGTACACATGAAAAAGTTTATGGATGAAAACTTCCTGCTTGAGACCGAAGTGGCGCAGGATCTTTTCCACAATCATGCGGCCAAGATGCCGATTATCGACTATCACTGCCACCTGATTCCGCAGATGGTGGCCCAGGACCACAAGTTCCGCAGCATCACCGAGCTTTGGCTTGGAGGCGACCACTACAAGTGGCGTGCCATGCGCACCAATGGCGTGGATGAGCGCTACTGCACCGGCACCGACACGTCGGACTGGGAGAAGTTTGAGAAGTGGGCGGAGACAGTGCCTTACACCTTCCGCA
The DNA here is from genome assembly GCA_964602785.1 of uncultured Prevotella sp. GTDB lineage: Bacteria > Bacteroidota > Bacteroidia > Bacteroidales > Bacteroidaceae > Prevotella. Next base: position 17,593 of record CAZRSL010000015.1, read on the forward strand.
ACCCGCTCTATCACTGGACACACCTCGAGCTGAAGACTGCTTTCGGCATCACCAAGCTGCTCTCGCCGAAGACGGCACGCGAGATCTACGACGAGTGCAACGAGAAACTGAAGCTGCCCGAGTTCAGTGCACGTGGACTGATGCGCCACTACCATGTGGAGTGTGTCTGCACCACCGACGACCCCGTCGACGACCTGCACTGGCACAAGATTACCCGTGAGAGTGGATTCGAAATCAAGATGATTCCGGCATGGCGCCCCGACGCTGCCATGAACATAGAGAAGCCCGCCTTTGCCGGCTACATGAAGAAGCTGAGCGAGGTGAGTGGCATTGAGGTTGACTCCTACAAGCATCTTATCGACGCCCTGCAGAAGCGCCACGACTTCTTCCACGAGAATGGCAGCCGCCTGGCCGACCACGGAATAGAGGAGTTCTACGACGATCCTTACACCGACTCGCAGATTGAGACCATATTCGAGAAGGCCCTGCGCGGCCAGTCGCTCTCGCAGCTCGAGATCCGCCAGTACAAGCACGCTTTCCTGAAGAATTGCGCCGAGATGGACTACGACGCTGGCTGGACTCAGCAGTACCACTACGGAGCCATCCGCGACAACAACACGCTGATGTACAACCAGCTTGGCCCCGACACTGGCTTCGACTCCATCGGCGAGTTCAACACCGCACGTGCCATGAGCCATTTCCTCAACGAGCTGAACACAGAGCACAAGCTCACGCGCACCATTCTCTATTGCCTCAACCCATGCGCCAACGAGGTGGTGGCCACAATGCTTGGCAACTTCCAGGACGGCTCAGAGCCGGGCAAGATACAGTTTGGCTCTGGTTGGTGGTTCAACGACCAGCTTGACGGAATGACGCGCCAGATCAACGCGCTCTCCACCCTTGGACTGCTTTCACGCTTCGTCGGCATGCTCACCGACTCGCGCAGCTTCCTCAGCTATCCGCGCCATGAGTATTTCCGCCGCTTGCTGTGCAACATCCTTGGCAACGACGTGGAGCAGGGCAAGCTGCCCGACGACCGCGAGGCTCTCGGCCGCATGGTGGAGGACATCAGCTACAACAACGCACGCCGCTATTTCAAGTTCTATTGATTCCCCTTTTTATAATTCCTTTGATATGCAGGGGCTTTGGCTTTGTTTGGCCGAAGCCCCTGCTTTGTGGTTCTGGTGGTTGGCAAGCACCCAAATGTAGGGTCATGATTTTTGCAATGCCAGTATCATCGTTTGCCGTTTTTCTTCAGTTCGCCTGAATAGTTGACGCGGCTTATCCCGGCTTTGCGCAATGCCTCCCTCACATCGGCGATCATTCCCATGGGCGTGTCGCGGTCGGCTTTCACCGACACAGTCAGCTGGTCGGCTTCCTCTGGCGGCATCCCGGCTTTCTGCCTCTGCATGTAGGCTGTCAGTTGGCCCAAGTCGACATAGTCGTTGTCCACTTGAATCTGCTCGCCCGCGCCCCCGTTTTTTGGCTTTCCGATGTAGACATACCTCACCATCTGCTTTTTGCCGAGCTTTGTCAGTTCGGTTCCGTTGGGCACCTTGTATCTGACGCGAGGGGTCACGTTTCTCATGTGCGTAACGATCATGAAGAAGAAGAGCACCGAGAATATCAAGTCGGGTAGGGAGGCGGTGTTCAGCCCCGGCACTTCGTGGTCTTGCTTGCGGAAGTTTATCATTTCTTCGGAGCCTCCCCGTCTCCGTAGGTTTCAAGTATTCGCTGTGGAATCATCCGCGCCACCCGCTCCTGCTGCTCGGCTGAACAGTCGGCCAACCGCTGGTGGTAGAGCTTGCGGGCTTGCCGCTCGCGCAGTGCGGCGTAGGTGTTGACTATGGTGTTCTGCACATGGTAGAAGGCATCATAGCTGCTCTTGCGGCTGACGCTGAGCTTCACTATGTGCTGTCTCCCAGCATGGGCAACGAGGGCTGCCAGACGGCCTGGAATGTCGCCCGTGGTGGCAGGAACGCCGTCGATGGTGAGGCTGTCGGAGGAGCTGATGCCAATGGTCAGCATAGTTCCTTCCGGCACTTCGCTCTCCACCACTTGCTCGGTGGTGGGCTTCTGTGGCGGCAGTTGCCGTTGTATGCCCTTGTCGATGTCCATCGAGGTGGTGACGAGAAACAATATCAGCAGCATGAACGATATGTCGGCTGTCGATGTGGTGTTGAGGCCGGGCACGTCGTGGCTGCGGTTGCGAAACAGGAATGCCATGGTTGTCTACTGCCCCTCCTTTCCTTTTCTGCGGTAGCGGGTGGCGCCAAACACCACGGCGGCGATGGCCACCACGAGCAGAACCACCGACGACCATACAAACATGTCGCTGGCCTTCAGCCAGAACCAGTCGGCGTAAATCTTGCCATTCACTCTTAAAGCTGAAGAAGAGCCAAGGACGAAAGTAACCACGAGAACCACCGCTGTGCCCACACCCACCCACAGGGCGATGCGGCGGGCGTTGATGCCGTTTTCCTTGTCGTTGTAGTTGCCGCCACGCCTCATTGACCTGACCACAGCCCACAATGCCACGGCCACGGCGGCGATGATGATCAGCTCTACCAGCCCGATGAGAACTCCCGTCAGCAGCGGGGCGTTGGTCGACGGGTTGTCGAGATAGGGCAAGTCGAATCCGATTGTCCAGAAGGCCACAAACACCACGGCCGCCACGCCCACCATCAGATAGAGCAGACGGTTGGTCAGCCACTCGGTGGTCTTGCCTTTTATCGATTTCCTGCTCAACTTCATTTGCGCTCGCGCTTGTATTTGGTTATGCTGTCCATCAGCGTTACCGCGCTCTCCTCCATCTGGGCGGTTATATGCTCAATCTTGGAGAGGATGAAGCGGTAGAACACTTGCAGTATCAATGCCACGATGATGCCGAAGATGGTTGTAATCAGAGCCACCTTCATGCCGGCGGCCACGATGGTAGGGCTGATGTCGCCCGCCATCTCAATCTGGTCGAACGCCATAACCATGCCAATCACCGTGCCGAGGAAGCCGAGCGACGGGGCCATGGCGATGAACAGTTTTATCCACGAGCAGCCCTTCTCCAAGTTGCCGGCCTGCACCGAGCCGTAGCTCTGAATGCTGCGCTCTATCTCTTCGGTAGAGTCGTCGATGCGGCTCACGCCTTGGTAGCAGACCGACGCCACCGGGCCGCGCGTCTCGCGGCACAGCTGCTTTGCTCCCTCCACGTCGCCTTGCTCCAGTTTGCTGTCGACGCTGGCCATAAATTTCTTGGCGTCGATTTCCGACAGGCTCAAGAAGATGATGCGCTCTATGCAGAAGGCCAAGCCTATGACCAAAGCCAGGGCCACAAGCGACATGAAGCCGGCGTTGCCCTCGATGAATTTGGTCTTCAGTTCCTGCTGGAAGCCTCCTCCCTCTGGCTCGTCGGGTATGTCGTCAAGGTCGAGGGCGGCGGTGTCGGAGGGTGACAGAGGCTCGGCGGCTATGGCGGTGTCGGTGGCTGTGGTGTCGGTGGGCGCTGCCATCGACGGGATGGCCACTGTGGCGAATATTGCAATGATGGCTGTAAGCCTAATCAAACGGTTCATCTTCAATCTTCTTTGTTTTCTGTGCTGCAAAGTTACAATAATTCGATTTAATGGGTGCAAAGAAACAACTAATTTTGATTAATATGCCCGCGGCACACAAAAAAGGCGCGCCAGCGAAATCATCCGTCGGCGCGCCCCATCATTTCTGATTTTCCTTTCGTTAGTGTGATGCTTCGATTCAGGGTTCCCACCTCACGGTGTTCCCCCGTCATCTTGCATCTTTGTTATCCCTTCTGTCAATCTTTTGATCTTACCCTAAAATTAACCTAACCTAATTGAAACCTAAAACAATCTAAACCAAAAAAAATAACTAAAAACCTAAATCTATTACTACTAACCTAAACAATCTATTAACCTTTTGACACTGCAAAGGTAGAAACTTCTTGGTTTCCGTGGCATTTTTATAGCCCGATTCTGCATAAATCAGAGGTATTTTTGATATAAGTCAAGCCATTTGTGTACGCACACGGTGGCCAAACTCGTTTTTATCGTGAATAAGTTTGCAAGGAAACAGAATTTGCCTTACCTTTGCCGGGGAAACGATGTAAGAAGAGAGAACATGAGTTTGTTTGCCAGCATATTCCTCCTGTGCATTTTGGCCAGTTTCATCCAGCGCACCACTGGTTTCGGCTTTGGCATATTCATTATGACCGTCTTGCCCTATCTGATGCCCTCCTACGGCGAGGCCACCACTCTTTCGGGACTGCTGGCCATGACGACATCGGCCGTAATCAGCTTCCGCATGCGCCGATACCTCGTTTGGAGCCACCTGTTGCCCATCCTCACCACATTTATTATTATATCCACCATCGCCATATTCTGCCTCAAGCGCATGGACGACGTGGTGCTGCGGCGCGTGCTCGGCGTGGTGCTCATCATCACAGGCGCCTATTTCGCTTTCTTCAGTGAGCGCATCAAGCTGAAAACCAACCTGCCGACACAGGTCGGGGCTGGCACTCTGAGCGGACTGATGGGCGGATTCTTCGGCATGCAGGGGCCTCCGGCGGTGCTCTACTTCATCTCTTTCGAGCACGACAAAAACTCCTACATGGCCTTGGCACAGAGCTATTTCTTCTTCGGCAACCTCGTGATGCTCGGCGTCAGGGCCTACAACGGGTTCTTGACGTGGACTGTCGGCCGCGACTACCTGTATGGAATAGGCGGGGTGCTGATTGGGATGACCATCGGAGGCTACGTATTCCGCCATCTGCCGAACAAGACGTTCAAATACATTGTCTACGCCTACATTGCCATAAGCGGCATCATCATCCTTGCCACGGCCCATTGACATGGCACCACCGCGGCCATGCTTTGACCCAATGGAGCCTCTTTCATCATCGTGCCTCAGCCGTTCCACTTATCTGCCTCAGCTGTTTCACATTTCTGCCTCAGCTGAGACAGATAAGTGGAACAGCTGAGGCACGTTTGCAAAATGGGCACTTTCGGGTTGCGAAGGCAATGGTATGGCACCGTGAAGTGGGCGCAAAAAGAATGCGGAGAGGGCACTCCGCGATGCTCTCTCCGCACAAATCAGTTATCCTATACTTTCTATCTTGACCTCGTGGCTTATTCCGTTGAGGACTTGTGCTGCCTGTTGCCGCCGCGGGGGCCGCGTGGTTGGCGCTGCTTCTGCTGGTCCTCGGTGTACTTCTTGTATTGCTCGTCGGTCATAATCTTCTTGAGCTTGGTGTTGTAGGCCTCGCGGTTCTCTTTCATCTGCTCCATCTTCTTGTCCATCTCCTCCTTTGAGGGGCGGGCTTGCTGTGTCGCGCTGGTGTTGCCCTCGGTCTTGCTGTCGTTCTTCTTGAAGTTGCCGCCGCCCCTTGGGCCACCACCCCTATGCGGGCGCGGCATCTTGTCGGCATACTCCTTGTTCAGCTCCAGCAGCTTAGTCTTCTGCTTGTCGCTGAGGCCGTATTTGCTCACCATGCGGTCGGTCATTTTTTGCGCCATCTCCTCTTTCGACGGAGCTTTGCGCTTCTGTTCGTTCTCTTGTGTCTGGGCCGATACTGACACTGCCAGCATCATGGCGAAAAATAAAATAGCTTTTCTCATTGTTTTGTGTGTTTGAAGTTATCTTTCTTTTATTCATTTGACTGGCCGGGAAGCTTTCAGTTTAATGGTAAACAGCCATTTTAAAACACTTTTTGCTTTTGGAACACATTATAAAAATACGGTTTGAAACCATTGGCATATTTCTTTGTTTGTCGTGAAAATTATGTTAATCCGCTGTGGGCGATGATAATAAACGCCCAAAGTTGGCGTTTCTTATGTTGATAATGCCAAAAAGACAATTATTTGAGCTTTTAGTGGCATTATTCCACATAAATTATGATATATCAAACAAATTGTGTAATTTTGCGGTCGAAAACTTACAATTGTGGTTTATGGAAGCACTGAACACCTTTTTCACGCAGCTGAGCGGCATACTGTGGGGATGGCCCATGATAATATTGCTTTTGGGCACCCATGTCTTTCTCACGTTTCGTCTCCATTTCCCACAGACAAAGATATTCACGGCGATAAAGCTCTCGGTCAAGCGAGACCGCAATGCCACTGGCGATGTTTCGCAGTTTGGGGCTTTGGCCACAGCCCTTGCCGCCACTATCGGCACGGGCAACATCGTGGGCGTGGCCACCGCAATAGCCTTGGGCGGGCCAGGGGCTGTGCTGTGGTGCTGGCTGACGGGCGTGTTTGGCATAGCCACAAAGTATGCCGAGGGTTTGCTTGCAATAAAATATCGTGTCAAGACCGAGGACGGGCGTATGCTTGGCGGGCCGATGTATGCTCTGGAGAGAGGCTTGGGCTGGAAGTGGCTTGCGGTGCTCTTCGCCCTGTTCACTGCGCTCGCCTCCTTTGGCATAGGGAACACGGTTCAGGCCAACGCCATCGCCACGATAGCCGACACCACCTACGGCATTCCACCCTACGTGGTGGGCTTGGTGGTGTGCTTGTTGGCTGGTGCGGTGATTCTTGGTGGGGTGAAGAGCATATCGCGGGTGTGCAGTATGCTTGTGCCTTTCATGGCTCTTTTCTATGTCGTCGGCTGCGTCTACATCCTTTTTGCCAACAGCCATTATGTCTGGCCAGCCATAAAGTTGATAGTGGTTTCGGCATTTTCGCCCGAGGCTGCTGGTGGCGGATTTGTAGGTTCGGGCGTGATGCTTGCCGCACGCTATGGCATTGCCCGCGGCTTGTTCAGCAATGAGTCGGGTCTTGGCTCGGCTCCGATTGTGGCGGCAGCTGCTCAGACGCGCAATCCTGTGCGCCAGGCCTTGGTGTCGTCGACGGGTACTTTCTGGGACACTGTGGTGATATGCGCTCTGACTGGCATCGTCGTGGTGAGCAGTGTGCTGGCCTATCCCGACATACAATACACCGATGGGGCGACACTGACGAAGATGGCTTTCAGCAAGATACCCTACGTGGGCGAGCCGTTGCTCACGTTCGGGCTGCTCACGTTTGCCTTCAGCACCATCCTGGGGTGGAGCTACTACGGCGAAAGGGCTGTGGAATATCTGAAAGGGCGCAAGTGGATGCTGGCCTATAGGGTGCTTTACATCTTGGCGATATTCGTCGGCAGCATAGCCAGCCTCGACATAGTGTGGAACATCGCCGACTGCATGAACGCGCTGATGGCCATCCCCAACTTGATTTCGTTGCTATGCTTGAATGGAATCATTGTGCATGAGACACGGAAGTATCTGTGGCGGGGCCGTCTCGACAAGTTTGAATAGAAAGGAAACATATCCCATAAAACGGAAAGCACTGGCCAACCATCACGGTAAGCCAGTGCCTTCATACTTACTAAAACTAAATTAACCACTAAAAAACTAATCTGTTTTTCTGCATAGAATTCTCATTTTCACAAATGCGATGCAAAGTTAAGCATTTTCTGCGTTTGCACCAAGTTTTTTCCGCCTTTTCTTCTTTATTTTTTTCAAAGTGGAATGAAACGTGGGTGATTATTCAGAAAACGCCCACAATGCGGCTGAAATCCCGCATTGTGGGCGTTATGGAGTTGCAATATGCTATTAGAAGTGATAGCTCAGTGTGAGGAGCAGCTGGTTGCGGTTGTTCTTCACCTCGCTGACGTTGGCTATGTTCTCATCGGTGGTGCCATCTGAGAGGCGCACGAAGTCGTTGGCGAATGGATGGAAGTCGCCCTTCTGTGCCGAGTACTGATAGGCAAGGTCGATAGCGAACTTGTCGAACGTGTAGCCGATGCCACAGGTGAACCTGTTGGTCGACTTCCAGTTGGTGTAGTCGCCGGTGGAGCTGACGTAGATGCCGTTTGAGCTGATGTAGTCGTTGTTCTCATACATGCCCTTGCGTCCGCTCTCCTCGTACATGGCCGAGACGTAGTTGTAGCCAAGGCGAACCGAAAGGTTGTCGACCGGCTTGAACTCGACGCCGAGCTTCAGCGTGGACACGCCCTTGAGGGTCTCGCTCGTGTGGTCGTTCATGGCGTCGTCGTTGTGGCTTGTGTCGTAGGCGCCCCAACCGTCGTCGTAGACGCCGTCGTCGATGCGCGTCTTGGTCGAGCCGTAGTCGCTATACTCGTAGGTTGCGCCGAGAGCGAGATAGTTGCCCACGGTGTGTCCCAACGAGAGGCCGAACTTCCACGGAGTGTAGATCTTGAAGTCGTAGCTCATGCTGTTTTGCACATTGTTGAAGCCGCCGCTCGTGTTGGAGTTGTTGCGCGTGGTCAGGTCGTACCATGTCGGGGTCTCAACATACACGCCGAAGCGGAAAGGCGATGTCTCGATGGGGCGCAGGATGGCACCGAACTTGATGTTGAATCCGTCGCCCTCGATCTCGTGCTTGTCGTAGTAGTTCACGTTGGCGCCACTTGTGCTGCCATCATAGAAACCATTTTCGGTGTAGTTGCCCTTGTGGTGATAGTGTACGTCGCGGTAGGTGAACGTAACACCGAGATACAGGCGGTCGTGGATGTTGCCACTGATGTTGAAGCTGTAGTCGCCGATATATCCAGTGTGCTCACGCGAGAGCAGATAGCCGTCAGAGGGCGAGTACATAGAGTCGGTCTGCATGTTGGCCGCGCCGTTGTTGAGGTCGTCCCACTGCGAGTAGGCCCCGGTGTTCATCAGGTTCTGCCCGCTCTGCGCCACGTTGGCCCACTTCAGATAGGTGGCCTTGTTGGCCGAGGCGTTGCTCAGGCTGTTGGAGGCAGCCAGGATGAAGTCGAAGTTGCGGCTCTTAGAGTAGTTGAAGCCGAAGTTGAGGAACGAGTTTTTGCCCGAGCGCAACGCATAGACGAAGCCCACCTGGTCGAAACTGGCATGGGTCTTGTCGCCCGTGGCATAGCTTGGCACGTTGCTCTGCGCCACCATGCCACCAGAGATCGACGCTGTGGAGTGGCGGAAGAGGCCGATGCCAGCCGGGTTGGTGTTCATGGTGCTGATGTCGGCGCCCAAGGCCTCCATTGCGCCACCCATACCCACATAGCGCGCGGTTCCGTTGAGCTCGTTGTTGCCCATCAGCTTGGCGTTCTCGTATGTTTCCTGTGCTGCGGCGGGCAATGAGAGAAGCAAAGCCGTGGCCGCAAAAAGATACTGTATTTTCATCTTCGTTTTCCGTTTGAATGTTTCTTTTTCCACATTATTATATTATATGAACGCGGCTTTCTACCTGTGGCCTCCCACGCGGCCGCCACCGCCGCCGAAGCTGTGGCCACCGCCGCCGCCACCGGAGAATCCGCCGCCACCGCCGAAGCTGTGGCTGCCACCGGAGAACGAGCCGCCGCTATAGCTGCGGCTTGGCGAGCTGTAGGAAGGCGAGTAGCTGCGTGTGCGCGAAGGCTGGCTGTAGCTGCCGCTGTTGGCGCGTGAGCCCCTGAAACCCTGATTGCTGTTGTAGGTGGAGCCGGTGCCCGCCGACCTTCTTATAGAGCCGTAGCTGTGGCCGCTGTTGCCAAACGAGCGGTTGCCGCGCCCGTTGAAACCAGCGTTTCCGCCGTGAGCTATGCGCCCGTTGTAGGCATGAGGCCCACCAAAGTTGCCGCCGTTGCGGTAGCCATAGTAGGAGGGACCCCACCAGCCACCCCAGTAGCCGCGGTAGTAAGGCCAGCCCCATCCATAGTAGCCTCCGTAATAGGGCCATCCCCATCCGTAGCCATACCATGAATCGTAGAACCATGGGTCGTACCAGTAGTCGTAGTACCAAGGATCATACCACCCCCAGTGCCACGGGTTGCGGTAGGAGTAGAAATACGGGTCGTACCAGCCGTAGAAGTCGTCGTAGCGGCCCATGCGGCGGCTGTACTTGTAGTCCTCGTCCTGTCCGTTGTTGGCAACGATGGAGTCGGGATATTGTCCGTCGCCAGCCTGAAACTGGATGATGTCGTTGCCGAGCGAGTCTTTGCCAATGTTCTGATAGTACGACCGCAGGTGTCCGTAGCGGTTGTACTCGTCGACATCGCGCATCGGCCGCCGACAGCTGTTGTAGTATTCCCGCTCCTGCTTCTCGATAGCCTCCACCTGAGCCTTGTCAGCTTTCTGCGCTTTCGAGTCGGAACCGAAATACATGTCGTCTTGTGCCATTGCCCCCATTGGAGCCAATGCAACAAGCAATGTAAGGAATAAATCACGTTTCCTCATGGTTTGAAACTCCTATATTTTTAGTTTTGTTATTTCACAAAGCAAAATTACTTTATTCTTTAATGCAAATTTACGGAAATTCCCTAATCCGTGATAGGTTTTTCCCTATTTTTTATAATTTTGCAAGCAAAATTAAGCATTGAAGTATGAAATACTACCAATTTGACTTTGTTTTTAAGCCTGACACCGACGATGCCAGAGCCATTTTGGCTGATGAAGCCTCGAATGCCGGCTTTGAGTCGTTTGTCGAGACCGACAACGGAATGCAAGGTTTTGTGCAGGCTGACATGCTTGACGAGGAGCAGCTGAGGAACTACATGGCTGATTTCCCGTTGAAGGGTGTAAAGATAGAATACACCAAGAAAGTGGCTGAGGACAAGGATTGGAACGCCACTTGGGAGAGCCAAGGCTTCGAGCCGATAGCGATAGGCAGCCAAATCCTGGTGTACGACGCAAAGAACCACTCTATCGACGAGTATGAAGCCCCCATCAAGATAGGAATAGAGGCTGAGAACGCCTTTGGCTCGGGCACCCATGAGACTACACAGCTCATGCTCGAGGCAATGCTCAACGTGGGCATGGAGGGCAAGAGCGTGCTCGACTGCGGTTGCGGCACTGGCATACTCGGCATTGCCGCCGCCAAGCTTGGCGCGAGTAGGGTGGTGGGCTACGACATCGACGAGTGGAGCGTCAGGAACACCGAGCACAACGCTGGGCTTAATGGCGTGGAAGTGGACACCCACGAGGGCGACATGAGCGTGCTCTCCCATATCAGTGGTGTGTTCGACGTGGTGCTGGCCAACATCAACCGCAACATCCTGCTCCACGACATGGCCGGGTTCAAGGAAGTGATGTCGACCGGCTCAACGCTGATACTTAGTGGTTTCTATGAGGCCGACATCCCGCAAATAGAAGCGAAAGCCGCCACATTGGGACTTCGCTTGACCGACCGGCTTTCACGGGATTCGTGGCAGTGTCTTGTGTTTTCGGCGTGAAAAAGTTGTGCTGTTTGATTAAAAATGTGTAAGTTTGCACGGAAATTCAGATAATAAACAAAAAAGATAAAGATAAGATGAACATCCTGAAGAAATGCTTGCCCGACATTTTGGCCGTTGTGCTGTTTGTGGCAATATCGCTGGCCTATTTCATAATGCCCGTAACGCAGCACAAGGTGCTGTTCCGCAACGACTCCGCTGCGGGCGCTGGTCTCGGCCACGAACTGGAGCAATATGAGGCCACCCACAATGGCGAGGTGTCACGCTGGACCAACGCCGCTTTCAGCGGAATGCCCACCTACCAGATAGCCCCGTCGTACAAAAGCAAGACGGGCCTCAACACATTGATCGACGCCTATCATCTGTGGCTTCCCGACTATGTCTATTTTCTGTTCATCTATCTCATAGGCTTCTACATTCTGCTCCGTGCTTTCGACTTCCGCCAGGCGTTGGCGGCTTTGGGAGCGATTATATGGGCTTTCTCGTCCTACTTCTTGATAATAATAGCCGCCGGCCACTATTGGAAAGTGATGGCCTTGGCCTATCTGCCGCCCATGATAGCCGGTATAGTGCTGAGCTACAGAGGCAAATACCTGTGGGGCTTCATCGTGACAGCCTTGTTCACGGCTTTCGAGGTTGCAGCCAACCACGTGCAGATGACGTATTATTATCTGTTCATCGTCCTGCTGATGGTGATATCCTTCCTTGTGAAAGCCATCATCGAGAGGCAGATGGGGCGGTTCCTGAAAGCGTCGGCAGTGTGCATTGTGGCTGCGTTGATAGGTTTGTCAATTAACATCTCCAACCTCTACCACACGTGGCAATACTCCAAGGCCTCGATGCGTGGCAAGAGCGAGCTTGTGAAGAAAAACACCGCCAACCAGACCAAGAGCGGGCTCGACCGCGACTACATCACGCAGTGGAGCTACGGAATAGACGAGACAATGACGCTGCTGGTGCCCGACGCCAAGGGAGGCGCGTCGGTGCCGCTGAGCCAGAGCAAGACCGCGATGAAGAAGGCCAACGGCGATGTGGAGCAGATGTTGCCAGGCATCTACGGGGGCATAACCCAGTATTTCGGCACCCAGCCAGGCACGAGCGGCCCCGTCTACGTTGGTGCGTTTGTGCTCTTCCTGTTCATACTTTCGCTGTTCATAGTGAAAGGCCCAGTCAAGTGGGCTCTGCTTGTGGCCACCATTCTCTCGGTGTTGCTCTCGTGGGGGCACAACTTCATGTGGCTGACCAATCTGTTTCTCGACTATGTGCCGATGTATTCCAAGTTCCGCACGGTGGCATCGATACTCGTCATCGCTGAGTTCACCATTCCATTGCTTGCCGTATTAGGATTGAAGAGGATAGCCGACGAGCCTGGCTTGCTGCTCAAGAAGAAGCCTTTTGTGCTGATTAGCCTCATTCTCACGGCTGGTGTGGCCCTTGTGGTGGCTGTTGCTCCAGGTGTGATGTCGCCCTCATATCTTAACGCCGGCGACCAGCAGACGATGCACTACTTGCAGGGCATTCAGGGCATGACGCCACAGATAATGGCCATGATCACTACCAGTGTGGCCTCGATGAGGGCGGCGCTTGTCTCATCAGATGCTTGGCGTTCGGTGATAATCATTCTCATTGGCTTCGCGATACTATTGCTCTATGCCCACAAGAAGCTCAAAGCTTCCTACATGATAGGAGCCATAGCCGTGCTCTGCCTCATCGACCTCTGGCAGGTGGACAAGCGTTATCTTAACGACGGCATGTTTGTCAACAAGAGCGTCAGCACGGCCGCCCCACAGATGACACAGGCCGACGAGCAAATACTTCAGGACAAGGGTCTCGACTATCGTGTGCTGAATCTGTCGACCAACACATTCAACGAGAACCAGACCTCCTACTATCACAAGAGCATCGGCGGCTATCACGCTGCCAAACTGCAACGCTATCAGGACATGATTGATGCCTACATAGTGCCGGAGATGGGCAAGTTCGGACCTGCCATCAATGCCGCCGCCGGCGACATGAACCGGGTGGCGGGCGACAGCGTTTTCCCCGTGCTCAACATGCTCAACACCAAGTATTTGATAGTGCCCGTGCAAGACAACCAGACCGTGGCCCTGCCCAATCCTTACGCCATGGGCAACGCGTGGTATGTGTCGAAGCTCGACTTTGTCGACACGCCCAACGATGAGATAGCGCGTGTGGGCAAAATCAACCTGCGCACCACCGCCGTGGCTGACAAGAAGTTTGCCTCTGTTCTGGGGCAAGCCTCACAGCAAGGAAGCGACGCTACCGTAAGGCTCGACAGCTACGAACCAAACCAGCTGGCCTACACAGCCCAAAGCAAGGCTGGTGGCGTGATAGTGTTCTCCGAGGTTTGGTATCCCGAATGGACGGCCACAGTCGACGGCAAGCCGGTCGATGTGGGTAGGGTGAACTACATCCTGCGAGCCATCCATGTCGCTCCGGGCCAGCACAAGATAGTGTTGAGCTTCTTCCCGAAGTCGGTAGAGGTTACCGAGACGATTGCCTACGTGGCCTTTGGCATCCTGCTGCTTGCCATAGTGCTGATTGTTATAGGAGAAGTGCTTAAACAGAGGAAAGGACAGACAGAGAATGTACGAGTATAAATATCCGCACCCCGCTGTAACTGCCGACACCGTGGTGTTCGCCTTGGAGGGCGACAAAACCTACGTGCTATTGGTGAAACGGCTCAACGACCCTTACAAGGGCTGCTGGGCTTTCCCTGGAGGATTTATGAACATCGATGAGGACACGAGCGACACCGCAAAACGGGAGCTGAAAGAGGAAACAGGGCTCACGGTCGACTCTGTGTTCCAGATTGGAGCCTACACCGCAGTCGACCGCGACCCGAGGGAGAGGGTCATCTCGGTGGCTTACTATGCCGAGATTGACTGCCGCCAGCCAGTGGAGGGTGGCGACGATGCGGGCAGGGCCGAATGGTTTGAGCTCGAAAAGCTGCCCACGTTGGCGTTCGACCATTCCCAGATATTGGCCGACGCGTTGGCGAAGCGCAGGATAAGCAGCATGTTGTAGAGTGGTTATGGAGTTCAGGACAGTAGTCAGCGTCAGCAAACCCGATTTCCAGATAGAGCCTTGCGAGCAGGTGCTCTTCGTGGGCAGTTGCTTCGCTGGAAACATTGGCAAGAGGTTTCAGGAGGAGAAGTTCAGGGCGGTGGTCAATCCTTTCGGAGTGATGTACAACCCCGCGAGCATCTTGCACACTGTGGAGCGGCTGACGCCTTCTGACTTCAGTGGCCGCATAGCCTTTCTCACCCTTGGCACCAACCACGTCTATGTGGAGAAGGCCACGGGCCAGATTGTCGACAACTGCCAGAAGCGACCACAAAGCTTGTTCACTGAGCGAATACTGTCGGTCGATGAGTGTGTCGGTTACCTTGAAGAGGCCGTGCAGCGGTTGAAGGCTCTTAATGCCGGCATCCATGTTGTTCTGACCGTAAGTCCGATACGCTACCGCAAATATGGCTACCACGAGAGCCAACTCTCGAAAGCCACTCTCTTGCTTGCCGTCGATGCCGTGGCTAAGGGCGATGGGGCCGTAAGCTATTTCCCAGCCTACGAAATCGTGAACGACGAGCTGCGCGACTACCGCTTCTATCAGCCCGACATGCTCCATCCGTCGGAGCAGACGGTCGACTACCTTTGGGAGAGGCTCGTCGACAGCTGCTTTTCCACCCGCGCCAAAGAGTTTCTTCAGGAGTGGAAGCCAGTGAAAGAGGCCTTGGGGCACAAGCCTTTCCATCCCGAATCGGAAGAGTACAAGTTGTTTATGGACAAAACCATGTTAAAAGTGGAGCGACTTAAAGAAAAATATGCTAACTTTGCATTATGAAGAGTACGAGGACGCAAAATTCTAAAATGCGAGATAGTTTAACCAATTTCCATAACACACAAAGTATCAGAAAGCTATGAACTATTCAATTGAGAAGATAACCACTCTGATTGGCGCACGCCGCTATGGCGACGCCGATGCCACAATATCGTTCTTGCTTACCGACAGCCGCTCGCTCTGCTTCCCCGAGGAGACGCTCTTCTTCGCCATCCGTTCTGAACGCAACGACGGCCACCACTACATAGCCTCGCTCTACAGCCGTGGCGTCAGGTGCTTTGTGGTGGAAACAGTGCCCGACAATTGGAAAACCGCCTATCCCGACGCCAATTTCCTGAAGGTGGTGGGCACCCGTGAGGCCCTACAGAGGCTTGCCGAGCGCCACCGCGACGAGTTCAACATCCCAATAGTGGGAGTGACGGGCTCCAACGGCAAGACGATGGTGAAGGAATGGCTTTATCAAATACTTTCACATAAGTACACAGTAACCAGAAGTCCACGCAGTTACAACTCTCAGATAGGTGTACCCCTGAGTGTCTGGCACCTCAATGAACAGTCGCAGGTGGGTGTCTTCGAGGCTGGCATATCAGAGCCAGGCGAGATGCAGCCGCTGCGCGACATCATCCAACCCACCATAGGCGTGCTTACCAACCTTGGCTCGGCCCACGACGAGAATTTCCCCTCGCGCGAGGCCAAATGCAAGGAGAAGGTTACCCTGTTCCACGATGCCAAAACCGTGGTTTACTGCATGGACGACGAACTGGTCGACCGCTGTGTGTCGGAATATGCCAACCGCAGCCAATTGCTCAACTGGTCGACAAAGAATCCTCGGGCTGCCTTCTTCGTCAGCAAGCTGGTTAAGGGCGACACCTCCACTGATATTACATATACTTACAATAGTAAGGAAGGCCATTTCTCCATCCCCTTCATCGACGACGCCTCCATCACCAATGCCATCAGCGTGGCGGTGGTGTCGTTGTGCTTGGAAATGCAATCCGACGACCTTGAGCAGCTGATGCCGCTGCTTGAGCCTGTGGCCATGCGCTTGGAGGTGAAGGAGGGCGACAAGGGCTGCACCCTGATCAACGACTCCTACAACTCCGACATCAACTCGCTCGACATCGCCCTCGACTTTATGAGTCGCCGGCCCGACCACAAAGGTCGCAAGCGCACGCTGATATTGAGCGACATTCTGCAGATGGACGAGCCCGACGACAGCCTCTACACCGAGGTGGCGAGCCTCTGCGACAAGCGCGGCATCGACAAGTTCATCGGCATTGGCCCGGCTCTGTCAAGCCACCAGAAACTGTTTGATGGTCTGAGAGAAAAGCATTTCTTCCTCAGCGTGGCTGACTTCATCTCGAGCGAGGCTTTCAGCAACCTGCACAACGAGGTGATACTGCTGAAGGGAGCCCGCAAGTTCGGTTTCGACAAGCTGACCGACCTGCTCGTGAAGAAGGTGCACGAGACCACACTGGAGGTCAACCTCGACGCTCTGGTGAAGAATCTCAACTGGTACCGCTCTTTTATGAAGCCCACCACCAAACTGGTGTGCATGATCAAGGCCGACGCCTACGGAGCCGGTGCTGTTGAGATAGCCAAGACGCTGCAGGACCACCGCGTCGACTACCTCGCAGTGGCCGTGGCTGACGAGGGCGTAACCCTGCGCAAGAACGGCATCACCGCCAATATAATGATAATGAACCCCGAGATGACGGCTTTCAAGACCATGTTCGACTACGACCTCGAACCGGAAATTTACAGTTTCCGTCTGCTCGACGCCTTTGTGAAGGCTGCACAAAGGGAGGGCATCACCGGCTTCCCCGTCCACATCAAGCTCGACACGGGCATGCATCGCCTCGGTTTCAATCCACTGACCGACATGGACGAGCTTATAGCCCATCTGCGCCGTCAGGATGCGGTCATTCCGCGCTCCGTCTTCTCCCATTTCGTTGGCTCCGACAGCGACAGCTTCGACGACTTCAGTGCGCACCAGTATGAGCTTTTCATCACTGGCAGCGACAAGCTTCAGGCTGCTTTCAGCCACAAGATTCTGCGCCATATATGCAACTCTGCCGGCATAGAGCACTTCCCCGAGAGGCAGCTCGACATGTGCCGCTTAGGACTCGGCCTTTATGGCATCAACCCACGCAACAACCAAGTCATCAACAACGTTTCATCGCTTAAGACCACCATTCTGCAGATGCGCAATGTGCTGGCGGGCGACACCGTGGGCTACAGCCGCAAGGGCAAAATCGACCACGACAGCGTGATAGCGGCCATTCCAATAGGCTATGCCGACGGACTCAACCGCCATCTTGGCAACCGCCATTGCTACTGCCTGGTAAACGGACAACGGGCTGACTATGTGGGCAATATCTGCATGGACGTGGCCATGATTGACGTAACGGGAATACCGTGCAAGGAGGGCGACTCGGTGGAGATATTCGGCGACGACCTGCCCGTTACGGTGCTCAGCGACGCCATCGACACCATCCCCTACGAGGTGCTCACGGGCATATCCAACCGCGTGAAAAGGGTGTACTTCAGCGAGGAGAATTAATCAGATTCATCCGACATTTGTGATAATAGTAACTGATGAGGCTGGAGGCCTCACCGCAAGATAGCCCCGTCTCATTCGTGCGATAGCACGGTGAGGCGGGGCTTATAGAGTATAGCATTACATCGACGCGTGAAGCGTCGTCGCTGTTTACCGCCTTGCGCTCAATTACTTAACAGCGGCAGCCCTTCACGGGCTGAGTCATGACTTTGCCCATTGTAGCCCCACCTCACTTTGCATTCGCAAAGATGAGACGGGGTTAATTTGCGGTAAGGCCTCCGGCCTCATTTTGATACACCCTCGCCAATGGCAAAAGTGCAGTGTTTCGGGACATGATAAATCATGCCCCTACGATTTCACAACAATTGGCTTTCAATGAATTATGTACTCCTGAAACTTGATTAATTTAATGATAATTCCTGGGAAATTACCATTAATTACCGTTTCTTTTGTCCTGATTTTTCACAGCATTTGTTTCGCATTGCGAAAGTGGCACTTTCGCAATGTGTCAGAGCCTCTTTCGCATCCTGAAAGAGGCACTTTCAGAGTCCAAAAGAGGCACTTTCGCGACCCGAAAGTGCCTCTTTTGGAAATCAAGGCTGTTATTCTGAAATCTCAACAAAACGGTTAGCAAAACGACCGAAAAACTTCGCAAAAAGAAAGCAAAACGCCAGAAATGTGAGCAAAGTGTCAGCGTGATTTTCTGACACTACCCCCGAAAGGCTATTCAGCTCCGCAGCAATGTAAAGATAATTCGCATAAAACACTCAGCTTTCGCAAAGTGGATGTACCTCTTGCAGGGTGCAGTCCTTGTGGCCGTCCGCATCCACATTGCGTATCGGTTGTGCGGCGGACGTCCACAAGGGGCCGCACCCTGCAAGAGGACATTCAATTCGTTGATAGTCAATGCCTGTGAAAATGTAGGGGCATGATTTATCATGCCCGAAGCACAGAATTTTTGCCAATGGCGAGCATGATAAATCATGCCCCTACATTTTGGAATGTGTTTAATTACAGGATATTGCATTACTTCTGAAAATTGAGTACAGATATTACTTTCTCCCTATGCAGGTTAAAAGATGTCGAACATTAATGTGGGCTGGCCCTAACCCTACCTACACGGCCCCTGCAATTGATGTACTTAACGTCCAAACTCTATGAATAATCCAGACTAAAGGTTTCAAAGCATAATCAGTAAGAGAGTTGTGGCAAAATGAGGTTGGAGACCCCATTTTGCCACAACATTTTATGAGTGGTAATGTCTCCTGCATCAGTTTTTATCGACGTTGCATAGCGACTGATATGTGTATTAAGGTTTGCTGACGGCTGGCAAAAGGCGGCACAGTTTGAAAATGTTGGTTTTGCTTTCACACAATTATGCTTTGGCAATGCCATTCCATCCGAATTTATTTCCATATTAAGCAGAAAAACGCTAACTTTGCAGTCGAAATGATTACAACAGAGTCAATAATCCAGCTGAAGGCCTTTGCCCGGCAGGACGGGGCATTGCTGAGCTTGGTGTGGATAGTCAGTTTCGTCTGCTTTGTCGGGCAGTTTGGCGACCCCACTTTGGGCCTGCTCTACGAGTTGCTGGCCGTAGGTTCGCTTTTCTTCCTTGGTTGGCGGCTTAAACGGTTTCGCGACGACGCCCTTGGCGGCCTAATCTCGTTCCGCCGCGCCTACGGCTATTGTGCATTCTGCTTCTTTTATGCCTCGCTCATCTTCGCCTTGGTCCAGTATGTCTATTTCGCCTACCTCGACCACGGCACGGTGTTTCAGGGCATCAGCCAGCTGCTCTCTTCCACCGAGGCTTCGATGATGATGTCGGCCTACGGCTACAGTCAGCAGGAGGTGAATGAGGCTCTGAGCGCGTTCCAAGGGCTTCGGCCGATAGAGATTTCAGCTTTCTTCTTCCTGTCGAACCTCTACATCGGGGCTGTGGCCTCGCTCGTGATAGCCCTGATTATGAAGAGGAAGCACGCCAAAACAGTGAGTAAACAATACTAAAAAACACCATATATGGACATTTCAGTTATCGTTCCGCTATACAACGAGGAAGAGTCGCTGCCCGAACTCTACAGTTGGATTGAGAAAGTGATGAAGAACAACGGCTTCAGTTATGAGGTGATTTTCGTCAACGACGGCAGCACCGACAACTCGTGGAAGGTGATAGAGCAGTTGGCCCAGAGTTCCGACTGCGTGAAAGGCATAAAGTTCCGCCGCAACTACGGCAAGAGTCCCGCGCTCTATTGCGGATTCAAGGCGGCGCAGGGCGACGTGGTGATCACCATGGACGCCGACCTGCAGGATTCGCCCGACGAGATTCCCGGCCTCTACAAGATGATAAAGGAGGAGGGCTACGACCTGGTGAGCGGGTGGAAGAAAAAGCGCTACGACCCGTTGTCGAAGACCATTCCCACAAAGCTCTTCAACGCCACCGCCCGCAAAATATCGGGCATCCACAACCTCCACGACTTCAACTGCGGGCTGAAGGCCTATCGCAAGGACGTGGTGAAGAACATCGAGGTGTATGGCGAGATGCACCGCTACATACCCTATCTGGCCAAGGAGGCCGGCTTCGACCGCATCGGCGAGAAGGTGGTCCACCACCAGGCCCGCAAATACGGCAAGTCGAAGTTCGGGCTCAACCGCTTCTTCAACGGCTATCTCGACCTGCTGACGCTGTGGTTCCTGAGCAACTTCGGCAAGAAGCCGATGCACGTGTTCGGCTTCATCGGGTCGATTGTATTCTTCATCGGCTTCATCGCCCTGATGGTGCTCGGCATCGGCAAGGTGGTGTCGCTGTGCAACAACGACTATGGCCATCTCGTGGCCGACTCGGCGTGGTTCTACATTGCGCTGACAGCCATGCTCTTGGGCTCGCAGTTCTTCCTTGCGGGCTTCCTCGGCGACCTGATTAGCCGCACGTCGCCACGCCGCAATGAATATCAAATAGAGAGCACAATAAGGGAATAGAGCCGATGCGACGCCTACTCTATATTATGGTCGCCACAGCCGCGCTGGCCTCGTGCTCGTCGATTGACTGTCCGCTGAACAACACCGTCTATGCCACCTACTGGATGAGCGGCCAGGTTGACACGCTGAAGGACACGCTCACCGTGAGCCTTGTGCGGGTCGACGGCAGCGACACCATCTTCCTGAACCGGCTGACGAGCGCAACCAACTTCTCGCTTCCCGTCAGTTACGCCCAGGCAGAGGACGTGCTGCTCTTCCAGTTCGCCGACACCACTGGCACAACGCTGACCGACACCGTCAGAATAGCGAAGGAGAACACGCCCCACTTCGAGGCCGTCGACTGCAGCCCCAACTACTTCCACACGCTGACGGCGATAACCACTACCCACCACCGCATAGACTCTCTGACCATCAACAACCCATCTGTCGACTATGACGCAACGAAGCAGCACATTCTGGTTTATCTTAACCCTGGCCGTTAGTCTGCTCTTGCCCTGCTCTGTGCAGGCGCAACGCAACAGGCACAAGCCGACCCCGGAACCCGACACACTCGGACTTTATCGCGGCGTGACCGTCGGTGTCAACGTGGCGGGCATGGCTCAGCGCATGCTCAGCAGCTACGGTGAATATGAGGCCATGGTCAGGGTGAGTCTGCGCGACCGCTACTTCCCCGTGGTGGAGGTGGGAGTGGGTTCGTGCGACGCCGACGACGTGGCCACGACGGTGCACTTCAAGACCAGCGCACCCTTCGCCCGCATCGGCTGCGACTTCAACCTGATGCGCAACAAGCACGACATCTACCGCCTCTTCCTCGGAGGCCGGCTCGCCTACACCAGTTTCAAGTACGACATATCGGCCGCGCCCATCGACGACCCCGCCTTTGGCGGTCAGGCCGACTACAGTGCGTCCGACGTGAGTTGCTCTCAGGGCTGGTATGAGGCTGTGGGAGGCGTGGAAGCCAAGATTTGGGGGCCAATACGACTTGGGTGGTCGGTGCGCTATAAGGGTCGGCTGACCCACAAGGATGGCGACGTGGGCAAGCCGTACTACATTCCCGGCTACGGGCGCAACGGCTCAACCAAGCTGGGAGCCACTTTCCACGTGATTATATCGCTTTAAAAAACCTTCTATTATACTATGGCTATCAACAAGAAACGACTTATATGGCAAGTGCCGTTCCTAATGCTGCTCATAGTGGGCACAATCATAATAGTGAGGCGGCAGAACTCGGCTCCATACCAGCACAACGAGGGACTGATGTTCGGCACTGTCTACCACATAACCTACCAGTGCGACTCCAATCTGGAGCGCGGCATAAAGCAACGGTTGCAGGAGGTGGACCGCTCGTTGTCGATGTTCAACAAGCAGAGTGTCATATCGAAGGTAAATGCCAATGTGCCAGTTGATGTGGACGACAACTTCAAATATGTGTTCAACCTTGCCGAGCGCATATCCGATGAGACCGACGGAGCGTTCGACATAACCGTGGCTCCACTTGTCAACCTATGGGGGTTCGGTTTCAAAAGCGGCGCCACGCCCACACAAGCGGCCATCGACTCGGCTCGCGCTCTGGCTGGATATAAGAAGGTAAGGCTCAATGGTCGCCGTGTGGTGAAAGACAATCCGCAGACCATGCTCGACTGCTCTGCCATCGCCAAAGGCTACGGCAGCGACGTGGTGGCTCGCTATCTTGAACGGCAAGGTGTGGCAAACTATATGGTGGAGATAGGCGGCGAGGTGGTTACCAAGGGCAACTCGCCCAAACGGCTGCCATGGAAGATAGGTGTTACGAAACCTGTCGACGACTCCACAGGTGTGGAGGGCGAGCTGCAGACGGTGCTCAACGTAACCAATATGGCCATGGCCACGAGTGGCAACTACCGTAATTTCTACTATAAAGGAGGGCGTAAGTATGCCCACACCATCGACCCGAAGAGCGGCCGGCCGGTGCAGCACTCGCTGCTATCGAGCACTGTGCTGGCACCCAACTGCGCCACTGCCGACGCCTACGCCACCTCGTTCATGGTGATGGGCATCGACAAGGCCAAGGCGGTGCTGAAGCGGCATCCCGAGCTGCTGGCCTATTTCATCTACAGCGACGGCGAGGGTCGGCTCCGCGTGTGGTATAGCGACTCTATGAAAGGCAAGATAGTGGACTGAAAAGACACATTCGCATGTACGACATCCTCCTTTCGCTACCATTGTTTCAGGGCATGAGCCGGAGCGACCTGAGCGAGATTCTTGCCCACGTGCCGTTGGAGTTTGTGAAGTGTGGAGCGGGCGATTATGTAGTGCGGGAGGCTGAGCTGTGCGACCGGCTGATATTCTTGCTTGATGGCGAGGTGAGGGTGAGCGAGTGGTCTGCCAGCCATGGCTATCTTGTCAGCCAGACGCTTGCCGCTCCGGCATTGCTGCAGATAGATCACCTGTTTGGCCTCTATCATCACTTCACGCGCGACTATGTCTGCCTTGGGCCGTGCCGCTTTCTGTTCATTCAGAAGTCTGTCATTCTTGACATCCTGAACTCCTACATGGTGTTTCGGCTCAACTTCCTCAATATGCTCAGCACGCTCGCCCACCGCTATGAGCGGGCGTTGTGGCGTGACGAACCAGAGAGCCTCGCCCAAAGGGTGTGCCGCTTCATCAGCGGCAGGGTGCTTGTGGCCAAAGGCGGCATGGAGGTGAAGGTGCTGATGCGCACGCTGGCCCGCGAGTTGGGCTCCAGCCGCATCGACGTGAGCCGGGCTCTGCACCAGCTGCAAGACCTCGGCCTGATCAAGCTGAAGCGTGGAGGCTTTCAGGTGGAATCGGTTGAAAAGATAATGAGCTTTGTTTAACAATATAATAATGTGATGATATGGAAGCAATAGAAGCCTTGCTGACGCGCCGCAGTTGCCGCAACTACACCGACCAGCAGCTGAGCCAATCAGACTTGAAGACGATAATCGACTGCGGACTCAACGCCCCGACAGGCAGCAACAAGCAACTGACGAAGATAATAGTGGTGCAGGAGCCCGACAAGGTGAAGATGCTGTCGCGCCTCAACGCCGAGATATGGCATTCAGAGGCCGACCCGTTCTATGGAGCGCCCACTGTCTGCCTCATTGTCGCTCCCGTCGACCCTGGATACAATGGTGAGGAGGTGTATAAGTTGAATCCAGTGAAGGACGGCTCGCTCGTTATCGGCGCGATGCAGACGGCGGCGTTCGCCATTGGCGTGGGCTCTTGCTGGATTAACCGCTGCGACGAGATGCTTCATCTGCCAGAGGGTGAGCAGTTTATGCACTCCCTTGGTCTCGACGATTATCAGGGCATCGGCTGCTGCATCCTTGGCTATCCCTCGAAGCCGACACGCCAGAAGCGCATCAAGCCCGGGCGCGTGGTCTGGGCGTGATTTTAGAACATTGTCTGAAAATCTGTAGGGGCATGATTTATCATGCCCGAAATGAAAGAAGATTGTTTGTCGATGACGGGCATGATAAATCATGCCCCTACATTTTGACGTGTGTTTACAATCAGCGCATTATAGCAGAATAGGCTTCATTGGACTGAAGCCACTATCTTGTGTTGCCGCGAAACTCGGATGGCTTCATGCCAGTTTTGCTGCGAAACTTCGACGAGAAATAGTCGGGACTGTCGAAGTTGAGCGAATAGGCTATCTCCTTTATGCTCATCGTTGTGGTGCTGAGCAACTCCTTGGCACGCTGCAACTTCAAGTCTTGCTGGTAGAGGGCGGGGCCTATGCCCACATACTCCTTGAACAGCTTGCGGAAGTTGCTGTAGCTCACTCCGAGCTTGAGGGCTATCTCCTGGATGCTGATATTGTCCGCCACCGTTTCGCGAATCATCAGCTTAGCCTTGTTTATCAGCTCGGCATGGGCGTGGTCCTTGTTGAGCAGGCGGTTTCGTTCGAGCGAGAACATCAGCCCTATCAGGTGGTTTACAATGCCGGAGAGCAACTGCTGGGCGTAGGCGCCCTCCTCCATGGCCGTGTCGAGGGCTTGCTTGAACAAGTGCTCCACCTCGCCGTCGTAGCCGATGTGGTAGATGGGCTTTTGCAAACTTAGGAATTTGGCGTCCATCCGCTTGTCCATGTTCAGTCCGCGGAAGCCGATCCAGTAGCTCGTCCAGCCCGTCTTGTCGTCGGGATGGTAGTTGTGCCATTCGCCGGGGAAAAGCAGAAACATGTCGCCGGTGGTTACTGGCGTCAATGGTTGGTGGTTGGACTGGAACACACCGCCCCCATTGACGATGTAGAGCAGCTGGAATTCGTGGAGCGTGCGCCCTTTCTTTATGTCGAAGTAGTAGCCGTCGGCGTGGCCGGTGGTGGGGTAGGCCTCGGTAGGCTCTATTACTTCGTACCCGACGGTGTCTACAGTGAGACCCCAAAGGCGGTCGCGCTCATTGACAACCATGTATTTGCTTTTCTTATACATTAGGCTTAGATATTAGAACTGTTGTAACTGCAAAATTACAAATAATTCTTCAAATAATGCAACAACAACTTTGAAAAATGATAATTTGCTTCTTCTATCTGCTTAAAAAAGAAATATCGCCCCCTCAAACTTGCTTAAATGGGTGAATATGACTATTTTTGCATTGAATTAATCTTCCATAATTACTATCAAAATGAACAATCATCAACTTTCATCGATTATTAAGCGGGTTGCGTCGCTTGCCACCATGGTTCTCTTGGCCGTGTTCAGTTTCGCCGCAAGCTCCGACAGCCTCAGTGCGGTCGCTTTTGAATCATACGTTCAGGGCGAATACGACAGCGAGGCCGCCATCTCGCTGAAGAACAACACCCGGCAGCAGATCCACAGCGTGAGTTTCCGCCTCACCTATTTCAACATGGCCGACAAGCCGCTCGACTATAAGGACTATACGGTGGATGTGGAGATAGAGCCTGGCTTGACAAAGCAGGTCAGCATACCAGCCTACCAGCATGAGCGGCAATATTCTTATTATCAGTCGAGTCGGAGTTATACAGAATATTCAAAGAAGTTTAAGGTCCAGTACAAGCTCCTTGGCTACAACCAGAAAGCCAAAACGGAAGTGGCCGAAAGCCACGATGAGGCTGACGATGACATGACGGTGGTTCTCCAAATCTTCTCATGGATTGCCAAATCTTTCGGCTTGGTGTGCCTGTTCATGCTCATCGTTTCCGTCTTGCTGTTTATTCTGGTGGGAGTCGAGGCCAAACGCTTGAACCGCGCTGTCACGCCGTGGGTGCTTATCAGCTTCTTCATAACCCCGATAGTCTCACTCATCCTCCTGTTGATAGTGGGAGAGAGCCGTGACCCGCGCAGACACGACGGAGAACTATAGCCACCGCACCTTAGAAGCACCGCTTCTGTCGGCATAGTGGCGTTTTTCCGCACTCCACACTGACTTGCTCAGAATGCGCAGCTGGGCTGACAGATTGTGCCAACAGTGTCAGCAAAGTTAAAAACCCTTTAAACCTTTATGCCAGTTTTGGCCGATTTTGGCACACCTGCGGTTAGTGTGCAAGTCGGGCACGCTCATTGCATTATCACAAGTGAAGTTCGGAAGTCCGAACGAGGCACAACAACCTCAGAAAGGCTGACGGACCAAGGATAAACAAACAACAAAAGGCTGAGCCGAAAGGCAAAGCCGATAAAATAAAAAATTGGAGGATTAAGATTATGACAATGTATCCAGTACTTCGCAATGCAATGAATTGGTTAGACAACAGTTTTGACGATATGTTCAACGACAGTTGGATGCCGCGCATGAGCGTTACAGCTCCGGCCATCAACGTCAAAGAGAACAAAGATGAATACGATGTGGAGCTTGCCGCTCCTGGCGCCACCAAAGACGACTTCAATGTCAGCCTCGACAAGAATGGCAATCTGATGATTAAGATGGAGCACAAGGACAGCAAGAAGGACGAGAACAAGAAGGAGCACTACTTGCGCCGCGAGTTCTCCTACAGCAACTATGAGCAGGCGTTGAGTCTTCCTGACGATGTTGAGACGGACAAGATTCAGGCTCGGGTTGAGAATGGTGTGCTTCACGTGGTTCTGCCTCGCACCGCCAAGGCTGAGAAGGAAACCAAGAGCATTGAGGTGGCCTGACAGCGGCTTCAAAGCTTCGGCACAAAATAATGGGACTGGCTCTCTGGGCTGGTCCCTTTTTTGTTATATTAACGTGAGTTTGACGAATTATTAACCCAAATCGGTCGTTGGAAACAGATGATGCTGGAGGCATCACCGCTCTATAACCGTGGGTGCTTGCACCCATGGAATCACGGCACTCCATACAATCGACCCCAGCGGGGTCGCCCCACAGTGTGAGGGAGTTGCAAAGCTGTGTAAGTGGGGCGACCCCGCTGGGGTCGGAGAAGAGACATTCCACTCTCCGAGGGTGCAAGCACCCTCGGTTATAGAGCGGTGATGTCTCCGACATCATTTTCTGAAAGGCACTTCCTAATGACCGATTTGGGATTAATCATGTCCCACTACTCCGGCTACCGCTGCCTTATGCACTACAAGGAGCATGTCTGCGAGCGCCTGCGCCTATTCTCATTTGTCAGCTTCTATATCTGTTGAAGAAGTTTGTCAATATTTGGCCGCTCATTCTTGATGTCGCTACAATAATCAACCTTAATTATACGCTTGCAGGCTTTGGCTACCTTTTGGCGTATACCGCCTCCCGTCTGCCACTTTATTGCATTTTGCGGAATAACAGCAGATTGCTCTTGCTCTTCCAGGCTTCCAGATTGCCATGCAGAGTGCCGAGGGCATCACGATAGACAGGCTCGGTGCCATCGGCGCCGGTCAGGTAGACGGCATCGATGAAGCCATAGTCTGACAGGGCTTCGGCAAAGTCGTAGAGTGATTCCTTGTTTACAGTCTCCACATAATAAGCCGTGACGGAGCCGGGCTTGCGTGCCAGGGCGCGGCGGTGGACCTTTCCTTTCAGTGCGAACTGCTTGAGGCATATCTGTCCGGCAGAGACGAGGGCGAACTGGCGGAACATGCTGCCGCCCTGGCTGATGACGTAATCCCGGATGGAGTCCTCCTGGCTGACGCCCATCTGCCAGCCTCGCTTGGTTACGGCCACAAAGCCCGCGCGGCCTGTGCCCTTGGCCAGCTGCTTGCCATTGTAGACGAAGTCGCCGAGGTAATGATATTTTTTGGCATCGTCGTAGTAGTAATCCCATCCCTGAGTGATCAATACCACTGAGGTGTCGCTGTCGGCTGGCATCTTCTGCGAGACGGAAGCCTGCAGGCCGGCGAGGTCGATGAGGCGCATGGGCACGCCGTCGATGCTGTCCTCTGTGAAGGTTTGAGAGTTGAGGATTGAGGATTGAGATTTGTTCAAATCGTCAATGATTGCAGCACTTGAGCGCGACAGCGGATATTCGAAGCTGACAGTCCAATGGGGTATGAAGTAGCGCCATACCACCCACGCGCCGCCCGCAAGCGCCACGGCGATGATGGCGGCGACAGCTGCCAGCCTGTAGCGGCGGCGTTTGCCTTCGCCGGACGCCGTTTTCCCTTCAGTTGTGCTCGCCTTTATGTCCTGGTAAGGCAGAAACTGGATATCGTCATTGCTCTTAGTTATTTCTTGACGTGGCGGATTGCTGCCAAGGAACTGTATGTCGTCGTCAGAGAAGTTAGTGTTCATCTTTTCCTTCGTTTAGTAGCTCCGCAGAGAGTTTCTGCAGGGCTTTGTGTGAGATACTTAGGACGATGGGCTCGTCCATGCCTTTGCGCCACAGCGTCAGCTTGTCCTTCCTCGTGTCGATGCGGTGGATGTAGTTGATGTTCAGCACATGCTGCTTGCCTATTCTGACGAATATGCGTGCCACGCCTTCCATTTGTTCCTTAATGGAGTCGGCGATTGCCGTCAGGCTCATCCACAGCTGCACGAACTTGTCTTGACCGTAGAGCCACAACTGGCTGTAGTTGCCGTCCGACTTGATGTACATGATCTCGTCGGGCGACAGCAGGAGCATGTCCTGATTGGCGTTCTGTATGATAAGTGGTTTTTGCATCTATGCGGCTTTATGCTGGCAAAGATACCACAAATAAACGAGAATAAGCCTGAAATATTGTTTTTTATTTTTATTTGAGCACGAATGGCCATGAATTATCCATAAATTTCTCATTAATGATTATCCGCATACATCAGGAAACAACCCAATGCAGGGGCTCACCCTGCAAGAGGTACATTCACTTTTGGAAGAAAGCCACCTCACTGCCAAAAGGCGCTACTACTCTCTCATAACCCCTCGGCACAGGGATGTCGCCTAAAGGCCTGTGTTCCACGGGTTGCTCACCTGTGAGCAGTACCAATACCAACCACCGCCAGTGGCTATCACCAAGATAATGGCGATGGCGAATAATTTGAAAAGCTTCTTCATAACAGGTTTTTAAAGTTTCAGCCTGCAAAGTTAAGGGGGGGGATTATAGTTTCCCCTCCAAATACGCCTTGATGAGCGAGGCGTGGCTCAGTGGCTTGCTGGCATCATCGATGTCGCCGTTGGTGTCGTAGTCGA
>CAZRSL010000016.1:0-46003 GCA_964602785.1 uncultured Prevotella sp.
GTGCAAGCACCCACGGTTATGGAGCGGTGATGCCTTTGGCATCATCTATTCCTAAGGCTATGTTAGTCTGAATGACTGATTTTGCCCAGATTCTGTCAGTAATGGTATAGCAGGCCTCAACGGCACCATGTCAAATGTAACCCTCTTGCATGTAGTCAGGACGAAGCTCAACAGCACGGCTTTCTTCTCTTGTATGGTGTTCTTGGCATAGTTGACAAAATTGTTCCAAACGAGGTAATTGTTCAGATACTTTGTCGATACACCATTGAAATTGCGGATAAAGTTCTTTAATTTGGAATGATAGCTGTTGATATGCTGGATATGGTATATACCCTTCTTCGACTTGCCGCCCTTAATTTGTATGCAGTCCAAGCCATGCTCCTTAGCGAACTTCTTCTGTGCCTTGCTGCCGTCAGTACAGAAGGTGGAATTCTCGTCTATCTTTGTGCCAAACACATTGTCAAGGTCCTTGCAGGAGCATTCGCCCAAGTTGGAAACCTTTGCAATGGAATGCCCTTTCCTATTAACCGCACAAGGTACACAGACCAAATCATCGGACAGCCCCTTTGATACGCCGCCTCCACCACGTTTCCTGGCAAGTCGCCCCATGTCGAAATCCTTGGATTTGTCATGGTTGCCCTTGAAAGAAACCGGAAAGTATGTGTCGTCTGACTCGGCAATGCCGCTCAGAGTCACATCGTCACCCATGTTCTGCAAGGCATCGAGTATTTTGTGCCTCCATGCGAATGACGTCGAGTCTGCCATGCCACATTCTGCGGCGGCAGCGCGGATGGGAAGCTCGTTGACCATGCACTCCACATACTTCTTCCAAACTTCAAGCGGCTTGCGACTTCCTGCTGAAATGGTATTTGTACGTGCTGTAAACGACTTGCCACAATCCGCACAAACGTATTTCTGCGTGCCGTCTTTCCTGTGACCGTTGCGGACTATGTGCTTCTTGCCACAATATGGGCAGACAACACCGTCCGTAAACTTGTTCTCACTTACAAAAGATGTCAAAGACAATACTTTCGCTGAAGACTGCCCGTTCAGTTTTGAAAGAAGTGTCAGAAGTTCCTTCTCTGGAAGCTGCCTTATTGCAGATAGAATGCTCTCAACTGTAGGATTCACTTGTTGCTGTTCCATATAACCTTTATTTACGGTGTAAAGGTACTAAAAAATAATGAGACCGCAAAGGAATCTTAGAAGAAAATCAGTCATTCAGACTAACATAGCCATTCCTAATGACCGATTTGGGATAATAAGGCCATGATAGCGTGTTTTTGGCCGGTTAAAACCACATTGCCGCCCACTTGGCTTGCCAGTTGCAACTATTTTGCCTAACTTTGCAAAAAATCTATCATCACCATGGCAAAGCAAACCGCCTCAGCCCCAGGCAATGGCAAAAGCAAGAAGCGAAAGACCTCACAATCGAAGAAGCGCAACAAGAAGCGCATACCCTACCAATATAAGCCCGAAGGCCTCGACCTGCGCACGTGGCAGGTGCTGCTGCGCCGCCAAGCCGCCACCGACGAGCATTTCGGCATAGCCGCCGTCGACGAGGCCAACGCCCCGGGCGAGTACCGCGTCAGCAACCCGTCGAAGCAGCAAGAGTACAAGGTGGTCTACCGTGGAGCCAACAGCCCGTGGAACTACTGCTCGTGCATGGACTTCCGCACCTCTCAGCTCGGCACCTGCAAGCACCTTGAGGCCGTGAAGCTGTGGCTAAGGCGCGGGCGGCGCGTCTGCAAAGAAGTGCCGCCCTACACGTCGGTCTACGTCGACTACACTGGTGGCCGGCAGGTGCGCATACGTGTTGGCACCGACTGCCACGACGAGTTCCAGAGGCTTGCGGCAGAGTACTTCATCACTGGCACCGACGGCAAGCAGAGCCTCAGCGAGGCCGGCGTGGAGCACTTCGAGACGTTTCTGCAGCGAGCCAAGACCATCAGCGACAACTTCCGCTGCTACAACGACGCGCTGCAGATGGTGCTCGACCAGCGCGAGAGGACGCGGCGAGGCCAGTGGATTGACAAGCTGGGCGACCACGACATCGACGGTCTGCTACGCGCCAAGCTATACCCCTACCAGCGCGAGGGCATCCGCTTTGCCGCCAAGGCCGGGCGGGCGATAATAGCCGACGAGATGGGACTGGGCAAGACCATCCAGGCCATCGGCACAGCCCAGCTGCTGCGCGGCAAGGGGCTGGTCGGGTCGGTGCTGGTGATGTGCCCCACGTCGCTCAAATACCAGTGGAAGCGAGAGATAGAGCGGTTCACAGGCGAGCGGACACTCGTCGTCGAGGGCAGTCCGCTCCGCCGCCGCGAGCAGTACGCCCAGACAGAGCCCTACAAAATCGTGTCCTACAACGCCGCCTGCAACGACATCAGGGCCTGGGGCTCGCTCACGACCGACATGCTCATCATCGACGAGGTGCAGCGGCTGAAGAACTGGGACACCCAGATAGCCCGCGCCGCCCGGAAGATAAAATCGCACTACGCCGTCATCCTCTCTGGCACCCCACTCGAAAACAAGCTCGAGGAGCTCTTCTCGGTGGTGGAGCTCGCCGACCAGTATCTGCTCGGCCCCTACTACCTGTTCCGCGACCGCTACATCGTCAGCGACGACAAGGGCGCCACCATAGGCTACCGCAACCTGAACGAGATAGGGCAGCGGCTGAAAGGCGTGCTCATCAGGAGGCGCAAGCGCGACGTGAGCCTGCAGCTGCCGCCCCGCCAGGACAAGAACCTGATGATGCCGATGACAAAGGAGCAGATGGCCGTGCACGACGACGCCAAATACCAAGTGATGCTGCTGCTCAAGAAGTGGGAGCGGATGCACTTCCTCTCAGAGATGGACCGCAACCGCCTGATGATGTTCTTGCAGCAGATGCGCTGCGTGTGCGACAGCACCTACGTGCTCGACCAAAAGACGCGCTACGACACAAAGGTGGGCGAGGTGGTCAACATCGTGAGCGACATCATCGAGGGCGGCGACGGCAAGGTGGTGGTGTTCAGCCAGTGGGAGCGCATGACGCGCATCATAGCCCAAGAGCTGGAGCGTCGGGGCATACGCTATGAGTATCTGCATGGCGGCGTCCCCTCGAAAGGACGCAAGGAGCTGGTCAGCAACTTCACCGACCTGCCCGAGAGCCGTGTATTCCTGTCAACCGACGCAGGCAGCACCGGACTCAACCTGCAAGTGGCCTCAACCATAATAAATGTCGACCTGCCGTGGAATCCCGCCGTGCTCGAGCAGCGTGTGGCCCGCATCTACCGCATCGGGCAGAAGCGCAACATCCAGGTGATCAACCTCGTGGCCGCCCACACGTTTGAGGAGAGCATGCTGGGCAAGTTGCGCTTCAAGACATCTATGTTCGAGGGCGTGCTCGACGGCGGTGAGGACACTGTGTTCGCCCGCGACAGCAAGTTCAACCGCATGATGGACGACCTGAAGGAGACGATGGAGGAGGTCACGGAGCATACCGACGAGAAGCCCATCGACACAAGCGACGAGGAACAAGAGAAGACCGAAGAATCCACTGCTGACATGGCGGAGCAGGATGCCGACGCTGCCGCCCCAGAGCCAGAAGCGGTTGAGGAGCCGACAACTGCGAAGCCCGCTGCCCCCCA
Source organism: uncultured Prevotella sp. (assembly GCA_964602785.1). Taxonomy (GTDB): domain Bacteria; phylum Bacteroidota; class Bacteroidia; order Bacteroidales; family Bacteroidaceae; genus Prevotella. The sequence continues at coordinate 3,633 of CAZRSL010000016.1, forward strand.
GACCGAACAGCCCGCTCCGCGCAGCCCGCAGAGGCTTGTGGCCGACGGTGTCTCGTTCTTCTCCGGATTGGCCAAGACGCTGCAGTCAGCCGAGGCCACCAAGGCACTGGTGGACAGCATTGTGGAGGAGAACCCGGAGACTGGCCAGACGAACCTGAAGATTCCAGTGCCCGACAAGGAGACGGTGGCCCAGATGCTCGGCCTCATTGGAAAGCTGTTCGGCAAGTGATATGGTTTCATCCAAGTATTAGTGCAAACAGATAATATTATGGTCGTGGAATAACTTTTTCCATGTTTAACTTTTTCAATCTAACAAAAGGTCTTTCGCTAAGTAGTCAACCTTAATAAGGGTTGACTAACTTGCATTATTCATAGACCGTGATAGTTATACCTGCCACTTGCAGGGGCCGTGCCTTGTGCCGGCCCACAAACAATGTCATAACTTTTTTAAAGATGTCGAACATTAATGTGGGCCGGCACAAGGCACGGCCCCTGCAAATGGACAATGTATAAGCGTAATCTATGAATAATGCAGGCTAACATAGCCAATTATTTTGCCGTTTCACCTTTTTGCGCTATATTTGCAATCGCAAAAAAGACTGACGACCGATGCCACTACTCCTCTACCTCGCAATACTGCCACTGCTGTTGGCCACGGCTCCAAAAGCCCCGACTCAGAACGACGCGACGGCCTTGCTCGACTCGCTCGACGCCGCCATCGACCGTGCGCCGCACTATGAGGCCATGAAGCAGACGCGAATAAGCCAGCTGAAGCGGCAGTTGCGCTCCGGCGGCAGTGCCGAAGTGCGGTTCAAGCTGGGGCTGAGGCTCTACGAGGAATACCGGTCGTACAAGAACGACTCCGCCATCAGCGCCGCCCGTTACAGCCTCGACATAGCGCGGCAGTCGGGCCGAACCGACCGTGTGGGCCTGTGCCTGTCGCTGATAGCCTACCAAAGTTCCACGGCGGGCCACTATGCCGACGCTGAGGCCACTCTGAGGCAGGTGGACGTGGGGCGGCTGCAAGGCCGCGGCCTGTTCTGCTACTACCGCGCTCAGAACCACCTCTACAGTGAGACGGCCTACTACTCCCACCTGCAGGACGTGAAGGACAGTGCCCATGCCTTGGCCTTGCGCTACGAAAGGCTGATGCTCAATTCGGTAGACAAGAACACGGGCGAACATCGGGAGTATCTCTGCCGCAGCCTGTACAACGCCCACCGCTATGCCGAGGCGCAGCGCGTATGCGACCAGTGGCTGCAAGAGGTGTCAGAAGAGACCCACGAGTATGCCATGGTGGCCTACTACGAGTACCGTCTGCGCTTGGCCGCACGCGACACTGCCGGCATGATCCGTTGGCTCGCCCGCTCGGCCATCAACGACGTGAAGCTCTCCACCACCGACCAGGCCTCGCTGTGGTCGCTGGCAGAGATAATCAACGGCACCGACAACGCCCGCGCCTACCGCTACGTGAAGTTCTCGTGGCAATGCGCCCAGACTTTCGGCACCGACGTGCGCTCGCGCCAGATCTCACCCATCCTCTCCGCCATTGAGGCCCAGTACCAGCTGCAAGCCGACAGGTCGTTCCATCGGCTCAGGCTCTTCGCCCTCGTCATCACGCTGCTTGCCGCCGCGCTGTTGTCGATGCTCTACTATGCCAACCGCCAGCGTCGCAGGTTGGCCCAAGCACGCAACGACCTCGACAAGCGCAACAGTGAGCTTGCCGAGATGAACAGGAAACTAAACGCGATGAACGCTGAGATGAAAACCGTCAACGCCCAGCTCAGCGAGTCGAACACGGTCAAGGAGTTCTACATAGGGCGATTTCTCGCCATCTGCTCCGACTATGTCGACCGGCTCGACCAGAACCGCCGCCATGCCAACCGCATGATAAGAGAGCACAAGGTGGACGAGCTATATGAGCAGACGCGCTCCAACGGGCAGAAGGACCGCAACGTGGAGGAGCTCTACAACCACTTCGACCGCGCCTTCCTGAGCATTTTCCCCCATTTTGTCGATGAGCTGAACGCATTGCTAAGGCCCGAATGCCAAATCACGGTGCCTGAAGGCAATCTCAACACCACCCTCCGCATCTTCGCGCTGATACGCCTTGGCATCGACGACAGCGGCAAAATAGCCGAGCTGCTGCACTATTCGGTCAACACAATATACAACTACCGCACCCGCACGAAGAACGGATGCGCGGGCGATCGGGGATCTTTCGAAGAAAAAGTGAAGAGCCTCGGCAGGATAGGGAAATGAGACTTGGCACATACATTAACAACTTCCACTTGCAGTGGCCGTCCCCCTGAGGCGGCCATAAAACAATGTCCCATCATCTTTTTCAAGTTGCCGAAAATAAATAGTGGCCGCCACAAGTGGCGGCCACTATAAATGGAAACATCATCAATAATATGACATCAGCTGACGCAAGCTATTTCAACTCGAACTGCTTGCGGAGCTTCAGGTTGTCGGAGGCGTTGCCGACGAGCAACGTAAACCGTCCCGGCTCGGCCTTCCACTGCTGAGAGGCCTCGTCGTAGAAGCTCAGCGCGTCGCGGCCAATGGTAATGCTCACCTCGCGCGACTCGCCGGGCTGCAGATATATCTTGCTGAAGCCCTTCAACTCCTTGTAAGGACGGTCGACCGAGGCCTTGTCGTCGTGGACGTAGAGCTGTACCGTCTCGGCTCCGGCCCGCTTGCCAGTGTTGCTCACCACAACTGTGGCCGTCAGACTGTCGCCGCTGGTAATCGTCGGACTCGAAAGTCGCAGGCCAGACAATGTGAACGTGGTGTAGCTCAGTCCGTGGCCAAAGGCGAAGAGCGGATGCGTGTGGTGCAGGTCGGCCCAGCGGTAACCCACGTAGATGCCCTCCTTGTACTCCTCGTCGATGATGTCGGAGCCTTTGTGCTTGCCATTGGCACCGGCAGTGCCGCGCCATGTGCCGGGATAGGTGTCGAGGGCGTGGGCGCCAACATCGTTGAGCGACTGTGGCCACGTGTAGGGCAGCTTGCCCGACGGATTTACGTCGCCACAGAGCACTGCCGCCAGAGCCTCACCAGCCTCAGAGCCTATGAACCAGCCTTGCACAATGGCCGGCACACGATCCTTCCAGGGCATGGCAACTGGATTGCCCGAAATGTTGACGTAGACAAAATTGCGGTTGGCCTTGGCCAGAGCCTCGATGAGCTTGTCCTGGGCGTAGGGCAGTCCGTACTGCTTGCGGTCGTGGCCCTCGCAGTCCTGATAGTCGCTCTTGTTGAGGCCGCCAAACATCACCACGCAGTCGGCAGTGCGCGCCTTGGCCACGGCATCGTCGATGAGCTGCTGCTCCGAGCGGCTGTCGCGCAAGTCCTGGCCGGTGGTGACACCGTTGTAGCGGCCTGTGGTGTCGCCCACGTAGCCACGCTCATACTCCACGGTGGCCACGTCGCGCAGTCGCGCCTGCAGCCCGGCAAGCGGCGACACCTCCTTCTGCACCTTCAGCGACGACGAACCGCCGCCCACCGTCATCATCTTGATGGCGTTCTCCCCCACCACGAGCACCGTCGGGTGGCTGTTCCGTGTCTGGCCGAGCAATGGCAGCACGCCACGTTCGTTCTTCAGCAGCACGATGCCGTCCTCAGCAATCCGCTTTGCAGCCTCATAGTGGCTCCCGGAGCACAGGAATCCGCGGGCGCGGTGGGGGTTCATGGTGGTTCGGTAGAACAGGCGGAGCACGCGGCGCACCTTGTCGTTGAGTTCCCTCTCGGTGTATTTGCCGCTCAGTATGCCTTGCTTGTAGGCGTCGGCCATGTAGTAGCGGTGGTAGGCGTTGCTTGCGCCCATAGTGAGGCCGTTGGTCCAGGTGCCAAACTCCATGTCGAGCCCATTGCGCACAGCCTCGTCGGTGTTGTGGGTGCCGCCCCAGTCGCTGACGGTGACTCCGTCAAACTTCCATTCGTCCTTCAGCAGCTTGTTGAGCAGCCAGTCGTTGTGGCATTCGTGCTGTCCTCGGTAGTAGCCGTAGGCCGGCATGATGGCCCAGGTGTGCGCCTTGTGAACCGCAGCCTCGTAGGGTGGCAGGTAGATTTCGCGCAAAGCACGGTCGGAAACCACCACGTTGACTTGATGGCGGTACTCCTCGTCGTTGTTGAGGGCGAGGTGCTTGACGCAGGCCGAGACACCCTTCGACTGCAACCCCACGATATAGGGCACCACCATGGCCGATGCGAGATAGGGATCCTCGCCGAGATACTCGAAATTGCGGCCTCCGAGCGGCGTGCGCATGATGTTGCAGCCCGGACCGAGTATCATGTCCTTGCCGCGATAGCGTGCCTCCTCGCCGAGGCTTTGGCCGTAGAGCAGGGCCAACTGCGGGTTCCACGTGGCGGCGAGACACGACAAGGCCGGGAAGGCGACACACGAGTCGTTGGTCTGGCCCGCCTGCTCCCACTCGTCCCACAACACGTCGGGACGAACGCCGTGGGGTCCGTCGTCGGTCCAGAAGTCGGGGAAGCCCAACCGTGGCACTCCGCGGCTTGAAAACTTGCTCTGCGCATGGATGATGTCGAGCTTCTCGTCGAGCGTCATGCGGCTCATCGCGTCGTCGATGCGCTCCTCCACGCTCTTGCTCTCGTCAAGATAGACGGGCAACGGGTCGCTCTGCGCCCTCGCCGTCATTGCTCCAGCGAGCAAGAACAATGACATGACAATAGGATTCTGGATGATTCTCATTTTTGTATGACAGGTTTTAAGTGATTGGAAAAATGAATTGTGGTGCAAAGATAACTAAAATGTCATTTCGCGGCGCCGATGAAAGGTCAATATATAGACTCCAACAAGGTCAGCTTTTTGTATCACTCTGATGTTAAGCCATTTGCGAAAGGCCGCCTTTAGGCAAAAAGTGGATGGCATCGGATGTGGAATGGGTGAAGAAGAGTGGCAATCCCTTCCTTCGTCCATTCCACTTTCTTATTTCCACCACAAATATGCTTAGTGGCTGACTGACTGCCATTTAAGCGAGGTGAGCCGCCACCACAATCCACTTTTTACGACAATCGACAGCAAATGAAACTGATTTTTTTATAATTTTGCGCTGAAAAGAAAACCGAACCAAAAATAACAACAAGCTGAAATGCCATGAAAAGAACTGCACTTATCACCCTGACGCTTATATTGGCGGCAGCCAACGCGCTGGCGCAACAACCCTCGCGGATGGACAAGTTCATCGACGAGCTGATGGCCAAGATGACTTTGGAGGAGAAGATAGGCCAACTGACCCTGCAACCAGGCGGCGACATAACCACAGGCAAGGAAATCAATTCGCCCATCGCTGCCCTCATACAGCAGGGCAAGCTCGGAGCCGTGCTCAACATCAAGGGTGCGGAGAAGCTGAAGGCACTCCAAGAGATAGCGGTGAAGAAGAGTCGCCTCGGCATTCCGCTCCTTATAGGCATGGACGTGATACACGGCTACGAGACGGTGCTGCCGATACCGCTGGCCCAGGCCTGCTCGTGGGACTTGCAAGCCGTAGAGGCTGGCGCAAGGATGTCGGCTCGAGAGGCGTCGGCACAAGGCGTAAACTGGGTGTACAGCCCCATGGTCGACGTGGCCATCGACCCGCGCTGGGGACGGGTGGCCGAAGGCTATGGCGAAGACCCCTATCTGGCGGGGCTGATGGGCGCGGCGACAGTGAGAGGATACCAAGGCGACCAGCCCATTCTGTCCGACCGTTCAGTACTGGCGTGCATGAAGCACTACGCCCTCTATAGCGCTACCGAGGCAGGCAAGGACTACTGCGCCGTGGACATGAGCCGACTGCGCATGTACAACCAGTTTTTCCCGTCGTACAAGGCTGTGGTGGAGGCTGGAGTGGGCAGCGTGATGTCGTCATTCAACATCGTCGACGGCATTCCGGCAACCGCAAACCGATGGCTTATGACCGACGTGCTGCGCAACCAGTGGCACTTCGACGGATTCACCGTTTCCGACTATGCCTCGATAGGCGAGATGCCGACCATCGGATATGGCGACCTGAAGGCCTCGGCGGTGCAGGCGATGAACGCCGGAACCGACATGGACATGTGCGCGATGGCCTACAATAAATATATGAAGGAGGCTGTCGACGAAGGCAAGGTGCCGCTGGCGAGAGTCGACGAGGCCGTCAGGCGGGTGCTCGAGGCCAAATACAGGCTCGGACTCTTCGACAACCCCTACCGATACAACGACCTGAAGCGGGCAAAGACAGACTTGTATACAGCCGAGAACCGCAAGGTGGCACGCGACATGGCCGCCGAGACGTTCGTCTTGCTGAAGAATGAGGGCGGGCTGCTGCCACTGAAGAAGCACGGCACCATAGCACTCATCGGCCCGATGGGCGACTCGCGCAACAACATAGTGGGTTGCTGGTCGACCGGCGACAACCCCGACAAATACACCACCATCCGCGAGGCCATGCAGAGGCGGCTCGGCGACAGCGGCAAGGTGGTCTACGCACAGGGCTGCAACATCTACAGCGACTCGCTCAGGCAGCGTGCCGACGAGTTCCATAGGCCTTTGCCATGGGGCGACGCGGCCACGATGGCCCGCGAGGCTGTCAGCGTGGCTCGTGGGGCCGACGTGGTGGTGGCCTGCCTCGGCGAGATGGCCGAGATGACGGGCGAAAGCTCAACGCGCACCGACCTCCGTCTGCCCGACGTGCAGATGAGGTTGCTCCGCGCCCTCGTGGCCACGGGCAAGCCAGTGGTGCTCCTCAACTTTTCGGGCCGCGCCACCGTGCTGTCGTGGGAGAGCGAGCATGTGCCGGCGATAATGAACGTGTGGTTTGGTGGCAGCGAGACCGCCGACGCGCTCTGCGACGTACTCTTCGGCGACAAGTCGCCCTCGGGCAAGCTGGTATGTACGATGCCGCGCTCGGTGGGCCAGTTGCCGCTCTACTACAACCACATCAACGCCAGCCGTCCTGTTCGCGACGGCGAGAAGTATTTCCGCAAATACCAGAGCAACTATCTCGACGAGACCAACGGCCCGCTCTATCCGTTCGGCTTCGGACTGAGCTACACCACTTATAGCTACAGCGACGTAAGCCTCTCGTCGCCGTCGATGGGCAAGGACGGCCAGGTTACGGCCAAAGCCACCGTAACCAACACCGGCGGCAGAGACGGCGACGAGGTGGTGCAGCTCTACATACACGACAAATACAGCACCATCGCACGGCCAGTGAAGGAACTCAAGGGCTTCCATCGGCTGCATTTGGCCAAAGGCGAGAGCCGGTCGGTGGAGTTCACCATCGACGCCAGAACCCTGAGCTACCTCGACGGCGAGGGCCGGCCCGTGCTCGAGCCGGGCACATTCGACATCATGATAGGTCCGGACAGCAAGAATGTGAAGACGGCTGAACTGGAAGTGAACCGCTGAACCACAATTTTAATTTGTAATTTGTAATTTGAAATTAGTAACTCAAGTTTCGGAAGTGCTGTAAGGTGCTGACATTAAGCTATAACCACATCGTAGGGGCATGATTTATCATGCCCGCAATCGGCAAGATCGTTGCATTCCGGGCATGATAAATCATGCCCCTACGATTCTGCACCCCTTGTATTTCAATAGATTATGTACTTCCGAAACTTGAATTAGTAATTTGTAATTAGTAATTTGTAATTAGTAACTTACAAATGCGGAATCGCTTTGCCTTATTTCTCAAACGGGTTTCCCTTGGGGTCGCGGCTGACCACCCATCTGAAGGCATTGGTGAATAGCAGGTTCTGCGTGGGGTCGATAAACTCCTCGTCGCCGTGACCCATGTTGAGGTACACCATGCGGTAGAGGTTGTTAGTCCACACCACAGGGAAGTCGCCGCCAAGCACCACGTCCTTTATGCCGAGCGGGTAGTTCTTGGGCGAGAGCGAGAGGAGCACCGTTACGTCGCTGCAACGTCGGGGCGAAGGATTCCACTGGTAGAACTCCGACGCTGGCAGGACGAAGCTCTGCGGCAGGTTGCGGGTTACGTCGTGGCCCGCGGTGTCCACCTCGGCCAGCGCGGGCTGTGGCGGCCAGTTGTTGCAGAGGAACGGCCCGCAGCCGAGGAAGTGGTTGAACCACGGCCATCCGGTATTGCGGTCGTTGTAGGCCGAGGCGTGGAACCCCATCCATCCGCCGCCATGCTCCATGTATTTTTGGAATGCCAAGCGGTCGGTGCTGTCATGTGGCATATAGTTGAGCCACACCACTATGCTGTAGCGGCTGAGACTGTCGATGTACTGATGGAAATCAGTGGTCAGGTCGTATAGGAAGCCCTCGCCGTAGGACAGTTTGTGGAAGAAGCGGATGGCCTGGCGGTCGAACTGCACGTGGGCCTCCTCGGCTCCCGGCACCCACACTATCAAGGCACGGAAGCGCGGCGCGCGGGCGTAGTTGGCTGGATATTTGCTTTGCGCTGCCGCTGTAACGACAAGCAACAGCGCAAACAGGCCGAGAGCGATTGCTTTTATGTGTTTCATATTCTGTTGAGAAATTCCGTCAGGTTGACATTCGAGTCGAGCCCCATCTTCTTTCTGAGGCGGTAGCGGCTGATCTCCACCCCGCGCGTGGAGATGTTGAGCAGCGGCGCAATCTCCTTCGACATCAGGTTCATGCGGATGTAGGCGCAGAGCATGCGGTCCTTGTGGTTCAACTCTGGATAACGCTCGGCCAACTTCTTCAGGAAGTCGTGGTGGACGGCGTCGAACGAACTCTCGAAGTTCTTCAGGTCGCTGTCGTGCTCGATGTTGGTGTCTATCTGGTTGATCAGTCTGAAGATGCCGCGCTTCACCTTCACCTTGTCGCCCTCGTCGTTGAGCTTGGCCAGGCTCTGTGCTTCCTTCCTTATTTTCTGCAGGCTCTCGTTCTTGCGCACCACGTTGAGCGTGCTCTTCATCAGCTCGTCCGACTTGTACTGCAGCTCGCTGCGCAGCCGCTCAGCCTCAAGCTGTGCTATCTGCTGGCTCTTCTCACCCAGCTCGATGTCGCGCTCGCCAATCTGCTTGTCGCGCTCGCCGATGTCCTGCTTGTAGATTTCCTTCTGCTGCTCTATCTCCTCATCCTTCTGCCGGATTATCCTCTCGTGCTTCTTCAGCACCCGCCGCAACGCCATCCAGACGGTGCCACCCACCAGCAGGGCATAGACGACGAAGGCCCACCACGACCGATACCACGGCGGAAGAACGCGGAAGGAGAGCCGCGCCGTGCCCGTCTCCTTGCCGCCGAACACGCGCACGCGCACCTCGAAGGTGTAGCGGCCCTCGCGCAGATTGGCAAACTCCTTGCTGGTGGACTGCGAATATTCGCTCCATTCGTTGTCGAGTCCTTTCAGACGGCAAGAGTAGCTGACCGCATGAGACTGGTCGAAGTCGCTGGCGGTGTAGGTGATGCGGATGGAATTGCTGCGATAGGGGAGCGAGACCTTCGCTTCCCGGGCCACGTTGCTCTGCCCGTAGACCACCGAGTCGCCGCCGTTGGTTACGTAGAGGCGGCGTATCTGCACCGTTGGGCGCCGTTTGGCCTGTCCGCCAGTGCGCTCATCAATCATCACGAAGCCGTCGCCCGTGCCGGCTATGCTGCGGTAGGGGTCAATCTCCCTGACATTCTCGAAGTCCTCTATCATATTGTCGAGGATTACGGCTGCCGACGTGCCACCGCCCTTGCGCGACGAGGAGCGGCCAAGCACACTGTTGAACACGTACCACAGGCTGCCATTGGCCGACTGGTGCAGGTAGGTGTAGGCACGGCGACCGTTCAGCCTGCGCTCAAGCTCTGTGAAGCGCAAGAGGCGGTCGCGTGTGGCGTCGTAACGGAAGAGGCCGCTCTTCGAAGCCACCACGATGTCGCTTCCCACCAGCGTGATGCACACGTTGCTGCCTTGTGGCAGCTCGCTGTTGTTGTAGCATTTGCGCTGCTTCACCTTTGTCAGCCGCGTGTCGAGCATCAGCCGCCAGATGCCGTCGGTCTTGTTGGCCACCCAGACGTTGTTGGTCTCTGGCTCCACGAGCATTGTCTTGGCTGAGAATTTGAGTCCGTCGATCTCGTTGCCGAGCGTCCACGTGCCACCATTGTATCTGACTGTACGCAGCCCCCAATAGGTGCCTATCACCACTGTGTTGCCGTCGCCTATGGCTTGGGCGTTCCACACGCCGCGCTGTGGGAAGCTGACAGTGCGGAGTCCGTCGGTCATGCAGAAGAACGACCTGCCACCGCAGAAGAGCCAGCCACGATAGGGATAGAGACAGTTGGTCTGGCCCTCCAGCCCAGGCATCGGCACGACATCGACTCTGCCGCCTTGCCGCCCGGGCACGGTGGAACGGAAAAGTCCTTGGCTTGTGCCGAGATAGAGTTTCCCGCCAAACAGGGCTGAGCAATAGCCCCCGCCAATTGACATGAGGGGGCTGGCGAGGAAATAGAGGGGGTTGTTGAGCGGCACATAGTCGATGCCATTGTCGAGCCCGGCCCACAGGTTGTGGTCGCGGTCGAAGCTGACAGAGAGAAGGGAATTGCTCTGAAGGCCGTTGGCAATGGTGATTTGCTCGGAGCGGTCAGCCTTCAAGTCGAAGAGGAACAGGCCCTCATTGGTGGTGCCGACGGCAAGAATGCCACGGTCGATGGCCGCGCACGAGATTTTGTGCCCCCGCAATGCCGCTGTGGACTGCAGGTGGAGTGGCACGGCCTGCTTGCCGTCGTAGACGAGCAGACTGCCGCCGCTGGTCACTATGAGCATCCGTCCGTTCCATTGCAGCAGAGCCGCCGCGTTGATTATGTCTTGCTGGTCGGTGCCTTTCGCCACTATGGCCTTGCCGTCATGGACGTAGGAAAGACCCATATAGTTGTTGAACCAAACCCTTCCGTTTACCACAACTGACTTGGTTATGCCGTGGCCCTCGATGGTGCTGACCTTGCCTCGGTGGTAGCGGAACAGTGTGTGGTCGCCAAGGAAGTAGATGCTGCCGTCTGACTCCACCACGTCCCAGATGTTGGTAACCGTCTTCGGGTCAAACCGCGACGAAAGGCTTGTGTAGGTGAGTCCGCCCTGCGCGTTGGGAGTGAAGTAGCCAAACTCGCGCTGCCCTCCCACATAGATGAGACCGTCGCGTCCGGCCAGCACCGACCTCGGCTTGGCGCCGCCGGCCATGGGATAGACGCTCCACCAGGCACCATCGTACTCCAAGAGACCGCTGTTGTTGGCAAAATACATCCATCCGCACTTGTGCTGGGCTATCATCCAGTTCTGGTTTGAGGCACGGTATTCCTTTCGAGTGTGGTTATAGATGGGCCGCTTCCAGTACATTTGCGCCTGCAAACAAGCCGGAACGAGCAGCAGCAATAGCCAAGATAGACATCGCATAGATTGTAGTGGTTTAGATTTTTGCAAAGATAGAAAGAAAAAAGAAACTGAGCAAGCATTCTCGGAGTTAATTTGCCTGACTGTCTGACATTTGGCTACACGGGTGAGAAACTGCTGATGTAGCGGATTTGTCGTGTTATAGTAATTCTGATGTGGTGGTTTTCTGGTTCTGCAATGCTTCTTTTTATACTTTTGCACAGTCGATAGGATTAACTTTCGCATCTTTCCAACGTCAAACAAACAGTAGCAACCTAAAATGAAGCATCTGAATCTTGTCATCCTAAGCATTGCCGCAATGCTGTGTCTCGGCCATTGCAACCTGACGGCCAAGACCAATTCGCGCTTTGTGACCGTCAGCGGCGAGAACCTTGTCAACCCCGACGGCAGCCGGCTCTACATCGTCGGCACCAACCTGGGCAACTGGCTCAACCCCGAGGGATATATGTTCGACTTCCGCCGCACCAATTGCGAGTGGATGATAAGCCAGATGATAAGCGAGATGGTAGGCCCGGAGTTTGAAAAGGAGTTCTGGCAGGCCTTCAAGGACAACTACATCACAGCCGACGACATAGCCTTCATCAAGCGGACAGGGGCCAACACCATCCGCTTGCCATTCAACTACAAACTGTTCACGGCAGAAGACTACATGGGCAAGAACGACTCCACCGAGGGCTTCAGACTGATAGACCTCACGGTGGAGTGGTGCCGCAAGTACGGGCTATACCTGATACTCGACATGCACGATTGCCCTGGCGGCCAGACTGGCGACAACATCGACAACAGCTATGGCTATCCGTGGCTGTTTGAGAGCGAGGCGTGCCAGAGACAGTTCTACTCTATATGGCGGACCATCGCCGAGAGATATAAGGACGAACCTGTCATCCTCGGCTATGAGCTTATGAACGAGCCCATTGCCACCCGCTTCAGTAAGGAGCTGCAGACCAAATTCAACGCCGAGATAGAGGCAATCTACAAACAAGCGGTCAAGACCATACGCGAGGTGGACAGCAACCACATCGTGCTTCTGGGCGGGACGCAGTGGAACGGCAACTTCGAGCCGTTCCGGGACTGGACGTACGACAATAATATAATGTACACCTGCCACCGCTATGGAGGCGAGCCCACGCGCGAGGCCATCCGGAGCATCATCGATTTCCGCGACAAGACGGGGCTGCCCATGTACATGGGGGAGATCGGCCACAACACCGACGAGTGGCAATCACGCTTCTGCCAAACCATGAGGGAGGCCAACATCGGCTACACCTTTTGGCCCTACAAGAAGATGAGCGGCTCGTGCATGATGGGCATAGTGAAGCCCGAGCTGTGGGACAGCGTCGTCGTCAAGTTCTCAGAGGCCGACCGCAGTGGCTTCGACGCCATCCGCCGTGCGCGTCCCGACCAGCAACTGGCACGCCGACTGCTGATGCAGTTCGCGGAAAACGCCAAAACGGCCAACTGCAAGGTGCAGACAGGCTACATCAAGTCGATGGGGCTGAAGGCAGAATGAGGCACATACACGAGACAACACAATCCAAGATATTGTTTTTTATTATTAGGTTTATTTAGGTTAGATTTTTACGACCCTGTGTCTGTGGTAGATGCAGGGCCTTTTTACTTTGAGACGAAGCATGAGCCACTGCCATTTTATGGCCGATTTTGATGCAAAATGTACGATAACACAGGAAAAAATGCACAAAACACACATACGGTTGTGGACACGTTTTCCTACATTTGCAGCGAAAAAACTATGCTTCACCAGGTCGACCAACTTGAAGATTACACACCAACACATAATTATGATGAGACGCACACACATATTATTATTTATGCTGGCTCTGATAGCCACCGCAGCCCGCCCGCAAACCACCGTCCGCGGACTCAACGACGGATGGGACTACAGCGATGACGGCAAAGCTTGGCAGCCCATCAGCCTGCCCCACACGTGGAACACCGACGCTTACAGCACCAAAGACTACCGCAGAGGCAAGGGCTATTACAGGCGCAAACTGGCCATACCGAATGGCGAAGCGGGCAAACGGTACTTGCTCAGGATAGACGCGGCCAACAAGACGGCCACCGTGGCGCTCAACGGCACCACGCTCGCCACCCACCGGGGCGGCTACACGGCCTTCGTGGTGGACCTGACACCCGCCATCCGCACTGGCGCCGACAACCAACTGCTCATAGTGGTTGACAACGCCGACCCCCACGTGGCCCCGCTCTCAGCCGACTTCACGTTCATGGGTGGCATCTACCGCAACGCGACGCTTCTTACCACAGGGTCGCAGCATTTCTCAATGACCGAGGACGGCTCCGACGGAATACTCATCCGACAGGAAAACGTGTCAGGGCGGAAGGCCTCGGTCAGCGTGGACACTCACGTGCGCAACGACGCAGCCTCGACAGTGGCGTGCATAGTGCAGCACCAGCTCATCGACCCTGACGGACGTGTGGTCTCCACCACCCGAAAGAAGCTGCAACTGAAGAGCAACGCCACATCCAAGTTGACGGTGAGGTTGCCCGACGTGGCCAACCCTGCGCTTTGGTCGCCCGAGAACCCACTTCTGTACAGGCTTACCACATCGCTCATATCGGCCAAGGACAACACCATCCTCGACAGCCAGAGCCACGTGGTGGGGTTCCGCTGGTACAGCCTCGATGCCGAAAAGGGATTCTACCTCAACGGCAAACCATACAAGCTGAACGGAATGTGCCGCCACCAGGACTGGCAACCCTACGGCACGGCAATCGACGACGACATGCAGCGACGCGATTTCAGGTTGATGAAGGACATGGGCTGCAACTTCGTCCGACTGGCCCACTACCCCCAGACCGCCGCCATGCTTGAGATGTGCGACCGCGAGGGCATGCTCGTGTGGGAGGAGATACCCGTCATCAACTACGTGCCCGACGACAGCCTCTTTGCCGCCAACGCCGCGGTGCAGTTGCGCGAGATGATACACCAGCACGCCAACCATCCCTCGGTGGTGGTCTGGGGCTACATGAACGAGATCTTGCTCAGAGCCCGGCAGCACGTCAGCGCGGCTGACAGCATGGGGCAAATCGCAGACCGCACCCGCTCGCTGGCCGAAAGGCTCGACAGCGTGGCCCACAGCGAGGACCCCACGCGTCCAACGGTGATGGCTCTGCACTCCAGCGACGACTACAACAAATACCACTTGGCCGACGTTGCACAGGCGGTGGGCTGGAATGTCTATCAGGGATGGTATGGAGGCGACCTCGGCGGATTTGAGAAATTCATGGAGAGGCAGCACCGCAACCACCCCACACGACCCATGATAGTGAGCGAATGGGGTGCGGGCAGCGACCTGAGGCTGCACACCTGCAACGGCAAATCGTTCGATTTCAGCAGCGAATACCAGCAAACCTACATAGAGCACTACCTGCCCGTGATTACCAACACATCCTACATACTCGGCGGAAGCTACTGGAATTTCGTCGACTTCTCGTCGGCGGGCAGGGCTGAGTCGATGCCGTTTATCAACAACAAGGGCATCCTTACGGCCACCCGCCGCAAAAAGGACGTCTACTACTACTTCCAGTCGGCATGGCGCAAGGACATGACGGTGGTTCACATAGCCACGCGCGACTGGCCGACACGCCAGTCAGCCAGCGCCGAACAGCGGATAAAGGTGTACACCAACGCCGACTCGGTGTCGTTGTCGCTCAACGGCAAAGACCTCGGATGGATGAGAGCCGACAACTATCACGCCATCTTCCCAGTCAAGTTGCAAAGCGGAACCAACCACCTCATGGCAAAGGCTATGGTCGATGGCAAAGAGGCAAGCGACTACAGCGACGTGATTTACGAGCCAATACCCACGGACATGGGACAGTTGGAGGAACTGGCGGTCAACGTGGGCAGCCACTGCTGGTTCCAGTCTGGCCGAAACGGCACCGTGTGGCAGCCCGACCAGCCATACCGCGAGAATGGCTGGGGCTACGAGGGTGGCAGGGAAACAGCGACCCAGAGCTACATCAGCTGCACGGAAGAGCAGCCGCTCTATCAGACCATGCGCGAGGGCATCAGCTCTTATCGCTTCGACGTGCCCTCGGGACGCTACGAACTGGAGCTGCTCTTTGCCGACATACACCGCCAGCAAGCCACGTCGGCCTATCTGCTTGGCAAGGACAGTGGGCAGAACGGTGGCGGCAACGAGCCGGCAAGGTTCAGCATAGCCGTCAATGACTCGCTGATTGAGAGCGACTTCGCCCCATCAGCCGAAGACGGATACTTCCGCGCCATCAGCCGCAAGTACATCATTGACAACCATGAGGCACGGCTGAGGGTCAGCTTCGCGCCATCGGCTGGCTCCGCCTTCCTTTCCGGCATCAAGCTGCGCCGCTTGTGGTAGGTTGTCGTTTCGGAAGGTGGCACAATTAGAATAACTCAAGTTTCGGAAGTACTGTAAAGTTCTGACATTAACCTGTAACCACATCGTAGGGGCATGATTTATCATGCCCCTACGATTGTTTCCATTGGCTGTCAATGAATTATGTACTTCCGAAACTTGAGGAATAATTCAACATTGTCACCTGCATCGAAGTGAAAAAGCTCCGACGCGGCACAATAGTGCTCACGAAACCGCCACAGCAAATGGCCCTAACGATAGAAACGAGCCTCTGCCATCATCGTGCCTCGGCCGTTGCACATTTCCACCTCGACCGAGATAGAAAAGTGGAACGGTCGAGATAGAAAAGTGGAACGGCCGTGTCACAATTGCAAAAGTGCCTCTTTCATACCACCATAGTGGCTCCCCAGCAGCATGGGAAGTACGGATAACCATTACCAGCGTTATTCATAGACGCTGTGAAAAGATGTTGCGGATTGTCATTTTTCGAAAGCCGTGGACTGTAAAAATGGCGAAGTGAGAGGAGCAACAGCGGCAGATTTTCGAGTTTTCCCATAATCAACACAAGCAAGTTGTGGTGGACAAAACAATTAATCCGTTGATTTACAGCTTATTCCAAGAACAAAGAGAAACTGCTGATGTATCGCTTTCTATGAAAATTAGTAATTGTGATGTAGCAGTTTTCTACCACCCCAACCCACATTTTATCTATATTTGCAGTCGAAAATGAACTAAGAACCAACCGTAATTATTATGAATCAAAAACTAAGACATGACATCCGCCGCCTCTGGGTGGCAATGTTTGTAATGATGCTGTCGGCCTTTTCGCTGCAAGCCCAAAACGGGAATGTGCAGGTGAAAGGACGAGTGCTGACAGAAAACGAGCGTGAGCCGCTCATCGGTGTTACCGTGATGGAAGCGGGCACGTCGAACGGAACAGTGACCGACATTGACGGCAACTTCACCCTGAGCGTGAAGCGCGGCTCGTCGCTCACATTCTCTTACCTTAATTTCCTCACGCGCACGATACCGGCATCCCAGGCCAATGGCGACATTCTGCTGAAGGAAGACCTCCAGAACCTCGACGAAGTGGTCGTGGTGGGTTATGGCACCCAGCGCAAGGTCGACCTCTCGGGAGCTGTGTCGGCAATATCGGGCGACAAGCTCGCCGCAGTGCCCGCCACCGACGCCGTGTCGGCTCTGCAGGGCCAGTTGCCTGGCGTAACGGTGCTGCGCAGCAGTGGCCAGCCGGGCAGTGAGTCGAGCGGCATGCGCATCCGCGGATTCTCTTCGGCCAACTCCACTTCGACGCTCGTGCTTATAGATGGTGTGGAAGGCGACCTGTCGCTGCTCAACGCCGACGACATCGAGAGCATCTCGGTGCTGAAGGATGCCGCCGCCAGTGCCATCTACGGTGCTCGCGCCGCCGCTGGCGTGGTGCTCGTTACCACCAAGAAAGGTCAAGCCGGCAAGCCGAAGATCAGCTACAACGGCTACTTCGCCGTCAACACCCCAGGCAACATGCCAGAGCGTCTGCCCGCTTGGGAAGAGCAGGCCATGATCAACGAGGGCAGACTGAACGCCAATGGAAAGGTTGAATGGAACGAGGAGCAGAGCAGCTGGGTGGCCAACCCCAACTTCAACTACCGCCCCAACAACTCCAACGGACGCTGGGACCTCTTCGAGGCCACCAACTGGGTGGACGAGGGCACGCGCGACCACACCACGCAGCAGAACCACTCGCTCTCCGTCTCCGGTGGCGGCGAGAGCCTCAACTACCGCGTCTCGGCCAACTACTACACCAAGAACGGACTGCTGCGCTACGGCTCCGACAGCAACGAGCGGTGGAACATGAGCGCACGCCTCTCGGCCCAGATCAACAAGTACCTCAACCTCTCGACCGACCTGCGCTACCAGTCGAAGCGCATAGCCACGCCTTCCTACGGGGCCGGAAACATCCTCACCCTGCTCTATTCCTCGCGTGGCCGCCAGCCCATCTACGCGCCAGAGACCGACCCGTCGGGCAACATATATAATGGTGACCTGCAAGCCAACGCCATCCAGATAATGAAGGAGGGCGGCACCAACAACAACACATACGAGGCATACACCGGCAAAGTGCAGCTCGCCATCGACCATCTGCTCGAAGGACTGCACATCAACATCAGCGCGTCGCGCGTGGCCGGCTACTACCGCCAGTCGTCGGTCTACCGCAACTTGAAGTGGTACAGCCGCGACGGCAAGTCGATACGCTCGCAGGTGAACAACCCCAACTCGCTCTACAAGCAGAAGAACTCCGACCACCACGACCTCGTGGAGGCCACGGCCAACTATGAGTTCTCTATCAACAAGCAGCACAACTTCAACATCCTGGCCGGCACGAGCTATGAGAACTACCGCAAGGACCAAATCAGTGCCACCGCGAAGAACATGAACTCCAACGACTTCTTCTCCTTCAACTACTACGACACGTCGGACGCCACAAACACGACGCTCAACGACGCCATCTCGCCTTGGTCGATGATGTCGTACTTCGGCCGGCTGAACTACAACTTCGAGGACCGCTACCTCTTTGAGGCCAACGTGCGCTACGACGGCAGCAGCCGTCTGGCACCTTCGAAACGCTGGAGGGCATTCCCCTCTGTGTCGGCCGCTTGGCGCATCAGCGAGGAGAAATTCATGAAGAAGATCGATTGGATCGACAACCTGAAGTTCCGCGTGTCGTGGGGCCAGCTTGGCAACGGCGCGGTGCTGGGCCTCTACGACTACATACCCACCATACAGAGCGGCGACTACATGGGCGAGAAGTACTACTACCAGCAGGCGCTCGCCTCGACCGACAAGACTTGGGAGGTCATCTCCACCACCAACCTCGGTGTTGACCTCGGCCTGTTCAACGGTCGCTTGCAGACCAGCTTCGACTATTACTGGAAGATCAACGACGACATGCTCGCCTCATTGCAGCTGCCCCACACCATCGGACTTAACGTGCCGTCGGCCAATGTCGGCAAGCTGAAGACTTGGGGCTGGGACTTCGAGATCACCTGGCGCGACCGCATCAAGGACTTCCAGTATCAGGTGTCGTTCAACCTCAGCGACAGCCAGAACCGGTTGGAGCGCTACGACGGCGCAAGCGTGATCGGCGAGGGCAACGTGTCGCTGCTGGAAGGCTACGAGATGAACACCATCTGGGGCTACAAGACCGACGGCTACTGGAAGAGCCGCGACGAATACCTGCAATACAAGGAGGACCATCCGGGCTACCAGTCGTTCAACGACGGCAAGGTCAGCGGCGGCGACGTGAAATACCTGACCCAAGGCAACGCCGACCATCAGGTGGGCGTGGGCGGAGCCACACCCGACGACCCGGGCGACCTGGTCTACCTCGGCAACTCCAACGCCCGCTACCTCTACGGGCTGACTCTCTCGGCCCAGTGGAAAGGCTTCGACTTCAGCATGATGTTCCAGGGCGTGGGCAAACGCCACATACTCATCAACACCTCGGCCATCGCCCCGTTCTACAACACCTACCAGATGCCGTGGACCATCCACCGCGACTACTGGACTGAGGACAACCAGGACGCCAAGTGGCCACGCCTCTACAACGGCAGCAGCTTCAACTTCCACCCGTCTGACAAGTGGGTGCAGAACGCAGCCTACCTGAGGCTCAAGAACATCACCCTCGGCTACACCATCCCCATCAACAAGCGCATCATAGAGCGGCTCCGCGTCTACGTCTCGGGCAACGACATCTGGGAGCACTCCGACCTGCTGAAAGTCTACGACCCAGAGGTGACCAACAACATCGGCCGCAGCTACTACCCGTTCTTCCGCACATGGTCGTTTGGAGTTAACATCACATTATAAAAAACAGAAAGCAATGAAACTACATATATTATCCATAGCCGCCGCAGCTGTCCTCTTGACCAGTTGCGAGCTTGACAGGGAACCGGCAACGACGCTTGTCGACAGCAACTTCTGGCAGTCGGAGACCGATTTCCGCGGCGCATGCAACCGCCTGTACGTCGACCTCGACGGCTTCAGCCAGGACTATCGCGCCGACGACATCATCAACAGCTCGCCCAACAGCATTTCGAGCGGCAGCTGGACTGTGCCAGGCACATCTTCGAACTGGACCGATCCGTACAAGAAGATTGCCACGTGCAACAACATCATCACAAAGATCACAGCCTCGTCGGCCGACGAGAGCTCTAAGCCGCGCTGGATAGCCGAAGCCCGCTTTTTCCGCGCCTACCACTACTTCGACCTCGTGAAGAAGTATGGCGATGTGCCCTTGATACTCACAGTGTTCACCAGCACCAACGACCCCGACATCAAGATGGCCCGCACGCCGCGCGAGCAGGTCATACAGCAGTGCTACGAGGACCTCGACTACGCCTACCAGAATCTGCCCGACATCGACGACGTGTCGTCCGACGCCGACTGGGGCCGAGTCTCGAAGTCGGCAGCCCTTGCCCTTACTGAGCGCATCGGCCTCTACGAGGGCACTTTCTCCAAGTACCACAGCCTCGGCAGCGACTACCGCGCCCACCTGCAGCGTGCCATCACAGCCGCCGAGACGCTCATCGGCAGCGGCAAGCACAGCCTCTATCCCGACTTCAGCAAGCTGTTTCTCTTCGACGGCGAGGGCCGTCAGAACCGCGAGAACATCCTCGTGAAGGTATACGGACCCAACGACAACGGCACCATCACCCACCGCAACTCCCGCACGCTGGAGAACGCCGCCTCGGTAACGCGCCAAGCCATGGAGGCCTTCCTCTACACCGACGGACTGCCGCGCGAGAAGAGCCCGCTCGCAGTGAAGGACGAGAAGACCTACGACGACATCTTCACCAACCGCGACCCGCGCCTGGGTCTGACTCTGTTCCACCTGAGCGAGGAAGCCTACAAGGGCCCGTACATACCGTTCACCAACCAGCACGGCAACGGATTCCCAATCAAGAAGGGCTACATGGGCGACCAGTGGGCCACCAACGGCAAGGAAACCGTCGACAAGATGCTCATCCGCTATGCCGAGGTGCTGCTCTCCTACGCCGAGGCTCTCTACGAGCTCAACGGAGCCATCACCGACGCCCAACTCGACCAGACCGTCAACGCCGTGCGCCAGCGTTCGGGCATGACCGCACGCCTCACCAACGAGTTTGTAACCGCCAATGGCCTCTCCATGCTTGATGAGATACGCCGCGAACGCCTTGTGGAGTTCATCGACGAGGGCTTGCGCTACGACGACATAATCCGCTGGAAGATAGCCGAGCAGGTGCTGCCCACGGCCAAGCTTGGACTGAAGTTCATCGCCGCTGAGACCACGGTCGACGCCGGCACCCTCAGCGCAAGGTTCACCTCGAATGGTGGCATGTATGAGGGCGTTAAAGTGTGCGACCAGGACAGCGTCTACGTCATCGAGGCCGCCAGCTCGCGCTCCTTCAACCCCGACCGCGACTACTACTATCCGATTCCATCGTATGAGATAGGAACCAGCGACGGCAATCTGGTGCAGAATCCCAACTGGTAATAATGCAACATTTGGCTAACAATAAAACTGAAAAGAATATGAAAAAGATAAATCTGATGATTGCCCTTGCAGCCGCCGCGCTCACTTTCGCCTCGTGCAGCGACGACGAGTGGAGCAATAACAACTCTGAGATGGAAAACATCTACTACTTCGGCTTCCAGGACTGGGGCAAGCTGAACAACAAGGTTACCTACACCGTCAACCGTGGCGACACCGTGGCCATCCCAGTGCAGTTCTTCAGCGAGCAAAACAAGAGCTACACCGTCGAGACCACATACTACACGCAGAGCAGCCTCAGCCTCGGCACCGACTACCAGATAGTCGACGAAAGCGGCAACGCGCTGCAGCCCAATGCCATGGGCGGCTGGACGCTGACGTGGCCCAACGCACTCAAGGGCATACAGTATGTACGCGTGAAGGCTATGGCTGGCGGGCAGACAGGCTCGGTAACCGTGCAGACGTGCAATCCAGCCAATGCCGCAATCAAGGTCGACAGCACCACGATAGCGCAGACGGCAGACTATGAGGTGCGCGGATTCACTCAGAACTATAAGGTAACCGTCAACATCAAGTGAGACTTCCACACATGAAAGTTGCCATGACCATCAGTCTGCTGGGCTTGCTCCTTTGGGGCAGCCCGGCAGCAGCTGCACAGCTACCGTCAGCCACCAATGCAAGCCACACCGAGCGCATCGTCAATTGGCAGTTCCTGCGCATGGACCTCGGCTCGCCGTGGGAGGCATTCCGTCCAGTGAAGGCGGGCAAGCCGGAGTCGGTGCCACTGTGGACCGACGTCGCACTGCCCCACTGCTGGAACGCCACCGATGCCGTCGACCCCGACTGCAACTACTACGAGGGGCCAGGGTGGTACCGCACGCTGGTTGACGCCGCCAACCCATACGCTGACGGCCACACGCTGCTCCACTTCGGAGGCACAGGCCAAATGGCACAGGTCTACGTCTACACCACTCTCGTGGCCACCCACGAGGGCGGTTACGACGCATGGGATGCCGACATCACCGAGGCCGCGAGCCGCTTCCTCGGCGACACCGTGCTCCAAAAACGCTTCAAGGGCAAAGTGCCGGTGGCCGTGCGCTGCGACAACAGCCGCAACACAGAGACGATACCGTCCGACATGTCGGACTTCTGCCTCTATGGCGGACTCTACCGACATGTTGAGTTACGGAAACTTCCGTCCCGCTACATCACCCGCCTGCAACTGCGCCCCGACGTAAAGCAGCAAGCCATCCATGCCACAGTATATCTCAATGGAGCGTCTACAGGCAGCCTCAGCGTCAGCGTCGAGGATCCGTCAGGCCGTGTGGTGGCCCGGCTGAATGCCGTGGAGACAGGAGGCGCCGACAGTGTCAGTCTGAAGATAGCCGTCAAGAAGCCCAGACTGTGGGACACCACCCATCCCGACCTCTACCGCGTAACGGCCGTGCTCACCGATGGTGGCCAAAGCCATACGGTCAGTGCAAAGACGGGCTTCCGCACATTTGAGTTCAAGGAGCATGGGCCATTCTACCTGAATGGCAAGAGGCTCCTGCTGCGCGGCACCCACCGCCATGAGGACCACGCCAGACTGGGCGCGGCAATGACCGACTCGCTCACCCGACGCGAGATGCAGATGATAAGCGACATGGGAGCCAACTTCATCCGGCTGGCCCACTACCAGCAGAGCGACCTTGTGCTCGACCTGTGCGACTCGCTCGGCATCCTCGTATGGGAAGAGGAGCCGTGGTGCCGGGGCGGACTTGGAGGGCAAAACTATCGTCGCCAGGCCCGCGAGATGCTGACAGCGATGATACGCCAGCACTACAACCACCCCTCGGTGATACTTTGGGGCCTCGGCAACGAGAACGACTGGCCGGGCGATTTCGCCTCGTTCGACAAGGACAGCATACGCCTGTTCATGCAGCAGCAGAACGATTTGGCCCACCGTCTTGACCCCACGCGCCTGACGACGCTGCGCCGCTGCGAGTTCTGTTCCGACGTGCCCGATGTCTATTCGCCCTCAATATGGGCGGGATGGTACTCCGGCTCGATGCGCGACTACCGAGGCATGACCGAGAAGGCCATAGCCCGCTATCCCCACTTCATCCACGCTGAGTGGGGCGGCGACAGCCATGCGGGCCGCCACACCGAGAACGACGTGAGCACGGTGGTGCGTGGCGACGCCAACGGCGACTGGTCGGAAACCTACATCGTGCGCCTCTTCGACTGGACACTGCACGAGCAAGCCACCATGCCCAACCTGACAGGTGCGGCATTCTGGACGTTCAAGGACTTCGCCACGCCTTTGAGACCCACCAACCCCATACCCTACGTCAACCAGAAGGGCGTGGTGGAGCGCGACCTCACGCCCAAGGAGTCGTACTACGTGTTCCAATCCTACTGGAGCCAGAAGCCGATGGCCCACATCTACGGCCACAACTGGCCGGTGCGCTGGGGCGACGAGGGCCAGAAGAGGCAGGTGCTGGTCTACAGCAACTGCCACAAGGCCGAGCTCTTCGTCAACGGCGTGTCGCAAGGTGTGCGCAGCCGCGACATGAAGGCATATCCGGCGTGCGGCCTCTCATGGGATGTGGCCTACCGACCGGGGCACAACACGCTGCGGGTGGTGGCCGACAATGGCGTGGTCGACGAGATTGAGCAGGACTACGAGACCCGCCACTGGGGCCAGCCTTCCAATGTGACCATCACGCTGAAACCACAAGCCGACGGCACAACACTCGTCTCGGCCCAGCTGACCGACGCCAATGGAGTGCCATGCCTCGACAACAGCGACTGGATGGAGTTCTCGGCAGCGGGCGACGCCACTCTCTCCGACAACCAGGGCACCACGACCGGCTCCCACAAGATACAGGCCAGCAATGGCCGCGCCCGCATCAGCGTCAGCCATGGCAAGGGCGAGGGCGTAGTGGCCGTCTCGTGCCGTGGCATAACACGCACTGTAAAACTGTAATCCTTCTGAACACAATGAAGAAACTCTTTCTCGCAATGGCACTGATGGCGGCGATGCTGCCACTCAGAGCCGTTGGCCAGATCACTTGGGACCCCACCCACATGGCATGGCTCAAGGCCAACATCCACAACGACTTCTACCAGCCACTCTACGACAGCCTACTTGTGCAAGCCGACGCCTGCATGGAAGCCAAAGCGCCAAGCGTGATGCAGAAGCGGCACACTCCAGCCAGCGGCGACAAGCACGACTACATGAGCATGGCACGCTACTACTGGCCCGACCCGACCAAGCCCGGCGGTCTGCCCTATACCGACCGCGACGGAGAGTCCAATCCCGAGCTCGACGAGTACGACCGCAACCGCCTCGGCGAGATGGTCCAAAGGGTCAACACGCTCACTCTGGCCTGGTATCTGAGTGGCGATGAGAAATACTCGCGACAGGCTGTGACCACACTCCGCACGTGGTTTCTCGACAAGGCCACGCGCATGAACCCCAACCTCAACTACGCACAGATGGTGCCAGGGCGCGACGGCGGGCGCGGACGGATGTCGGGGGTGCTCGACGGCTACTCCTTCATCAGCATGCTCAACAGCGTGAAGCTCCTCGAACAGTCGCCAAGCCTGACCAAGGCCGACACTCGCGGACTGAAGGCGTGGTTCCGGCAACTGCTGAAGTGGATCCGAACGAGCGAACTGGGCAAAGCCGAGTACAACACGAAGAACAACCATGCCGTGGTGTGCGACGAGCAAATCATCGCCTACTCCATCTATACGGGCGACACCGAGTTGGCCCGCCAGATGATAGGGAGCTTCGCTGAGCGAAGGACATTTCCGCAGATAGAACCCGACGGACGCCAGCCCGCCGAGCTGCGGCGCACGCTCGCCTTCGGCTACTCGGTCTACAACATGAGCCATTTCGTCGAGATATACATGATGGGGCGCAACATCGGACTCTCTGTGGACAAGGCCACGTCGCAGGACGGACGCTCGTTCTACAAGGCAATGGACTTCCTCAAGCCCTACGCTGCCAAGGAGGACCGACAGGCTTGGCCCTACAAGCAGATAGGCGAATGGGACATACGGCAGCAGGAACTGGCCCACGACATGTACATCACCGCCCGCTATCTCGACCCGACACGCACCGACTACATGAGGGCTTTCCGCCGTGGGCGCGTGGTTGACCCGTGCGACCTGTTCTACCTCGTCTACTACGAACCCACTGCCGAGGACATTGCCCTCAGCCGTGCCAGCCGTCAGTTGCTCACAGCTATAGGGTGCAACGACAAGGCCGCCGCCCTGTCCGAGAACATGGAGAAGGGCCGCGTGGAGCCGCGCACGGTCAACGCCGACGGCTCGCTGCGACTCGTGGGGCCGCGCGACTGGTGCTCGGGCTTCTTCCCCGGCTCGCTGTGGCTCATGTACGACTACACCCACAACGAACTCTTCCGCGAGAATGCCGTCAGCTACACGTGGAAGGTGGAAAGCGCGAAGAACTACCGCGGCACCCACGACCTCGGGTTCATCTTCAATTGCAGCTTCGGCAACGCCTACAGGCTGACGGGCGAGCAGTCCTACCGCGATGTGTTGCTGCGGGCGGCTCACACCCTCTGCACCCGCTTCAACCCCACCGTGGGCTGCATACGCTCTTGGGACCACAACGCCAGCGTGTGGCAGTTCCCCGTCATCATCGACAACATGATGAACCTCGAGATGCTGTTTGAGGCAACAAGGCTGACGGGTGACTCCTCGTTCTACAAGATAGCCGTTGCCCATGCCAACACCACCCTTCGCAACCACTTCCGGCCAGATGGCTCGTCCTACCATGTCGTGGACTACGACCCCAAGACGGGAGCCGTGCGCATGAGGGTTACGGCACAAGGCTACAGCGACGACTCCTACTGGAGCCGCGGCCAAGGCTGGGGCCTCTATGGCTTCACGATGTGCTACCGCTACACCCGCGACAGCCGCTATCTCGACCAAGCCCGTCGGATAGCCCGGTTCCTCTTCTCGCTGAAGGACACTCCCGACGATGGCATCTTCTACTGGGACATGAAGGATCCGGCCATACCCGACGCCCCACGCGACGCTTCGGCGGCAGCCATAGTGGCCTCGGCGCTCTACGAGTTGTGCGGCTATGTCGATGCGGCTGAGGCCCAGAACTATAAGGCCTACGCCGACCGCATAGTCAACTCGCTGGCCCGGCTCTACCAGGCGCCCGAAGGCAGCACGCAGGGTTTCCTCCTGCTCCACTCTGTAGGCCACAAGCCAGCTGGCACAGAGGTCGACGTGCCCCTCTCCTACGCCGACTACTACTACCTCGAAGCCTTGCTCCGCAAGCAGCGGGTCGAAGAGCAGACTGGCAGGTAAGCTTCAAATCTTCATCCAACACTCACTATTCAGCCCCGGAAACCGACAAAAGGCTTTCGGGGCTGATTTGTAATCACAAGTTGGCAATCACACTGTCAGAGGGCTGCGTGATGCGGGTGGGAAAGTGAACAATTACTATATCCACCATCATAACACAATCTGCGCCGAGACAAGCAGCTCGCGACCGCGCAAACGGAAACGGTCGGTTTGGGTGCTGATGCCACTTATCTGGCTGACGACGTACTCCTTGCGGTTGGCCAAGTTGCTCAAGGCGAGCTGCAAGCGCAAACGACCCATGCGCCACACGGCCCGGGCATCGCCAAAGAGGATGTTTGCAGGACTGTCCGACTGCAGTTCGTTGTGGTAGTGGGTTAGGCCGACACTAAGGTCGAAATGACCCACGGTGGAAGTGAGCTGGAGGCTTTGCTTCCAACCGAAGAGGATCCGCTGACCATTGGAGCGTTGCCATTGGAAAGTCGACCTATAGCTCAGCGCACACCACTGGGGCGCGAACTCCACGTTTGGCTCAAGTCTGCAGGTCTGCGTGCGATAGTCGGTCAGGCTGCCATTCCACATCTGTTGGCCATGGTTGAGGTGCAGACTTGCGCCGAGACGCGTCTTCAGATGAAGCGAGAAAAAGCCCTTCGACACCGCACCCTCAGCCCTGAGGAAGTCAGACCGCGACCTGACTGGCACGAGCGAGAGCCGATAAACGCCATTGGCCACGCTCACATCGGTGGTGTGGTCGCTCCACGCGCGGCCGCCACTGATGTCGCCGTTCATGAAGAACTCCACCACGGGACGCTTGTATATAAATGTGAGCGACGAGCTGAGGCTGCGGTTCTTAGGCACGCGGCCATCCGAGGTGTACCACGTGCGGTAGTCCTGGCGCACACTGTCAATCCCGAACTCACCGATCCAGCCAGTGTCCTCGCCATAGTTTGCCGCCATGTGCCACTCGCTGTGCCGCCCTCCATCCCATCTGGCGTAGAGGCCTCCACCCCACAGCGGAAGCGATTGCCGCTGATGTGGGTATCGTCGCCATTCAGCGGCGCCACTCGCTGAGGCCAACCACCCGCCACGCTTGTACTGCCACCGGGGCGAGAGGCGCAAGGCCACCTCGGAGTTGTTGCCCATGGCATTGGTGTTCTGCACCGATGCCATCGCCGTAAGCCGTCGGGTTGTGAAAGAAGTTTGGCGCAGCCACCCCACCGATGCCGCCGCATGCCAGAGGTTGGTGGTGATGTCGCGCCGCCAGTCGGCCACACTGAGCGAGTTCTTGCCGTGATGCCAGTCTACCACCGATGCCACCGAGATTTGGCCGCGTCCGATGGTGTAGAGGGGGTTGAGGCTTGCCGCCACATTCACTTCGGGCAGGCTCGTGTGCTGGCTGAGTGTGTCGCCTATAGTGTAGCGGCCATCGGCGCGGCGTGCCGAGAGGTTCAGCTGGCTGTTGCCGTAGGCGGTCGGCGTGTTCACCGTCCGCTCCATCTCCAAGCTCAGGTCATCGGTTCTGGCCGTCAGACTTTGGTCGCGCCGCGTGGTGGTGGCCTCGCCGCCGCTTGGCCGGTAGATGGTCTCGTTGGCGGTGTGCAGCCGCTCCACCGAGCGCAGGTAGTGGGCCGAGAGCCTCAACTCACTGTCGGACGAAGGCTTGCTTGCGCGGTCGACTGTGTAGCTCTGCGTAGTGTTCAGTCGGAGCCGCTCGGCGTCGATGGGCGAGGCGACCGCCACACCACTTATCCACTGTGGAACCGTGGCGGCGCTGAGGCCGTGGCTGCGGGTGGCGAGTTTGTTGGCTTGCTGCGACAGATCCTTGCCAGTGCGATTGTAGGCCAAATCGTACATCAGCTGCCGACGCTTGCCCACCTGCAGCAAGTTGGCCGCTCCGCCCACGCCTGTCGGCTCGCCCACGAGCAGATATGGCCTCAGCGTGGCTGAGAGCTTGTCGCCCACAGAGTCCTTCATCACTATGTTCATGGCCACGTTGTCGGTCATCACCTTGCCTTGCAATGCCTTCACAGGCTGGTCGTGATCAATCACCTCCGCACTCTTCACGTCGCCGGCTTTGATGTTGTTTTGCAACAGGTTGTAGCGGCCACCCGTCATGTCCAGTCCCTCCACGGTGAAGCGGCTGAGGGCTTTGCCGTTGACGCGGATCTCGCCATTGTCGCCCACCTCCACCCCTGGCAACTTGCGCAGCACGTCGCCGAGGGTGTTGTCGCGATTGGTGGCAAAGCGCGTCAGGTCGTAGACGGTGGTGTCGGCGCGGCCCAGCACCCTGCCGCCTCTCACCCGCACCTCGCTGAGCCAGAATTCCTCCGGGGTGAGGCTGATGGACACCTGTGGCCTCACGCCCACCACCCTGCGACTATAGCCGAGGCAGGTGGCGAGAAGCGAGTCGGAGGACTCGATGGCATCGGCCCTAAGACTGAACGAACCGTCGGCTGAGCTGCGGACGAAGCTGAGCGCACGTCCGTGGCGCAGCAGCGAGACCGACACGCCACCGATGGGCTGCCCGTTTGTGCCGTCGCTCACGGTGCCTCGTATCGTGGTCTGCGCCCGCGAGCTGAGGCTGAGCAGCAGTGCTGTGAGCAAAAGAACGACACGCCTCACCATTCTATCAGGTTGTAGGCCACAGGCTTGGAGTGCATCAACTCGTTGCCCTCGCCGTCGCGGATGCTGATGGTATTGCCAGCCGACTGCGGAAAGGCCAATCGCGCATAGCCGATGGCGTCGGCGTAGTACCGCTTGTAAATCTTGTTGAGGTCGCGGCGCGACAGCCCGGTGCTGTGGCATCCCTTATAATAAATGTTGCGGGCACCATGCACGTTGGCCAAGCCCACCGCTGTGAACACGAACTCGCGCCCGGAGTCGTAGGCCAGGAGTATGAGGCCAGGCAGTCCGCGCAACTTCCATGGGCCGCTGTCGATGGGCACGTCGATGGCAAACCAGGCGTTCCACTGTCGCCCTAAGTACTGGGCGCGGGCCAGTTGGCAGCGGTAGCCGAGCACAGTGCGCACAGAGTCGGCCACGAGTTGCCATTCCGGCTCTTTCCACGGCTCCACCACGCTGAAGTTGTCGGTGGCCACGCGGTCGAGCCAAGTGGTCTGCCCAGTGGCGGGATAGTTGCCATACAACTTCCAACTGACGCGCTGCGAGGCCGTTATGTTCACGTTCTCACCCTTCGCCATCTGCTCCATCACCATCGAGTCGACCTGGTAGCCCACATAGCTGAAGAATGCCGAGCGGTGCGGCCCTGCCTGCAGCAGCATCCGCTCGTCATATCGGGTGGTGTCGCCCTTGCCGGGCACCATGGCCTCAAGGTTGTACATCACCTCGTAGTCGACGCGGTCGATTGAGTCGCCACGCTCCTCGCGCGACGCATCGTAGATGGTCACGGTCTGAGCCCCGGCCGCAGCCGCAATCATACAAGCGGCAAATAAAAACGCTTTCCTCATGTTTATCTCAGTTTTTGTTTGCCGCAAAGTTAGCGGTTTCCCCTGTGCCGCAGCCGCGGTTTTGTTACCATTATGTTATTCTGCGCCGCTTGGCGATGTTACTATTATATTATTCAACCAAAACCTACACATTCGAGCTATAAGCATAAAGTGGCTTCGCAAACATCGTCCCACAATTGTGGGACGTTCGGTTCACAATTGTGGGACGTATCGGTTCACAATTGTGAACCATTGCCGCCTCAACTGTGGAACGTTCGCACGGTCTATGGTTTCGACCCAATGGAGCGGCTGCTTTGAACTGCGGAGATTGCCATCTCGGACACTTAAAAAAGTATTACTATTTTATAATCGTGGCCTTTTTCCGCCGCAAAAGCGTTACCTTTGCCGAAAAACAAGGATGGACAGGCGCATTCGCATAGTTTACATCGTGAGCATCGCCACAATGGCACTCGTGCTGGTGGTGCAGGCCTACTGGCTCCATTGCCAGTATCAGCTGAGCGCGACGCAGGTGGCGGCCAGCATGGAGCCCGTACTGGACAAGCTGGTGGCCGAGGAGCAAGACGCACGCTACAACCAAGCGTTGCTCAAGCGGAAGGCTGAGAGCAAGATGGACACGCTGCGCGTAAAGATTAATGTGAAAATAGACCGGCGCAACAAGAAGGGCCGCACTCGCAGCCACACGCTTGTGGAATACACAATGCCCGGGGGCACTAAGAGAAAAATCACCGCCGACGACCTGAGCACGCAGGATGCCAACGACATCTACGACCGCTTTGAGGCGAGCCGGTATGAGCCTTTCAGCCGCCACATCATCGACTCGCTGCTCGTAGGCAAAGGATATTCGTCCACACGCAGTTTCAGTCGGCTGAAGCGGATGCCCATCGGCATGAAGCCCCACTACACCTTGGTGGGCGAGTGGCGGAAGTCGCTGCACGTGGAATACTGCAGCAACCCGATGGAGCACGAGGGCGTGGAGTTCACGGTCGGCGTGCCCACAGTGAATGTCATCCAACTGATGGCGTGGCAACTGGTGGCGGGTCTGCTGCTCGTGGTGGTCATCGCTTGCTGCCTCAGCTACCAGACGAAGACCATAGTGGTGCAGAAGCGCATCGACGGCATCAGGCGAGAGCTGTGGAAGAACATGGTGTTGGAACAGAAGCAACCCAAGGACGACGGGGGCGAGGATGCGGTGGTGGTGGGCGACACCGAGTTCCGCTACGGACTGAACCAGCTGAGCCACGGCAACGAGCGCGTGATGCTCACGTCGCGCCAGGCCGAGATCTTCCGCCTGTTGGCCGAGCGACCCAACGAGACCGTCAACCGCGAACGCATACTGCAAGAGGCGTGGGGCGACGACTCCTACGCCAACTCGCTTGCCCTCAACGTGCAGATAAGCTACTTGCGCCGGGCCATCAAGGGCGACCCGAGGCTCTCCATCGAAGTGATTTACAAGAAAGGCTATGTGCTGCGGGTGATGCAATGAGACGCCAACATCTCGAAGCACCCACAACAAGTCACCCTCTCGCGGCCATCTCGCTGTAGAGCTTGAGGGCCTTGTCCTCGTTCTGCTCCATTATCTCACGCTCGCCGGGACCTTTGTCGTTGATGCCGCAGAGGTGGAGGATGCCATGGATGATGACGCGGTGGAGCTCGTCGGCGTAGTCCTTGCCATACTTCTCGGCGTTGGAGCGCACGGTGTCAAGCGAGATTACAATGTCGCCGTTGAGGATGTCGCCCTCGTCGTAGTCGAAGGTTATGATGTCGGTGTAGTAGTCGTGGCCCAGATACTCGCGGTTGACCTCAAGAATCTTCTCGTCGTTGACGAACATATAGCCCACCTCGCCCACCTTGCGCCCGTAGGTGGCGGCCACGGCTCGTATCCATCGGGTTATGAAGCGCCGCTTTATGTCGGGCATGCGCACGCCGTCAACATTATAACTAATCATCTTTGATATACTCTTTTTTTATGTCATACCAGCGAGGAATGTCTAATTCTTTTCCATAATACCTTTTGTAGCTCTCCACAACTTTATCTTTCCATGTTTCGGCTATGTTGTTGGTGTCATGATATTTGTAAACCGTTTGTTCCAAGGCGGCAATAAAATGCTCCAAACTACGAAATACAGGATAGTCTGGATTTGCTGCATACCAAGTTGCAGGACGCAAATTGTTTATTACACCTTGCTTACACTGTACCTTTATTGGCCACGTTGAGCTGGTGCAACTGATTTCCCATATTTTCTTAAGCCAAAAATCCTCGATTGTAACCAAGCCATTTCTCATTTTATATTTAATAAGAAAATAGTTGGACTGTAGCTTCCAAGGTTTGTCAATGATAAGTTTGATGAAACTTCTAAAAGCCGCCAAGTCGAAATTGGGAGAACCCGTAAAAGATTTTATTTCCAGCCAATCGTCGTTGAGGTTGTCTGGATTCAGCCAAAAGTCTGGCGAAGCCTGCTTGTGGTTATGGATATTTGGAATGCCCTTAGAGTCAAGCCATTTGGCAAGCCATTCTTCCAGAATGTTGCCAACGACATCTGCCTCGCAAAGACTGATGTTAAAATTACCAACTTTATGGATGTCCGCAAATTGCAATTGTAAGAAACCGTCATTGCGCAAGCGGTCGATTATTTCTGAAGTCTTTGTCATCTAAATATCATCAGTTTCATTAAGTGCCCTAAAAAATTCCTCATCAACTTCGTAAGATTTAACTTCTCTAAGCCCAACCCCATACTCTGCTAATTTATTAATCAGTTCTTCTCCATCCATAAGGTCAATAAGCCGCTTGCCTTCACTTGATGCCTCTGCTTTTGCATCACGGGTGAAAGAACCTGTAGTTATAAGAACGCCTTTTTCGATATTAGTTCCTAACGATCCTCTGAAGTCCCTAATTTGTGGTGCCCCCACCTGACCTTTAAATCGTTTGCATTGAAATGCAACGTTGAAACTGAATATACCATTAATACGCAATTTCCCTGTGCCATCTATTCCACCATCTCCAGATTTCTTAGTTACTTCCACATCTGAAAAGCCACATTCCCTAAGAAGACGTTGTGCAAGCCTTTCAAAAGCGTAAGGGTCTAACTCATGAAGAATATCGGATATTTGTTCACGCCAATCCCTTTTATCTTCTTTTATTATACCACTTAATGATGATTTTAAATCATTTTTATTGTTAAGTAACGTTTTTTTGATTTCTTTTGAATCTATTTTCCCAGACTTAAGAAGTTTGTTACCTTTGGCCGTTAGTGCCCAAACACCTTGTTTACTATTAATAATAGCACCAAAATTCTTCAAGTCGGTTCTTGTCCACATAAGTCTGTATTCCACTTCCGTCATTGTAAAGCTGTGCATTTCATCAATGACATCTTCAGGCAAATTCATTAGCTCAAGAACTTTCTTATAGATTTCACTCGTAGAACCTGAACCACCAAGTTCATTTAAAGCTCTCAATGTAGGTTCATAAAAGTAAGCCACAGAAGGACAAAGCTTTTTCTTGGATTTGGACATATACTTGTTTGAAAAATATCTTGATTATAAAAAACTATCAGTCTATTGGGGATGTGTCCTCGGGCAGGTCCTCCTCGATGACGAGGTTGTCGATGATGAAGTTCTGGCGCTCCATGGTGTTCTTGCCCATGTAGTAGGCGAGGAGCTTCTGCACCTGGTCGTTCTTGTGGAGCGTAACCTGCTCGAGGCGGATGTCGGGGCCGATGAAGTTCTTAAACTCGTCGGGCGAGATCTCTCCCAAACCCTTGAAGCGCGTGATCTCCGGGTCGGGGCCAAGGTCGCTGATGGCCTGCAGCCGCTCCTCCTCGGTGTAGCAGTAGTGGGTGATGAAGTCGCTCTTCTTCTCCTTCGGACTGAGCTTGGCGTCGGCCTCCTTCACCACCTTCTTGCTCTTGATTTTGGTGCGGCGGTTGCGCACGCGAAAGAGCGGCGTCTGCAGCACGTAGACGTGGCCTTTCTTGATCAGCTCGGGGAAGAACTGCAGGAAGAAAGTGATGATGAGCAGGCGGATGTGCATTCCGTCGACGTCGGCGTCGGTGGCCACGATCACCTTGTTGTAGCGCAGCGTGTCGAGGCCGTCCTCTATGTCGAGCGCGGCTTGCAGCAGATTGAACTCCTCGTTCTCGTAGACCACCTTCTTGGTCAATCCGTAGCAGTTGAGAGGCTTGCCACGCAGCGAGAACACGGCCTGGGTGTTGACGTCGCGGCTCTTGGTGATGCTTCCGCTGGCCGAGTCGCCCTCGGTGATGAAGATGCTCGACTCCTCCTTGCGGTCGTTCTTGGCATCGCTGTAGTGGATGCGGCAGTCGCGCAGCTTGCGGTTGTGCAAGTTGGCCTTCTTGGCTCGCTCGCGGGCTATCTTGGTCACGCCGGCCATGGCCTTCCTTTCGCGCTCGCTCTCCTTGATCTTCTGCTCCATGATGTCGGCACAGTCCTCCTTGTGGATGTGCAGGTAGTTGTCGACGTTCTTCTTCACGAAGTCGCCCACATACTTGTTGATGGTCTCGCCGCCGGGCTCCATGAGCGTGGAGCCGAGCTTGATCTTGGTCTGCGACTCGAATACGGGCTCCTCCACGTTGATGGCTATGGCTGCCACGATGCCGTTGCGTATGTCGCTGTACTCGTATTTGCCGAAGTATTCCTTTATGGTGCGTGCGATGGCCTCCTTGAACGCCGTCTGGTGGGTGCCGCCCTGCGTGGTGTGCTGGCCGTTGACGAAGCTGTGGAACTCCTCGCCGTACTGGTTGGTGTGGGTGAAGGCTATCTCGATGTCGTCGCCCTTGAGGTGGACTATGGGGTAGAGGCCCTCGGTGGTCATGTTGTCGGTGAGCAGGTCCTGCAGACCGTTGCGGCTGCGTATGCGGCTGCCGTTGTACATTATGGTCAACCCCGTGTTCAGATAGGTGTAGTTGCGCAGCATGGTCTCCACGATGTCGTCGTGGAACTGGTAGTTCTTGAACAGGGTGTTGTCGGGTTCGAAATAGATGAGCGTGCCAGTCTCGTCGGCCGACGGGGTGGTGGTGTCGCTGACGAGCTGCCCCTTCTGGAACACGAGGTCGCGCACGCGGCCCTCACGGAAGCTCTTCACCTCGAAGAGCGAGCTGAGGGCGTTGACAGCCTTAACGCCCACTCCATTCAGCCCGACGCTCTTCTTGAACGCCTTGGTGTCGTATTTGCCGCCCGTGTTGAGCACCGAGACGGCCTCGACGAGCTTGCCCTGCGGTATGCCGCGGCCATAGTCGCGCACACGGCAGCTCAGGTTCTGGTCGATGTCGACCTCTATGCGCTTGCCGGCGTTCATCTTGAACTCGTCGATTGAGTTGTCAATCACCTCCTTCAGCAGCACATAGATGCCATCCTCGGGCAGCGAGCCGTCGCCGAGCCGGCCAATGTACATGCCGGGGCGGGTGCGCACATGCTCCATGTCGGACAGGTGGCGTATGTTTTCGTCGGTATATTCTACGGTGGTGTTCTGGTCTTCCATTTGTGGATTTGTTTTTTATATAGGCATAATGGGCATAATAGGCCTATTATGCCTAATAGGCCTACTGGGCATCAGATGAACTTCTTGAAGCAGCAGCGCCGCTTGTGGTTGGTGGGATTGAGTGGACCCCACTGGCCCTGCACGCCGTTGTTGCCAACCATCTCGACGTTGGTCTCGCCCCACTTGAAGCCGTACTTTATGAAGCGTGGTATCAGGTCGGCGAAGAGCAGCGCGTTGGCGCCCTTGGCACGGTATTCGGGCAGGAAGCCGATGAGCAGCAGGTCGACGCCGTCGGTCTTGTGGTATTTTATGGCTCTGAGCACGTGCCACCAGCCGAAGGGCAGCAGCCGCCCACGGTGGCACTTCTGCAGCGCGTGGCTCAGCGAGGGTATCGTTATGCCGAAGCCGGCTATCTTGTTGTCCTTCGTGCTGTCCTCTATCACCGTGATGAAGTCGTAGTCGACAAAGCGCAGATACTCGTCGATGTACTGGCGTATCTGCCGGTGCGACAACTCGGAGTAGCCGTAGAGGTCCTTGTAGGTCTCGTTGATGATCTCGAACACACGGTAGCCGTAGCCGCCACGGAACACGTCGTCGTGGGTCAGCTTCTTCACCCTGAGGCCGTAACGCTGCTCCACCAGACGGGCTATCTTGGCGTACTTCTCCGGCACCCTGTCGGGCACCTTGAGGTAGTACTCCACATACTCGTTGTCCTTCTCGTAGCCCTCCATGTCCTTGAAGTGCTCGGGGTAGTAGGGGTAGTTGTAGATGGTGGGCATCGTGCCGAGCTTGTCGAAGCCGAAAGTGAGCATTCCCTCGGGGTCCATGTCGGTGAAGCCGAGCGGCCCCACCACCTCGTCCATGCCCTTGTAGCGGCCCCAGTCCTCAACAGCCTTCATCAGCGCGGCCGACACGGCGCGGTCGTCGATGAAGTCGATCCAGCCGAAGCGCACGGCCTTGCGGCCCCAGTGGCGGTTGGCCTTGTGGTTGATGATGGCGGCCACGCGCCCCACTATCTTGTCGCCCTGGTAGGCAAGGAAATATTGCGCCTCGCAGAAGTCGAAGGCGGCGTTCTTGCTCTTAGTGAGCGTGTTCATCTCGTCGGTGAAAAGATTGGGCACATCGTATGGGTTGCCCTCGTAGAGGTCGTAGTGGAAATCCACGAACGCGGCGAGGTCTTTCTTGTTGGCAACTTTTCGAATGGTTACTTTCGGCATAGCATATCCTGTTTTTTCTTATCGAATACTATCTTGCAAAGATACTCTTTTTCTGCCATTTGGCCAAATCGCAAGCCGATTTTTGCGAATTATTAATCTGGGCGGGATGTTTCGACGGTCTGAAAGAGCCTCTCTGATGGTCTGAAAGAGGCTCTTTTACTATCGTGCCTCAGCTGTTCCACTTTACTGTCTCAGCTGTTCCACTTTACTGTCTCAGCTGAGGCAGTAAAGTGGAACAGCTGAGGCACGATGATTGCGGGAATTGATTCAACGGCAGGAACGATTATCGTAGGGGCATGATTGTTCATGCCTGATAGGATGTTAGATTGTTTGGAAGCCTGTGGATGCACATTTTAAATCATCCCCACCACAGGAAAGTGCTCCTACTCTTTCCTACACACTATAACCACGTGGCAACCCCGGGCGGTGGTGGTGCCGAAGATGTAGACATCGCCACCGTCGGTCAGTTTCAGTCGGCGGCGCAGTTGGGCGGCGGTCATGGGGAAGTTGCGCACGGCCACATTGGCGCGGCTCGTCGGGCCAAGGGCTCGGCGCAGGTCAGCCTTGCTGAGCGACGAGACGGCCTCAACCTTGAAGCTGCGGCCGGGGAAATGCTCCACGGGAACGGTGGAGACAAAAAGGTGGGAGTTTGCGCTGATGGGCCTGACACCGTAGGCTGACGCTATCCACCCGAAGCAGCCCGACTTCATCAGCGCGGCGTTGGGCTCGTAGAGATGGGCGTATGGCTCGGTGGCAAAGTCGCTGATGGGCGTTTCCTCCACAGGGCTGACCACATCGTCGCCGTCGGCGCAATAGAGCTTCGGCGCGTCCTCGTGGCCGGGCAGAAGCACAAGCAGCAGTTCCTTCACTTCGCCACCGACGGCCACGATGTGAACCTCGGCCACCGACGGCAGCTCGCGCACAGCCTCGTGCCAGTCGAGCATGGGCGAGAGCTTCACCATCACGCAGTCGCTTTTCTGTAGCAACAGTGGCGCGAGGACGGCCACGTCGGGCTGGCAGTCGCCGATGCTGTAGGTGCGGCGGCCTGCCGAGTCGCGGCGGGCGGGGTCGATGTAGACGAGGTTGACCCTTGGCATGGCCGACAGATAATCGGTCGCGTCGGCATTCACCACCTTGACGTTGCCCAGACCGAGCCTCGCCATGTTGCTCTCGGCCACTCGGCACAATGGCTCTTGCCTCTCCACATAGACTTTCTCGCTGAACATGGGGCTGATGAACGAGAAGTCGACACCAAAGCCGCCTGTCAGGTCCACCATACACGCCGCTCCGCACAGCCCGTCGCGCTGCAACCGTGTGGCGATGGAGGCCTTGTAGCGTGCCGTCTGTTCCGACGAGCATTGCTCCATGCTGAGTCGGGGTGGGTAGACGATGCCCTCGCAAGCTGCCCACGAGGGCAACTTGCGCCGCGCCGTCTGCCACCCCTCTATCTGGCTGAGGGCGAGTGGCATGTCGACACCATCAGTGGCCGAATGGCGCAAGGCCAATGTGGCCACGTCGTCGAACCTGTGGCTGTGGATGAAAGCTGCTGTCTGGGCGTTGATGGGCATAGGTTCAGAAGTGATAGGTCAGGCCCACGCGCACCTCGAAGGTGTGGGCTCGAACGTTGTCGTGATACTTGTAGCGCGTGTGGCGCAGATAGTAGCTCGACATGACGGTGGCCGAGAGCCGTCCGCGGAAGTCAAGTTCCCAGATGGGATTGATCACCACAAGTTCGGCGTTGCTCTTGTCGCCCTGCGCGTTGAGGTAGAGCGGGTCGATGTGCTCCAAGTCCTTGCCCTCGTAGCCCTTCCAAGTGAAGATGCGGTAGTAGTCGGTGCGCAGGATGAGCCTCCCCACGTTGCGGAACTCCATGTGTGTCTTGGTCTTCAGCGAGAATCCCGACCCCATGTTGTAGTCGCGGTCTATCACGTTGTAGTAGTCGCTCTTGGTGCCGCCGAGCAGGATGCCGCTGAGGAAGATGCGCTGCTCCAACTTGCGCAGCACGCCGTTGGCAGGGAAGCGCACTATCGCTCCCGGCCCCACCGACGCGGCCTCGGAGATGCGGTAGGGCGTCAGGTTGGTGCCGTCCTTCACGGGTTTGGAGTCGAGATAGTTGAAGTGCTGGAACAGTCCCATCTCGGCCTCGATGTTGCGCCCGATGTATATAGGCGCAGTCCAGAGGCGGCCGAGAATGTGGAGGCGGTTGATGATGGGCTGGTTGGAACTGAAGCCGAACGTGGCCTCGAAGTCGAAGAAGTCGTAGGGGCGGCGCATCTCGCTGTTGAAGGGGTCGCCATATTCCAAGTAGAGGTTGACGTAGGGGTTCCACTCGCCCTGGAAGAGCCTCCCGTCGTCGGCCAGATAGCGCACACCGGTGCTGATGCTGAAGTCGATGGGCAGCGCGTTGTAGTCGTGGTAGAGGTAGTACTGCTCGCGGTGTCGCCACGCGTCGCCCGTCATCAGCCGTCGCAGGAATCCCATCGGGTTGGCCACACAGGCGCCCAGCTCGCGCAGGAAGCGGTTGGTGCCTCGCGTGCGGTCGTTGAGCATCAGGTTGCTCACGCGGTGGAGCACCTCGCCAATGCCTATGCCGCC
Organism: uncultured Prevotella sp.; assembly: GCA_964602785.1. GTDB lineage: Bacteria > Bacteroidota > Bacteroidia > Bacteroidales > Bacteroidaceae > Prevotella. The sequence continues at coordinate 42,994 of CAZRSL010000016.1, forward strand.
AAACGTGGTGGCCATCAGGTCGTTGATGGCGGGAGGCTCACGCTCGCCGCACATCTCCCACATGAAGCTGCCGGCCAGGGCGTAGGGTGCGCTCTGCCAGAAGTTGAGGCCGTAGGAGCGGGCCATGTTGAAGTATAGGTTGCCGTGGTAGGGGTGGGCGAAGAGGTTGGTTGAGAACTGGTCGTTGTCCCACACGAAGCCGTTGCGCCAGTTGTGGGCAATGTCCTTGAAGTGAACCTGTGCGTAGTCCTGGTTCATCACGAAGCGGTCGAAGCAGTGGACGAAGGCGTTGATGCCCACCACTCCCAACGCCGGCTTCCAGAAACTGCGCTTCCGTTGTTCGGGGTTGTCCAAGACGTAGGAGCCGATGGGGCGCAACTTCGCCTGGGCCACGAGCGAGCTGTCGGCGGCCATGCGCAGTGCGCGGCGGCGGTTGCGGTCGGCCACGTTGCGCGGATAGCTCACGGTGATGCCGGCCTCGATGAGCGGTCGCGTGCGGTAGTTGTGGTGAGTGCCGTAGTAGCGGGTGGTGCCAAAGCCGGTGGAGACGAACGCGCCGAGCGTGGGGTTGATCTTGTAGGCCGCGTTCACGTGCCACTGCAGGCTGTAGAGCCGCTCCGGGCCGTCGGTGGAGTTTTTCTTGAACGTCTCCACGTGGTAGTAGCCCACATCAGAGCTTAGCGACCAGCGGCGGCTCAGGCTGAGCCATTTGCCCCAGCGGTAGTAGATGGAGCCGGAGAAGTCCTCATCGAAACCCATGAAGTGGCTGCCCACGCCGACGATGCTGTAGGTGGAGCGGTTGCGGAAGGCCACGGCGGCGTTGAGCTTGTTGCTCGACCCAGCGAAGAACATCATGTCGACGGTGGTCTCGGGGCCGATGTTGACAAGGCCGACCTTATGGGCGGTGGTGGAGCGCGAGTAGTTGACCAGTCCGATCTGCCACCCTCGGGGATGATAGGTGGCCACGTTGATGAGGCCCACCTGCGAGCCCGTCAGCGTGTCGGCTATGTTGTAGCCTCCTATTTGGGCTCCACGCATGACGCCGCTGCTCACGTTGGCCAGCACCGCCGTCTGCACGCCGCGGTTGACACCAAGCGAGATGTTGGTTACTCCGGCCAGTTGCCATCCTCGGAAAGGCTGCTGCGATATGTTGACGCCAAGCGCCAGCTGCATGCCGCTGAATGTCTGGGCGTTGTTAATAACCCCGGCAAGCTGCAAGCCACGCGCCTTCCCGCCCACGGCATTGGCCAAAAGCGACGACTGGAAACCCGAGAGCGAGTCGACGGTGAGGGCGAACAGTCCGCCGATGTTGGCTCCTCGTGTCTGGTCGAGAGCCACAGCCGACAGTGCGCCGAGCTGCATTCCGCTCAGCCGGTCGGTGGTGCTGAGCAGTCCGATGTTCCAGTTGGCGTGCCGGAGCGAGTCAGCCCCGCGGTGGCTGTTGCCCACGGCCACATTCACCTTCATATATGGCCGTCGCCACTGCGCCTGAGATGGCATGGCAAGAAGTAGCGCCAAGACTACGACGAGTGGCCTCAGCACCGCAAGCCCGATGGTTTTCATTGCGCTCCGCATAAAATTGTGGTGTTTCTGCAACAAAGATACGAAAAGTATCGGATAGTGGTGCCAAAAGTGCAGATTTTTTTGAGTTTTGGCACCAGTTCGAGCATGTTTGTCCTCTTTTGCGACAGTGCTTCAAGGACTGCATAGAGAAAGATTATCATCCATTGCCTTATCTTTGCAATGTTTAATCTCTTTGTAAGATTGTCTGGGCCCATTCCGGAATATCGTCAACATACGTTTTGTATAGTCCGCCATCTACCAATCGGAAAAGAAGTTTGGCATCAGCATTCTCAACGGAGTTGTCATAAACGTAGGAACGGTCGACGATTTGGGACGCAATGCGACAATTGACGATAGAACGATGATAACGGGAAATGATTTTAGGTATTGGCACATCATGGCCGCCCTCCATTACTCGCTTTGCTATTCGCGCCGCGTTGATAGCCGGACTGTTCGTAGAGACGAAGAATAGGCGGACAAAGAATCCCGCAGTTTTTGCCCTCTTGATGTAGTCTATCTTTTGAGGTATGGAAAGAACTGTCTCGAAAATGAGACTTTGTCTCTTGACAAGGCATTCCTCGCGAAGTTGTTCACAGTATTTGACTGATTTCATAATGGCTTCTTGGTCGTTCCAGCCGCCGAACTTTTCCTGAGCTATGATGTCGGGATTGATGTAGAGCGCATTCTCCAACCACTCATGATGAAGGATCTTAGAAGTAATGGTGGTCTTGCCTGAACCATTTGGCCCGGCTATGACGATTAGAACAGGTTTATGAAAGTATTCTGTCATCGCGCAGCAAGCATTTCGGGATTATTCTTGAACCATAAGCGACTTTGTTCAAAAGCGTCTTTTCGCAATTTGTCGAAGTAGCGTTTGTGTGCTTCTTTTCCCTTGTGTTTCGCGTCCATGGCAGCCTCGTGCATAATCTGCGCTAAGATTTCGTCAGACGGCTCTTCCATGCTTGTAAGCTTGTATGTGTCTATTGTCTGCATGTGTTTCTTTATTGATTTCTATCCGCAAAGATACGAATTTGTTTCCAATTATTGAAATGTTCGATATTATTTTGCTTCAATAGTATCCTTGCATTTTGGATATTGTATTTTTGCGAGTGGCTTTGGCCATCTGACCTGAATGAATCGAAGATGGTTTGTGTAGTGGCAACAAAATAAAACCAGAACTCATATTTTCAAAAGTTCTTTTTCCGCAGCATACGGATAATCATTTAGTCCAATTATGCCCTTAGGCCTAATAAGAAACAGGGAAGGGGAACACAAATTCCCTTCCCTGTTAATACTGTACCAGTACCATTGTATCACTCGTCGTAGTGGGTGTCGAGATAGGTAACGTGGGTAACCAAGTACTCGTCGACACCGTGCTTGCCGTCGGCACCGCCGATGCCACTCTTCTTCACGCCGGCGTGGAAGCCCTGCATGGCCTCGAAGTGCT
>CAZRSL010000017.1:0-42852 GCA_964602785.1 uncultured Prevotella sp.
GCGCACTACGTTCGGGACGTAGGGGTCGCCAGTTCGAGTCCGGTCATCCCGACTTGGGGCGACAGTTGAAGCAATTCGGCTGTCGCCTTTTCTTTGTCAAGCTTGCAACCCTCTGAAAACAAACGGAATGTCTTGAATACTTCATTCTCGGTTTCAGTTCGATAACAGTCATCGTTCTTGTCGAAGTAAATGCCGCTCGGGAAGACCAAATTTTGAAGTTTTTGCCTACTTGCGAAATTACCATTCTGCCATAAAGTGCCTAATTTACAAGATATTGAAATTTCCTTGTCAATGAATTTAGACAAGTTCGATAGATTTTTGGATGATTCTTCAAGCCCCTTTTCTATCTCGGCCAATTCTTTGTTTAAAGAACGTATAGTTGCCTTATAAACACTATCAGAGATTTCGCCAAGTCCACAGCGTACTTGCACCTTCTCTATCTTTTTAGTGATTTCTGTCTTACGCTTCTTAAGTTGGTTCTGTAAGTTAGCCTTCTGCCCGTTGAAATCACAAAACACCTTATGAAGCACTTTCGATAGTATAGGGACAAAAACTGTAGGCACTTGGTAGGTATCAAGCAATTCTTTATACAATGTGTGCATGATAGCAGTGCTGCGATTACACTTACAACCAATCTTGTTACACTTGTAGTAATTCTTGCCTTTGGCCTTTACCGTATAACCCGTAAGGTAGCCACCGCATTCAGAACACCTCACATGCCTTTTTAACGGGAATGGCTCAGTAACCTGCTGTTGCTCATATCCTGCACGGCTGAGGCCATTCGCCCTATTCCATGTATCTTCATCTATCAGCACTTCTTGTGTTCCTTTTATAGGCTCGTAGTCAAGCAGACTGTTGACAATCCATCCACAGTAGAACTTGTTATGAAGAATATGGTTTAGGTGCTTCCTGTCCACATTTACTCCCAACTGCCTCAATCGCTTCACAATCTCTATGTCGCTTGCTCCCTCATTGGCTTTCCATATCCAAGCATTGCGAAGTTTCTTCCCCGTTTCATTGACGGTGTGAACGTGATGCTTGTTGACTTTCTTGTGGTCATAGCCAAGTGGAGGCTTGCCATACCATTCTCCACGTTTGATGCACTCTGTCATTCCCATGACGGCTTTGTCCCGTCTCAGATTGTTTTCAAACTGATTAAAAAGGAAAATGATATTTTCCATAAATTCACCCGATGCACTGTCTGGATCTGTCGGTTGTGTCGCTGATACCACATAGATGCCTTTTGTCTTTAGATAGGCCTTAGTCATCATCGCCTCCATTCCCGCACGACTGAAACGGTCGAAAGAGTAAACTAAGATAATGTTTATATCCTTGTCTTTGGCAACGGCAGCAATCATTTCTTTGTACATTTTCCCTTCTGTCTTTGCCGATTCATGCCTACCTCCAAATTCACGTTTGATGGTAATGCCATTAGCCTTCGCATACTCCAAGCAAATCTTTTTCTGATTGGCAAGGCTGCAATTTTCATTTTCTTGCCGTTCTGTGCTAACCCTCGTCCACAAAGCTGCAACCTTGTTTTTTAAGGTTGGTTCTAAAAATTATGTCGAGCTGGATTTTGAGTTTGTGCGAGTAGATTTTTGCAAGTGAACGAGGGAGTGTAGCGGGCTACACGACTGAGCGAACTTACAAAAAGATGCCGCAGAAACCAAAATGCAGCCGAATTGATAGAATGGCCTTTCATATTTATTATCATTTCAGAATTTTTAGAGCCGACCTTAAGTTACTATATTCCGTAACCTTCTGTTTTTTCTTCTTTGCCATCCTCTTAAATCTTAAAAACTTATATTGTTGTACATAATTGTACCAAGCGTATATAGGAACGCTAAAACTTTCTTCTGAGTAGATTCATCTGTAAGCCCTATTTTCTCAAATAACTTACCATAGTCTTTAGTCTCATCTTCGTTAAACATTGAACGTAATAGATAACACTCTTATTTGCTTTCGCCTCTCTACCCATCCATACTCTCGCACATGCAGCAGAGACTTCTGTTCGGCACGGATAACTTAGACCGTCTTTTTGTTTTAACTTCATTTTACTTCATATTCTTAACATTTTATTTTCAATTGCAAGTATAGTTCGAGGCATCCAACCGTCCAAATATTTTTAGGCAGTTTTTGTCAAATTCTTGATTTTTCTTAGGGTATTGATGCTTGTTGAGGTGATTTTCTGCACATTTCTCAGTGAGATGCCTTTCTTCAAAAGACGTATCTCTTCTGCATATTGCTCTCTCATTTCAGTTTCTGATTTACGGTAGCCTGTCTTTCTGCCAACTTTTCCGCCATTGGCTCTGAAGTTGTTGTAGCCACTCTCCACACGCTCACGGATAGTTTTCCTTTCCATTCTCGCCACCTCTGCAAGGATAGTAATAAGAAACTGAGACATTGGATTGACCTTGCCCTCTTCCGTCAGAGTCTCTATGTTGTAGTTCTGAATGTAAAGGGAAATCTTTTCCGTATTCAACATCTCGATGACTTGAAGTACCTGCAATGTGTCTCTGCCAAGTCGGGACAATTCTGTAACCATTACCTTGTCGATATGGTGAGCCTTGACATATTCCACCATCTTGACCAATTCCTTGCGCTCAGTGTTTTTCTTAGCTCCGCTGATTTTCTCAGCAAAGGTCGCATTCAATTGCCAACCTTTGCTGTTGGCCAAGGCTGTCAGTTCGTTGCTTTGACGCTCGTAATCTTGAATAGATGTCGAAACTCTGCAAAAGGCTACTACGTGGATGCTCATGGGAGTATAACTATTTGATTATCTTTAGCTAAGGTACAAACAGTTTCTTACTGGACCAAAAATCTTAAGGTAACTAAAGTTAATCAAAGAGATTATTTTAACCATATAAACAAAAAAGTCGGTCATAAGGAACCGACTAATTATGATTATATTAAAAGCAAATCACTACTCAATAAGCAATTTATATTAATATCCTATTTTCCGTAGAGTAGGAATAGCATCTTCGTAGCCAAGATCAGCAGCTTTTTTCAACAAAGTTACGGCCTTATCTGTTTCTCCTTGATTATAAAGTATTATGGCTAAATCATAAGTTGCCCTCGAATCGTTCTGCTCTGCCGCTTTTTGATACCAATTTGCAGCCTTTTGCAGGTCTTTTGATGTTCCATGACCAAAGGCGTATGAAATACCGACATTAGTTTGAGCAGGTGCATAACCTTGTTCTGCTGCTTTCATAAACCATTTGAAAGCCTCTTCTTCGTTTTCCTCAATTCCTACCCTTGAGTAATAGTTCCTGTAATAGTCGCCCACAGCACATTGAGCGAGTGCGTAACCTTGTTTCGCAGATTTCATAGACCATTTGAATGCTTCTTGATAATTTTGTGAAACGCCAATGCCCTTTTCGTAACACATAGCCACATTGTATTGTCCTACGGCATTGCCTTGTTCTGCTGATTTCATAAACCATTTGTAAGCCTCATTTTGGTTAGCTTCGACCCCTGCTCCTTGTAGATAGGAAACACCTAACTCTGTCTGTGCAAGTGCGTAGCCTTGTTCGGCTGATTTAAGAAGCCACTTGTTTGCCTCAACTTCGTCATTAGCAACACCTTTACCACTTAAATAGCAGACAGCCAAATTATATTGAGCCTCTGCATTACCACTATTTGCGAGTTTAACAAGTTCATCGCTATACTCGGTTGGAACGTTACTTTTTGAATTGCTTTCACTTTGTGCAAAATATACGATTGGAACGTTTTTCTTTGAGTTGCCAACGCATGATGTAAGTAAAAGAGCTACTGCAAGGATAAACCCTGCAAACAAATAAGCATGGTGTTTCATTGGTCGCCTCCTTTCCCATCGGTTGCATTTCCCTCTTGCTTGATAACTCCCTCTTGGAGAAGTTTATCCTTCAATTCTTGTGCGGTATTGTAAACCACACCATCAAGTTTCACCTTGCCATCTACAGCGAAAGCCTGCTTGATACGTTCTTCAATCCCCATGCTATTACCATCGGACAGATTGAAGTAATCTAAATCTTTAATCTCAACTGCCATAATGCAATATAAGGTTTAAGCACTTGTGACCCTACAATGCCGGTTATTATTAAGTTGAGATAGGCATAAAAGAAAAGCGGAGTCACCATTTTGCCTAATCTGCCATGTTGGGCTTGGACTCCCTTGCTATACAGATTTGGAAAGTTCCTCCGCTTGGCAGTATATCGTATAAGAACGATAACACACCAAGAGAGCGTTTCCACTTTCTGAAATAGCAATAGACCTAAGCCTACTTCGTGAAGTGTCCAAGTTCACATGTTCAGAAACGCGAAAATGCGCTGTCTAATATGTCTGCAACGACCTTTGCGATCATTACGGTACAAAATTAAACAAAGTTTTTGAGAACAACGAAGAAATGTCGGAAAACTTTTTGGGTTTCTTATAAATTTCCGTAATAGCAAGCGAATATGCGATACCGGACAAGCCTCAACGTATCATCATAACTTTTTAGGTTTCTGTGATACAAAAGCAAGGCGTATCAATAACGCTCCGTCAAGATTAAGTTGATACAAAGCCAAGATTGATACAATTCATGTAAGTAGATTTCTGACTTCAGATATAATGTCTCTCGAAGTAACTACACTTTGCTTCTGTCTTTTCAATGCTTCAATCTTGTCCATCCGTTTCTTGTAACCACTTCTTGAAGCGAATAACCTCTTCAAGGCTTGCTCTATTAACTTCAAGTCTCCATTATAGGCAATCAGAATGGCTTCCATTGCGAAAGAATCATAATCGTTGCAAGTCATTATAGTATGATTGTGATGGTTTGATACAAACACCTTGTTGAACTGTTTAAGCAGAGGATTGGCGGAAGAATCAAAGATTTCACGGATATAGGTATCATTAACCTCAAAATACTCTTTTATCTTTCTTTGCGTATTAAGCGACATCTCTACTCTTGTCTTGTCTGCAAAATAATCTTCCAAAGCAAGGCGTTGTTCACATGTAAGAGATTTCAAGAAACCTTGATTAGCGGAACTTTGAATCTCTTTGGCTTTCCTATAGAACTTGATGCACTCTTTGCAGTCCCGAGATTTTACATCCCTAACAAACTCAATACCCTCGTTTTCATAATGTTTCCATTTGAAACGTCTATATCCTACAACTTGTTCGTTCAAATAAGTAAGCACTTCGTCTGACAAATCAAAAGACACGTCTGTAGTAACGTCCATAGAAGTAAAGCATCCCGTTTCTAATATGCCATCCACGTCAACGGTACATAGCTCCAACTGATTGAGATTGTCAAGACATTCCCTAATGGTTTCTTTGCTGATAAGTAAAGGATAACGTTCCCGAAGTATCTTACTTGAAAACTCCAATGTCATTGTTTGGTTTGTATAACTTACAGCAACATACAAGTTGAAGGGGATGTTTATATCGTCATTTGAAGAATAGTATTCCCCTATGAGATTTCCCATTCTGTTGTATTGTTCATTAAGCTTCACTTTCTTTTCCAACAGATATTTATTGTTGGCTTTAATCTTTACTCTGTCTAAGGTTATAAAATTCACTACATACAGCGCTTAATTTCTTATTATCATGCCTGTAGAAGATGTCCTCTACAGGCTACATTTTCCCCCTATGATTATACGAACACGTCCTTTGTCAGATTACTTTCTCATAAGGTATCGTCTGCCAATATTTGAGCAGGGCTATTGACAATGCCCGTTTATGTTTTCCCGTTTTCGGTTTCCCTTTCAATGCCACTGATATTTTCCGTTTCGTCTTCTCTGACAATCTCCTGCAAGTTCTTTTCATGTCCATCCTATTTTACACCATTATATATAAGTATTAGGCAGGTTAGGTAAACTAATCAAAAATAATAACCTCAATTCAATTTTTGGGATTTTTTAGCGGCAACAGGCAGCACACCGAATGTTCGGCCATTCCGACACGTAGGGTGTTCCCTTTAAGGGCAGACACGTAGGGAAGGAGTACCCTATACCCCTCCCTGCCAACCTGTTACAAGTTGTAAGCCCCCCCAAAAGGTGCTACTGAAAGTCTTAACCCAAAACCGACTTTGAAAAGATTTCTTTCACAGGCTCATAAGGTAATGAGCTATCTTTTCAAAGTCCATGATAAAGTTCGATAATTCGTCAGTCATCCCGACTGAAACGCCCGCAGGAACACCTCCTGCGGGCGTTTTGCGTGCCTATGGTCAGCCAAACAGCCCACTCCATCCCCCTGAAGAGCCTGTTTCACGCTCCGAAAGTGCCTCTTTTGCAATCGTGCCTCGGCCGTTCCACTTTTCTGTCTCAGCTGAGGCAGAAAAGTGAAACAGCTGAGACAGAAAAGTGGAACAGCTGAGGCACGATGACGATGACACTTGCTTCGCCCCGTCGCCTTGACACGCCAAGGGTTCCGCCAAGGCACCGTCCGGCTCGTGGAGAGGGCTTCAGAAAGGAAAGACCGCCACATAGCCGCATCGAACAAAGTCCGACGAATTGCCGCAGAAGCGATTTTTTGTCTGAAAATATTTGCTTTTATGGAGTAAAGTCGCTATCTGTGCTCCGCATTTTCAATCAAAATGCGCAGTAGGATTATGGTAGAAGTAATTGTATCTTTCTGATTTGTGGAAAAATACAACCTGTTTATAATGCTAAGTGTAGGAAAAATTGTATTTTTGCAAAGTCAGCCGATGTGCCGACAACTTTTTTAATCAATTAAAGGAACTTTATGAGAAGAATGCTATTGGCCGCCATCGCCGTCGCTGTGTGCTCCGGCGTGGCCGCGCAGAAGTTGCAACAGGAGTGGGGAGGGCCTCAGAAGCCGCTCGTGGAGACCATCGCCGTGCCCGACCACAGCGACAGCCGCTATTGCCTCGGGCAGACAGCACGGCTGCGCATTGTGGCCCGCGAGGGCGGAGTGCCTTTGGAGGGTGGCGTGGTGCGCTACCGAGTGGGGCCGGATATGCTGCTGCCCGAGGCCTACGACACTGTGAGATTTGTGGGCGGCGAGGCGACGATACCGATGGGCACGCTCAACGAGCCTGGTTTCCTGGCCTGCCAATATGAGTTTGTGGCGGGAGGCAAACGCTACAGCGACTTGGTGAAGGTGGCCTACGAGCCGGAACTGATCAGCTCGTTCTCGCCCATGCCCGCCGACTTTGTGAAGTTCTGGCGCAAGGCGTTGGCCGAGGCACGCAAGGTGGACTTGGAACCGACGTATTTCGACGTGCCCGAGGCAACCAACGACTCTGTGGAGACCAAACTGGTGCGACTGCACGTGGGCAAAGAGAAGTGGATCTACGGCTACCTGACCCGACCGCGAGACGGCAAGCCACACCCAGTGGTGCTGACGCCGCCCGGGGCTGGCAGCAACAAAATCTTCCCGTCGGACTACTATCCGCGGCGGGGCATGACATACTTGAAGATAGAAATCCACGGCAACGACCAGAGGCTCGACGACGCGGCCTACAACCAGTTGCGCTCGGAGCGGTGCAAGGGCTACATGAGCCGTGGGATGGCCTCGCGCGACACTTATTATTATAAGGATGTCTATGTCGGTTGCGCCCGCGCCGTCGACTTCCTCTGCTCGCTCCCCGATTGGGACGGGCGCAACGTGGTGGTTACGGGAGGCTCTCAGGGTGGGGCTCTGACGCTCATCACCGCAGCACTCAACGAGAAAGTGTCGGTGTGCGCAGCTTTCTATCCCGCCCTGTGCGACCTGCTGGGCTTCCTACACCACCGCGCGGGCGGATGGCCCAAGTTCTTCTCGAATCATGACGACGGGCAGGTTGACATTCCGCAAGCCGAGACCGAGGCCGTGCTGCCATATTTCGACGTGGTCAACTTCTGCCGCATGCTCAAATGCCCCACGTTTGTGGGTTGGGGCTACAGCGACAACACCTGCTCTCCCACGTCGGTGTGGGCCGCGTGGAACGAAATCAAAGCCGAGAAGCAGAGCTGCATCACCCCCACAAGCGGCCACTGGCGCTTCACCGGCACACAGGACAAAGCCTGGGAGTGGATTGAGGGGCATCTGAGGTAGATGTGGCTCAAGCTCTCAGATATGCTGAATATTATGCTTGAGATAGCCAAAACATCTTTGGAGGTGTTGGCAAGTAATTTGTTCAAGCAATTAACTCAGAGGAAATAAATAGTTGGAAATGGTTAGAAGAGCTACAAATACTTTGCTGCAAAAGGCCAAGAAGGCTAAGAGTGATGAGTTCTATACGCAACTGTGCGATATAGAGAGGGAGCTTTGTTATTACGAAAACAGTTTCAGAGGCAAGGTGGTTTATTGCAATTGCGACGACCCTAAAACAAGCAATTTCTTCCGCTACTTTGTGCAACACTATAATTCATTGGGGCTGAAGGAGCTAATCGCATCTTGCTATAAAGAACAGAAAAACGACCTTTTCCAACCCAAAGAGAACGAAAAAGGCTACTACCTTGATTATATGGGGGAAACTGACCAAGATGGCAATCCTATATTAGGCATTATTGTACACTTTAAAGGAGATGGCGATTTCAGAAGCAAGGAGTGTGTCGAGTTGCTGAAGCGGTCAGATGTTGTGGTTACCAATCCGCCCTTTTCGCTTTTCAGGGAATTCGTTGCCCAGCTGGTAAGGTACAACAAGCGATTTCTCATTATTGGCAACGTCAACGCCATAACGTACAAAGAAATCTTTAATCTGATACAGCAAAACAAGATATGGCTTGGAGTCAATCTCGGTAGAGGAATATCAGGGTTTATAGTACCCGAACAATACGACGCATACGGGACGGAAACTTGCGTCAACGATGATGGACAAACTATAATATCAACCAACAATTGCCTCTGGCTGACTAATTTGGAGCTGGTGCAGCGACACAAATATTTGTCTCTGACAAAACAATATGCCACTAATGAAGAGAAATATAAAAAGTTTGACAATTGCGATGGCATAAATGTTGACAAAACACAAGACATACCCAAAGATTACTCAGGCCTTATGGGGGTTCCAATAACATTTCTCCATAAATATAACCCAGACCAATTCGAAATAGTCCGTTTCAGAAAGGGTGACGATGGCAAGGATCTGAGGATTAATGGTAAAACGCCTTATTTCAGAATCTTGATTAGGAATAGGCAATTGATGGCAATTTAAGTGCCCACAAGCTTATCGGTGTCGCCAAAAAGCAGTAACTTTGCACCTGGAAAAGTACAATAGGATTGGCAAGGAAATGGAATTTCATAGGATAGACGACACAGAAACAATAAAGGAGGTAGACCTCAACCGGCGCATCGACCTGCTGCTGCGCACGGGACAGCTGCTCATGGACAGCTCGGCCGACACGGCGCGCGTGCTGCGCAACATGTACCGTACGGCGGCATATCTCGGACTGCCGGAGGACAAGGTGAACATCTACGTCGGCTTCGAGATGCTGATGGTGAACTTCGCGGGTGAGCGGGGTTCGTTCACGCGCTACCGCCGCTGCATGAAGCACGGGGTCGACTTCGACCGCATCTCCGGCATCAGCCGCCTCTCTTGGCGGGCCATAAAGGAGGACATGAGCCTGGACCAATATGAGCACGAGCTCGACAAGATAGAGCACTACCGGCCCAACTACACCCGCTGGCAAGTGGCCGTTCTGGGCGGACTGGCTTGCGGCGGCTTCTGCATACAGTTCGGCTGCGACTGGACGGCCTTCTTCTACTGCGCCTTAGCAGCCATACTGGGCTTCAGACTGCGTATATGGCTCGACAGCAGGGGCTACAACGTATATATGAACATCGGTGTGGCGGCCTTGGTGAGCACCATCATTGCCTGGCTCACCACCTTCCTCTCGCTGAGGCCAGAGATCTCGCAGACCCTGCCGTCGTTCCTCGTGTCCGACACGCCGTGGCATCCGCTCATGGCTTGCGCCCTCTACATCGTGCCCGGAGTGCCGATAATCAACTTCGTCCACGACATGCTCAACGGCCACATCACCACCGGAATCACCCGTGGCGTCAGGGTGCTGCTGATGATAGCGGCCATGTCGTTCGGCATAGCCGGCGCCATCGGCATCTGTGGCATCGACAACTTCGTGCGCGACCTGAGCATGACGCCCCACAGCAGCTACTGGAGCTACGCCATCGCCGCGGCAATATCGGCCGTGGGGTTCTCCACCATATTCAACACGCCGCGCCGACTGATATGGGCTGTGGCGTTGGGCGGCATGATAGCCGTATGCACGCGCAACTTCGTCAACCTCGGCCCGAGCAACAACAACATCGGGCTCGACGAGGGCATGGTAGTGGGCTCGCTTGCCGGCTCTGTGCTGGTGAGCATCCTGGCTTGCAAGGCCATCCACGTGCTCCACACGCCCCACCAGTGCCTGTCGATACCAAGCGTGATACCGATGATACCCGGTGTGCTGATGTACAGGGCTTTGTTCGCCCTGATTGACATGCACGGAGTGGTGGGCGAGGTTACTGTGGCCGTCGACAATGGCATCCGCGCCTCGCTCGTGATATTGGTGATTGCCATCGGCGTGGCAATACCCAACATCTTCTTCCGCAAGATGATAGCGCCCAAGCGCAAGAACAAGCTCATAAAACTGCTGTTGGAGCGCCGCGAGATGGACGGGAAGGAATGCAACGTGAATCACATGGTGTAGGCCACATCTCACTCTTCGCCTTGCATCTTCCGCTCGACTATGGCAAAAATACGTTGCATCTTGCTGTCCACACCTTTGTGCATATAGTCGGACGCATTCCAGCAGTGAAGCCAGCAACCGTCTATCAGCGAATAGCCATTGCTGAAAATGTCGTTTTCGGTATCGTCAAGCAGATGATGGACATCATTGGCGAGGTGATATTCGCTCCAGTCTACGTGGCGGAAGTGTCGCCAATAATTGGCCGCTCCAGTATCTCCGTGCCTGTGAAGTGACGGGCGGAAGTCTACGCCGCGGTCTATGAGTCTCTCCATAGGCATGAACCAAAGTCCAGGCCAAATGTAAAAGCGATGCTTGCAACCATAGAAGAATTGATGGGAGTCGAGATGAGCTGATATGTCGAAGTTGTTCACGAGGAAAATATCGTGGTCGAGCAGCCCGAAGTATTTGGCTCCACCATCTTTAATATAGTTGCGAAAGGCATAATTGGCAGCGATGCCATGGGAGAAACTGCCGAATCCGTTGGGCAGAAACTCTTGGCGTGGAAGTCTGACATACCCTATGCCGTTTTTATTTGCGACACCCCTTATTAGAAGAGATGCCTCGCCTATCGACGAATTGTCAAATATTGTATAACGGAAAGGAAACTTGAAGAATTTGTGAAGCGAGCGTATTTGATAATCAATCACTTCGGCATTGTTGAATGCTATAACAGCGAGGTCGCAGAAACTATCCTCGTTGGGGGGGGTAAAATATTACCCTCAGACTGTCGGCGGTAGTAGGAGAGACTGGTAATGACACCAAGTTTCGCCCATGTCACCTCAGCCTTAAGCCGTCTTGCCACCCGTGCAGGAAAACTGATTTCTTCCATTTGTGTTGGTCTTATTAATATTATAATTTTGCAAAAGTACTAATTTTATGGCAAAAAGAATTACAAAACAGAAAGAACCTTATTTCTTCTTTTTCCCCCACTGTCTGACGCACTGCCACAAGTGCCTCAGTGTGGCGCGAGGCGAATAGAACAGCATCCTTGGCCCGGCCCAGCGCATCACCTTCTGCATCATCAGTCGCTTCTCGGGGGCGTAGCAGTGGACGGGGCAATCCTTGCAAGCGGGCTTCCGCGCGCCAAAGCGGCAGTGGTCGAGCCGCCGGCAAGCATAGTTGGCCAACTCCGCGTAGGCCTTTCGGCCTTCGTCGCCGCCGACATTGTGGCGGACATATAGGTTCACCATCAGCCGGATGGTTTGCTTGTCGCGCTCTATTGTGTTTGCAGCTATTTGTAGAAAGTTTTTTGGTAGGCTTGAAATTCGCCTTTGCCCTTGACGCACTGGCGCCACCATGCGCGGATGAAGCCGCAGCCATAGCCTATGAGCTGGATGAAGGCAGCGATGATGGACAGCAACCCAATGTAGCAGCTGCGGTTGCGCAGGCTGGAGTCGACAAAGATGATGAGAGCATAGAGCACTATCGGCACTTGCGGCCACACGTGGAGCGGCAGGAAGCGGTTGTAGCTGACGGTGTGCATCAGCACGAGGCCGACTATGGCCACCACCACAAGCAAAGCCACGCCCACGGTGAACGCGGCGGGCAGCAAATGGACCAGCTTGAGCGATTCGGGGTGGCGTTTGTATAGGTTGATGCGGGCGATGCCAGAGTTGTAGACTTGCCGCCAGAACTTGCGGAAGTCGGTGCGCCGCTTGTGCCAAACCCATGCGTCGGGGAAGAGGCGGCTCTTGTAGCCCGCTTTCAGCACGCGGATGCTGAGGTCGATGTCCTCGCCGAAACGCATCTTGGAGAAGCCGCCAAGCCTGAGGAACACGTCGAGGCGCATGCCCATGTTGAACGAGCGGGGGTAGAATTTGTCGAGCTTCTTCTTGCCCCCGCGTATGCCGCCAGTGGTGAAGAACGAGGTCATGCTGTAGCTGATGGCTTTCTGCACGGGTGTGAACGAACTGTGGGCGCGGTCGGGACCGCCAAACGCATCGACTGGTTCGCGCTCCAGCTCAGCACTGACAGCCGAGAGGTAGCTCTCAGGCAGCACCACGTCGCTGTCTAATATAATAATGTATTCGCCCCTTGCGTGCTTTGCGCCATAGTTTCGGCTTGGCCCCGGGCCGCTGTTCTCCTTGAGGAAGTAGTGCAGGTCGAGCTTGTCGGTGTATTTCTGGCAGACCTGAAAGCATGGCTTGCTCGAACCGTCCTCCACAATGATCACCTCGAAGTCGGTCTCCTTTTGCCGTGTGAGGCTCTCAAGCAGCTCGTCGACTTCGTCGGGACGGTTGTAAACGGGTACTATGACGCTGTATTTCATGGCTTGTGGTCAGTGGGTGGTAGATTGTGATGGCAATGGTGCTGGGGAAAATGGACAGGACGCGCCAACATCTGCTTCCTTGCAGCGTGGTAGCGGCGATAGGATGAGCCGATGTTGGCGCGCCCCCGATATTTGACAGTCGATGAGCAGGTCAGGCGTTGACGCGGCCCAGATAGCTGCCGTCGCGGGTGTCGATCTGTATGGTCTCGCCCTCGTTGATGAACAGCGGCACGCGCACCTCAACGCCAGTCTCCAGTGTGGCCGGCTTGGTGGCGTTGGTGGCGGTGTTGCCCTTCACACCCGGGTCGCTGTGCACAATCTTCAGGTTGGTCTTAACGGGCATTTCGGCCGAGAGGATGGTGCCGTCGCTGGTGTCGGTAACCACTTCCACCACGTCGCCCTCCTTCATATACTTGGCTCCCGTGATCTGATGCTCGGGGATGGGAATCTGCTCGAAGGTCTCCTGGTTCATGAAGATGTAGTCGTCGCCATCCTTGTAGAGGTACTGGTAGGGACGGCGCTCCACGCGCACGTCCTCAAGCTTCATGTTGATCTGGAATGTGCGCTCGAGCACGCGCCCGTCGGCCACATTCTTCAACTTTGTGTTCATCACGGTGTTGCCCTTGCCGGGTTTGCGATGCTGGAACTCTATCACTGTCCAGATCTTGCCGTCGAGACGGATGCATGTTCCGTTCTTGATGTCCTGTGAGTTAATCATAATTTGCTGTTATATAAAATCTTATTTGTCGATGCCAGAATTGGTGTTTGCGGCTGCAAAGTTACGGAAATTTCAGTAAAAAACATAAAATCAGCGACTAAAAATAGGGCAAAGCTTTGTGATTTGGAAAATAATATGTAATTTTGCAACCCAAAACGGGTCTTTCGGCTCGCTGCGAGGCAGAACAATAACAAAATAAAAATAGAACAACGATGAAAAGAACATTCCAGCCCCACAATCGCCGCCGCGTCAACAAGCATGGCTTCCGTCAGCGCATGGCCACGAAGAACGGCCGCCGCGTGCTGGCCAGCCGCCGCAAGCACGGCCGCAAGAAGCTGACCGTGAGCGACGAGAACCACGGCAAGTAAACCTTGCCAATGGGCTTAAAACAAGACAAACGGAAAGAAGTCGAGCCAAACGCTTGCTTCTTTCCGTTTTTTTGTATACCTTTGCCACTGCCATAACATCCATACTGATGACGACAAGAGAGTTTATAAGCAAATTCGGCAGCACCTACGTCTGGGGCAACATCTGGGCGATGGTGCTTGTGGTGTTTCTGCTGGGTCTTGGCGTCAAGTACGGCATCATCTTCTACACCCACCACGGCGAGGCCATAGCCGTGCCCGACCTGACCCACAAGAGCTATGCCGACGCCGACGCCGAGATGGAGAAGCTGGGGCTGAAGATAGCCGTGGGCGACACGGGCTACGTGCGCTCGCTGCCGCCCGACTGCATACTGGAGCAGAGCATCCCGGCTGGGCAGAGGGTGAAGTCGAACCACATCATCTACGTTACCATCAACGCTTCGAGCAGCCCCACAATAGCAATACCCGACATCATCGACAACAGCTCGCTGCGCGAGGCCGAGGCCCGCCTGACTGCCATCGGCTTCAAGCTGACGGCACCCGACTATGTCTCCGGCGAGAAGGACTGGGTGTATGCCATCAAGGCCGACGGCAAGAACGTCGTGGCAGGCCAGCGTGTGTCGGTCGACCAGCAACTGACCATTGTGGTGGGCGACGGCAAACTCTCGCGCGACGCGCAGATAGAGTACGTCGACCCCGATGTGCCCACCGAGGACATAACGCTCGACGAGGGCGACGAGGACAACTTCGAGGAAGTTTCCCCGTCAGAAGAAACAGAGGGCGGCACAATCTCCGACCCCCCAGCCAATATACAGCAGGAAAAAAAGCCGCAGCACCAAGCTGATTAGCCAGTGCCGCGGCCTATTGCACAAAGCCCATTCGGGCTGACTTATTTCATTCCGCAAACAGATTTTGCCGCCTCTCTTTCACTACAGTTTCCCCTTCCACTGTAACGGTCTGCCGCAATCGGATGTCAGACGATGACGCTCCCACCAATATATCATACTGGCCAGGAAATATATTCCACACCCCATTGCCGTAGCATGCCAGCTGGTCGAGCATCAGCTCCGCTTCCACATGCTTGGCCTGTCCGGCCTGGAGACCCACGCGGCTGAAATACTTCAGCTGGATGGGCTTCATCGGCTGGCCACTCTTGGGTGAAACATACACTTGTACAACCTCTTCACCATCACGCTTGCCCTGATTTGTAATGTCGAAGCCTAACTTTATGCTCCTGTCGCCTGTACTGATGCGCTTCGACTCCACCCTCAGACCGCTGTAGGCATAATCAGTGTAGGAAAGGCCAAAGCCAAAAGGCCATGCGGCAAGCGGAGACTTCTGAGCTGAATGGTTGTAGCACAGGTCAGCATATTCTTCCTTTGCAGGATAGCTGACACAGAGCTTGCCCGACGGATTGACGGCTCCAGTCAGCACGTCGGCTATGGCATTGCCGCCCTCCTCGCCAGGATACCAGGCATGAAGTATGGCCGCGCATCCGTCTTTTATGTTCTCTACGACTAAAGGCCGCCCGCCCATGATGACAAGCACTACTGGCTTTCCAGTGGAAATGAGCGCCTTGACAAAATCTTCCTGCTGGCCTGGCAGACGGAGTCCCTGCCGCACCCGCGCCTCGCCGCACAGCGCGGGGTTCTCACCCATCACGGCCACTATCACGTCGCTTTCCTGCGCCATTGCGAGTGCCGCGTCCCAATCAGCTGTGTCAGCCGATTCCACCATCATGTTGGAGAGCCGCTTGGTACGCGGGTCTACGTCGCCGGTGGTTGTTATGCTTGCCTCGCCCACCGTACTCCAGTCGCAACCCTTTTGATAGCTGACTGAGGGCATGGCTCGCCGCAATCCGTCGAGTACGGTGGTCATGCAAAGCGCTGCCCAGTCTGGCTTCTTGCCGTGCCAGAAGGACATCATCGACGTGTAGGCATAGTCGCCTGTCAGACTCCAGGGGCTGTTGGCGTTGGGGCCTACCAGAGCCACTTTGACAGAAGGCTTCAGCGGCAGCACGCCGTTGTTCTTCAGCATCACGACGCTCTGGGCTGCCAGCTTGCGGGCGGTCTCGCGGCTTTCGGGCGTGTCGAGGTCAACGTGTCCGGTTGAGGCGTATTCCGCACCATCGTCCAGCAGTCCGAGCCGGTACTTCAACGTCAGTGCCCGCTTTACGGCCTGTTCCAACCTTTCTTCGCTTACAGAGCCGTTGGCAAGGCACTCCCGCAGGTGGCTGTAGCAGTTGCCGTTGGAAAGCTCCACATCGTTACCGGCGTTGATGGCATCGGCCGCACACCGCCATCTGAGCGAGTCGCCCTTGTAGAGCCGCCCCACCGCTCCGTAGTCGCTTAGCACCACTCCGTCGAAGCCCGTGCGGTGGCGCAAGTAGTCCTGTATGATGGTAGGATTTGCCACCACCAGCTTCCCCTTGTAGGAGTGGTAACCAGTCATCACGCATTTTCCGCCAGCCACACGGATGATGGCCTCGTGGGGGAACAGTATTTCCTCTGTGAGCTGTTTCTCGTCGAGGTCGCTTCCTCCGCCGTAGCCCAGGAAATGCTTCGAGCATGCGGCCACTCCACGGCGCAGGTCGCCTCCCTGCAGGCCTTCGACAAAAGCCGCCCCCATAGCGGCAGAGAGATAGCTGTCCTCGCCATAGCTCTCCTCTATCCTGTTGAATGTGGCCGAGCGTATCAGGTCGACCATCGGCGCCAGCGCCATGGTTGAGCCGGCCTGTCGCATGGCCCGTGCCGTCTCGGCAGCCTTCTTCCGCATGAGGCTTGTGTTCCAAGTACAAGCCAGCCCTATCTGCTGTGGATACACAGTGGCTCCTTTGGCCGAGAAGCCGCAGATGGCCTCCTCGTGGCAGATGGCCGGGATGCCGGAATGGGTGTTCTCCTTAAGCCACCGTTGCAAGTCGACCACGAAGTCGCGCAGACCGTCGCCGTCCAAGGGCAGCGCACTGGCATACTGGCATACGTGGCCTATGCCGTTGGGTATATACTTCCGGCATTTTTCGGGCGACAGCTTCCCGTTCTTGTCGACAAGCTGTCCTGGCGTGATGCCGCAGAGCTGGGCTATGCGCTCTTCGGTAGTCATGCGGTCGTAGAGCTCGTCGACGGCGCGGCGTGAAGCCTCGTCCTCGAAAGACCCTATGGTTGCAGACTGTGCCATGGCCTGCACGTATGCCATGATGATTGTCATGGCCAATAATGTTCTTGCTCTCATTGGTTGTGCGTTTCTTAAAATGGGGGCAGCCCGCAAAAGCGTGACAGGCCGCCCCCGTCAGCATGAATAAAAACCTTAAAAACTAAACCTATGTGCGTATTCGCCGTCCGACTGTCATTCCTGCGGCAGTCCGTAGCCGTTGGTCACCTTGCCTTTCGACTGGCTGATGGTCTCGTAAGGAATTGGCCAGAAGTAGCAGGGAACGCTTGTGGGCGAAGTGATGCCTGGAAGCATGTTGCTCAGAAATATGTCTATGTTGTCGGCCAGTGTCTTTCCCCAGTCAGTGCGGGTGTAGCCCTCGCTCTCCAGCTGCGCAGCCTCTTCGCTGTCAGGGGCTATGTAGTTGAATAGTCCTTTGATTGCCAGATTATGGTCTGTACCGGTAACATTGAGCCCCAAAGCTCCGAAATCGAGTACGCCGCGCCATCCTGGGAATCCCACGGGGTCGGTCGGGTCGGTACTGTCGTACGTCAATGTGGCTCCTGGGATTTTTTTAGTCCAGACGTATGCTGGGAATTCATTTCCATTGGCAAATTTATGATAGCCTTTGCTCTTCAGGTCGTCGCCAAGCAGCCTCATCTCATCTCGCATGGCTACAGCCCTTTCTGAGAACTTCCCGCTCCTGAGCATGTTGTACCGCTCGTCGCCCTCGCCACACAGTTCGAGCTTCTGCTCTTCAAACACTGCGTCGGCCAGAGCCTCGCCCGTCAGGCTTCCGATGTCGTGCTGCGAGTTGCCAAAGGCCCTCTCACGTATCCTGTTGACCAACTCCACGGCTTCAGAGCTCTTGCCAAGCTCGGCTTTTGCCTCTGCCTGTAGGAGCATGACCTCGGCCAGGCGCATAATTGGCAGGCTGAAGCCAGCCCCCATCTGGTTTCCGACGAAGTAGGGATTCTCGCGGCAGATGTCGTACTTGTTCCAGCAAATGCCACCGTCGGTCTTTGAGCCGGCCTTATAGGAGAACAACACCTCGTTGCCCTTGCCGTCAAGTCCTGTCACTACGCCTGTTACGTCGCGGCGCTTGTCGGCGTTGTCGAATCCGCCATAGTAGAATGTGGGGATGATGCGGGCTGCGGCAAAAACCTTGTTGGGCGCCGTGTTGCTGCCTCCGCTGCATCCCCGCCCCAGGTCATAGCTGTACAGACGGCTCGACGTCTGGTTTTCCACATTGCCAAGCTCGAACACCATCTCAGGGCTGCGCTGTAGGTCCATCACATACTGGAAATGGCGCTGGAAAGGATTGTCGCAGTAGGTGCGCTCGTCGGTTACCACCAGCCTTGTGGTGCCGGCCGCCTCGCCAAGTGCCTTTCCGAGATAAGTCTCGGCTATAGAATAGTATTGCTGCCCGTCGGTGCGCTTCACGTAGGCTGCCTTCCTTTGCTCGTCGGTACTCTTAGTGGTGAACTGCACGTCGCCGTACAGGTCTGGCATGTCAGTCCTGATGGTTTGCCAACCTGCTGAGTATATGGCCATTTTGCCGATAAGGGCGCAAACGTAGGTGCGGCTTATCCGCTCTGAGTTGATGCCTCCTTCGCCTATGCTGTACATCAGCGGCTCCACGTCTCGCAGTCGGCTGATCAGGTCATCGTAGACGTAGAAGCGCGACGACAGCTCATAGTCGTTGGTATAGACGTTCTCGTATCCATAAGGCACATCGCCAATGTGGCGCAGAAGCTCGAAATAGGCGTAGGCGCGCATTCCCTCTGCCTCGCCCATAAGCTGTGTCCAGTCGGACTTGCGTCCGGCGGCCACATCGTCATTGTATTCCTGCTTGCCCTTTATCATGTCGATTGCTTTCTGGGCGTATGAGATGACCTTATAAAGATTGTTGAAATTGTCCTTGACAAAGTCGCACGGTATGTTCTCTGGCACCAGTTTCGCGTTGATGTTGTTGGCAGAGTTGTTTTCAGGGAAGTATTCGGCGTCGGAGCAGTAGTGGTCGTTCCAATCGTAGTCAAACTTGCAAGACTCCCTGAGCAATGCATAGCCGCGTGAGAGAATCTTCAGCGTCTCGCTGCTGCTGGAGGAGACAAACTCGTCGTCGGCGTTTGACGGCGAGGATGTGTCGAGATAGTCGCCGCAGGAGAATAGCAATGTCGCCGCTGTCAGGATGACAAAGTAGTGGATATTCTTTTTCATGATATGCCTGTAATTTAGAAGTTAACGTTGATGCCAAATATAAATGAGCGCGGGCGAGGATATGTGCCCCAGTCTATGCCTGGCTTCGGGTAGCCGGTACTGCCGTCGCTCATGGTGCTCACCTCCGGGTCGATGCCGTCGTAGCCAGTGATTGTAAACACGTTGTAGACGCTGCCGTAGACCCTTAGACTTGATATGCCAAATCGCTTGGTCAGCTGCCTCGGCAGGGTGTAGCCGAGCGTGAGGGTGTTGAGCCGGAGGTATGAGCCATCCTCTATGCAAAGGTCTGAGACGTAGGCGTTCTCGCTGTAGGCCAGTGGCAGCTTTGCGTTTGCATTGGCATTGTCGAGTTGCTCAGGGGTGGTGAGTGCCACCAGCTGCCCGTCCTGTATGTCGTAGATGCGGTAGCAGTCTTTCACTATAGCCAGCTTGTTCTCGTAGACGCCGCCTTCCTTGTAGCCATAGAGCGCCCCCATCTTGTTGGCATTGTATATTTCGTTGCCATAGCTCCAGTTGAAGTACAGCCCGAGGTCGAAGCCCTTGTATGTGGCGTTCACGTTGAATCCGCCGGTGTGTACTGGTGTCATGTCGCCAATGATGTCGATGTCGTCGCTGTCGATGATGCCGTCGCCGTTCAGGTCCTTGAATTTAGCCATTCCCGGGTAGGCGAGCTGCCCGGCCGGCCGCTCCACAATGCCGTTGTGGACATGGTAGTTTGGGAAAACGTCGGTGGATATGTCGGCGACCCCTTCCTTCAATGTGTAGATGCCGTTTGCGTAGTTGAAGTCGGAGGTGGTGTAGTATCCGTCAGCCCTCAAGCCGCGCACCAGCCCCACCGGATGGCCTTCCTTCAGTATGTAGTCTGACTTCGGATACGTGGTAGAGCCGCCCCAGGTGGTGCCGTACAAGCCCGTTACGTTGTCGGCCAGCTCGTCGACGTTCGACTTGTTGAAGCTTATGTTCATGCCTGCCGTTATGTTGAGGTCTTTTGTCGACACTATCACTCCTTGAAGGGTTATTTCCACGCCCTTATTGCTTGTCTGGCCGATGTTGGCGTATGTCGAGGTGAAGCCTGTGATGCCTGGTATCTGTGTTTCCATCAGCAGGTCTTTTGTAGTGTTCCAATAGAGGTCGACACTGCCTGTGAGCCTTGACTTGAAGAAGCCGAAGTCAACGCCGAAGTTTCTTGTGATGGTGGTCTCCCACTTCAGGTCGCTGTTGGCGAGCGCTTCGGACATTTTGTACGACGAGATGAACTGCCCGTTCTGCACGGCCTGCTCCTTGCGGTCTGTAGTGGCCGACCACAGTTGCGACCAGAGGCTTGAGTCGATGCCGTCGTTGCCCACCTCTCCGTATGAAAGGCGCAGCTTCAGGTTGTCCATCCAGCTTTTTGTGGCACTCATGAAGGGCTCGTCGGACAGGCGCCAGGCGATGGCTGCTGCCGGGAAGTAGCCCCACCTGTGTGAGGGGGCAAACTTTGACGAGCCGTCTGCACGGAAAGTGAAGGTGAAGAGGTAGCGGTCAAGCAGGGTGTAGTTCAGTCGGCCAAAATAAGATATGATCCTGTTGGGGATGCTCTTGCTGGAAGAGAAGTTGCCCACGCCTTTCGACGCGTCGTATTGGTTTATCATGGCGAAAGCGTTGTCGCGCGTGAAGTTGGAGGGGAAGTAAGTGCCTGATGCGCTGAGGCTCTCGCCTCCAGAATTGCTGATTTCGTGGCCTGCCAGAATGTTGAAGTGGTGTATCTTGGCAATGTCGAAGTTGTAGTTGAGAGTGTTGCTCCAGCGGAAAGCCCAGCTGTCGCTTCGGCTTATGCTGGCGTTGCCGGCGTATGTGGTCTCGCCAGTGTTGTCGTTTATGTAGCCGTTGACGATGGCGCCTGTCCAGTTCTTGTTTTTGTTCCATGTGGAATTGTAAGAGATGTCAGTGTGGTAGGCCAGCCCCTTGATTATGTTCCAGTTGACCGAGAACGTGCTGCGGAGCACCTGGCGGTGCTGCGGATTGTAGGTGTCATTGATGCGGGCCACCGGGTCGTAGCGGTCCCACTGGCTTTGCTTAGCGTAGTTTTCTATCATGCCCTCCCTCAGAGCTTCCAGGTCGCCGAGGATGTTTTCTGTGGCTATGGGGCGGAAGCGGTAGGACGACGACAGCAATGAGCCAGAGCCGTTGGCAAGCCCTTCGCTGCCCAGCGTGCTCGTGTCGATGTAGCGTGCGTCAAGGGCTATGTCGAGACTCTTGTTGATTTTCTGGCTTATCTTGGCTCCGAAGCTTGCACGGCGTAGATACGACTGCAGTTTCATGCCATCTTCATCTGTGTAGCCTGCACTGAGCAAGACTTTGGTTCTGTCGGTTCCGCCACTTATGGTAAGGTCATGGTTGTGGGAGAAAGAACTCTTGTAGACATCTTTTTGCACCTCGTATGCCGGGATGTTCTTGTAAGCTTCTATTCCCGCAGGGTTCGTGCTTGTGTACCGGCCTATTCCGTAGAGCTTTTCGAAAGGCTCGGTATAGCTGTCTCCTCCCACCGACGCGCCACTTGCCCAGGTATAGGCCAGATAGTCGTAGGGGGCGAGCGCCTCCATGTACTTCATGGGAGTGTTCACTTTCAGGTATCCGTTGTAGCTGACGATTATCCGGCCTTCTTTGGCGCCCTTTGTCGTTACAAGCACCACGCCGTTTGCTCCCCGGGCTCCATAGATGGCTGTCGACGAGGCGTCCTTCAGCACGTCGATTGACTCAATCTGGTCGGCTGGCATGTCGTTCAGGTTGCCGGCCACTCCGTCTATAAGTACCAGAGGGTCATTGCTCTGCGTGATGGATCCGCCGCCGCGCACACGGATTGAGATGGCGGCATCGGGGCGGCCGTCCTGCGATGTAACGTTCACACCAGCCATTTTCCCTTGCAACGCTTGGGCCGCATTGGCCACTGGCATTGCCGTCACTTGCTTGTTGGTAACCGACGCCACCGAGCCCGTCAGGTCTCTTCGCCGCATTGTCTGGTAGCCGACGACGACCACTTCGTCAAGGTCTTGGTTGTCCTCTTTCATTATTATATTAAGGAAAGAGTTGCCGCCCACTTTCACTTTTTGCGTCACGTAGCCTATGTACGAAATGGTCAGTGAAGTGTTCTGGCTCACGTTCTGCAAGGAAAAGTTGCCGTCAAGGTCAGTAACGGTTCCCTTGCCATCACTTGCTACAATGGTTACGCCTATCAGAGGCTCACCCGAAGAGTCTTTCACATTGCCACGCACGGTCTGTTGTGCGATTGCTTGCAGGCCCGCCATCAGCAAGCCCAGCGTCAGTAGCATTGATTTCACTTTTAGTCTCACGATGTTTTTGGTTTAAAGTTAAATTTCTGGCCGCAAAGTTAGGCCAAATTGAAAGCCTCGTGGTGGAAGTTCGGTTTTTTAGGGTGAAAAATCGGTTTTTTTTGCTCTCTCGCGAGAATTGCGTATCTTTGCAGCACAAAAACGTATTATGATGTGGCGCAACTTGAGTCTTGTGGCGATGCTTATTTGCAGCGTTGGCGTATCAGCGGCGGGCAAGTCTGTCCCTATGGTACACTATTTCGATGAGCAAGACGGATTGGCCAAGGCCCATGTCTCTGCGGTCATCCAGGACAGGGACGGATACATTTGGCTTGCCACTTGGGATGGGCTGAAGCGGTACGATGGCTATCGCTTCAAGAGCTACAAGCTTCGCCCAGGCGATGGCAGTCCGATGGCCACCAGTTCCATTTACAACATTCTTGAGCTGAAAGACGGCAACATTCTCTGTGAGACTTCCAGTGCCCACTACATATTCAACAAATCGACCCGCCACTTTCAGTCAGCGGCCACGCCTAACGGGCATCTGCCAAGATACAGGGCTAAAGCAGCCGACGCAGCCAGATGGAGCCGGGCGCTGGGCCATCAGGTAGAGCCGGGCGCTTTCTTATGCGTCGACAGGCAAGGTGGTGTTTGGGGTTATGAACGGGGCAGCCTTTTCAGATTGTGGCAGAAGGCCGACTTGGTCACCTTGTACTCTGCCCATGACAGGCGTGGAGAGGTTAGGGCTCTGTTTGTTGATGCCCACGGACGGCTGTGGATTGGCGACAGGCAAGGCTATGTCAGCTTGACCGACCAACGAGGCAGGGAATTGGGCTATCTCACCCCTCGCGGGCGAATAAGCTCCACACCTGAGCAATTTGGCGAGGTAGTCTATTGCTTCTACGAAGATTCGCAAGGCTCTTTCTGGCTGGGCTGCAAGCCTGGCGGACTCTATCGGCTGAGGCCGCGGGCCGACGGTTTCGACGTGGCTCACTTCGGCGGCGACGGCAAACCATGGAGCCTCAATGACAATTCGATTTATGCCATGGTGGAAGACCCCAGGCACCACCTGTGGATAGGGACGTGGTACGGAGGTTTGAACGTCATTTCCGACACCAGAGAAGCCTATCCCCGTTTTGTCAATATGGGCAACCGGCTCAAGCGTTACCCAAAGGAAGCCAGGCAGGTGAGATGCCTTTCTCTAATCGACAACCGGATTCTGCTGATAGGGACAAGTAATGGCCTCCTGACCTGCGACGTCAATCAGCCAGTAGGGCAGATGGCCTTCCACGCCAACACGCGTTCTTCTACCCGGAAGAGCAGCTTGAGCGACAACAACATCACAAGCATAGTCCGCACACGCGGCCACGAAGTCTACGTCGCGACTTACGGCGGTGGAGTGAACAAGGTGTTGTCGGCCAACCTGTTGAGTTCCAACATTGAGTTTGCCAACTATAACACCGACAACGGACTGCCCTCAGATGCCGTCCATGCCTTGGTGGAAGACGGCGAGGGGCAGTTGTGGGTGGTCTCCGACGGAGCCTTCTGCCGGCTGAACAAGAGGATGCGGGTGTTCGACAATTACGTAAAAGAGCTCTTCTCAGGCCAATCGTACTCACTCGAGACCGAGCCTGTCGTCTTGCCAAATGGCGACATAGCCTTGGGCACATCCAAAGGCATAGTCAGGCTAAGCCCGACATTGCTCAGCAAGCAGAATTATACCCCGCCCATAATCTTCGACTGCCCCGACAGTATCATGCTCAGCCCAAGCGAAAAGACTCTTGAGATAGAATTTGCAGCCATCGACTACAACCAGGTGGAGGCCATCCGCTACGCCTACCAGGTCGACGGCATCGACTCCACCTGGGTCTACACATCTGAGCCAAAGGTCAGGTACACAAGCATCCCGCCAGGCAGCTATAGGCTTAGGGTACGCTCCACCAACGGCCAGGGAGTGTGGCGCGACAACGAGAATACGGTGTTTTTTCACCGCAAGGCCAGTTTCAACGAGACGCCTTTCGCATGGATTCTCTATAGTTCGTTGCTGTTGCTGTCCTTTTTTGTCGTTTTCAAGGTCGTGGCCTACATCCGAAGGCTTAACCGGGAGATAAGCGACTTACAGGTGTCCACGGCCGAACGCGTGGCCTATCTTACAGGCCGTATAGAGGAGCTGCTCACATTCAGAAGTACTGGGGAAAAACGACGCGATACCATCCAGCCCACATCGATGCCAAAGGACTTCAAGGAGAAACTGGAAAAGTTCATCCTCGACAAGCTCTCAGACTCAAGCCTGTCGGTCAACGACATAGCCAGCGAGATGGGCATGAGCCGCTCTGTGCTTTACCTGAATGTGAGAAGGGCGTTCGGATGCACCGTCAACGAGAAGCTCTTCAACATGAGGATGAAGAAGGCGGCGCAGATGCTCGACGAGACCGACCGCTCAGTGTCCGACATAGCCTATGCGTGTGGTTTTTCCGACCCGAAGTATTTCAGCCGCAGCTTCAAGAAATCACTGGGCCTGACCCCAAGCGAATACCAGAATAGGGATAGGCAGAAAGAAGGGTGATTGCCCACCTCTATTCTCCATTCTCAAAAAAGTCGCCATTTCTCTTTGCCGTTCCACCCTTTTCCACTATCTTTGCAGAAAATACAACCGCTATGCAGAAAGAACCACAGTACGTACGCTTCGACTGGGCCATGAAACGGCTCCTGCGCGACAAGGCCAACTTCGGAGTTCTCGAGGGCTTCCTAACCACGCTTCTCGACAAACAGATTAAGATACAGAAGCTGCTCGAGAGCGAGAGCAACCAGGAGGACAAGGATGACAAGCAGAACCGCGTTGACCTGCTCGCCGAGGACGAGAATGGCGAGCTCTACATTATCGAGGTGCAGAACGAGACCGAGCTGGCCTACTTCCAGCGCATGCTCTTCGGAACCTCGAAACTTGTGACGGAATATATCAACCGAGGCCAAAACTACGACCACATCCGCAAGATATACAGCGTGAACATAGTCTACTTCAACCTCGGCGGCGGCACCGACATCGTCTATCACGGCAAGACAGAGTTCCGCGGCATCCACGACAACGACTTGCTGTCGCTCTCGCCGTTCCAGAAGCAGAAATTCAAGGTGGACGCCGTTAGCGACCTCTATCCAGAATACTACATTCTGAAAGTCAACGACTTCAACAAGTGGAGCAAGGTGCCATTAGAGCAGTGGATCTACTTCCTCAACACGGCCGAGATACCCAGTGACGCCACCGCCCCCGGACTTGACGAGGCAAGAAAGAAGCTCAGGTTGGCCAAGATGTCGAAGCCTGAGCTCAACGCCTACTACCGCCACTTGGACAATGTGGTCATACTTAGGGATAATATCACCACTGCCCGCGGCGAAGGAATGATGGAAGGAAGAGCAGAAGGCATAGAAGAAGGAAGAGCAGAAGGAAGAGCAGAAGGCATTGCTGAAAATACGACTACAATAGCAAAGAATTTGCTATCCCTGCACGTTCCGATAGAAACAATAAAGAAAGCCACCGGCCTCAGCGAAGAGGAAATCGGGCGGCTCTGACATAGTTTTGCTTTTGCTGCCTCAACCGAAGCGGCTGCATTTGTGGCTCCACCATCTCAAAGCCACAAATGCAGCCGCTTCGGTTATGAAAAATAATCTAAAAGTAACCACAATGTTTGGCGCATACGGGAATTAAGCGTATCTTTGTAAAATAAAAAAGCAGAAATGTGTGAAGTTGAGCCTACATTGACCGACGACATCGACATTGCCGACGATGCGCAGCAACTCTTCGAGCACTGGCGCATTACAGTGGACGAGGGGCAGAAGCCCGTCAGGATAGACAAGTACCTGACGGAGAAGAACCCTTACCAGAGCCGCAACCGCATACAGCAGGCCGCCGACGCAGGCTTCATCCACGTCAACGGCCATGCGGTGAAGAGCAACTACAAGGTGCGCCCGCTCGACGAGATTACGCTGATGCTCGACAGGCCAAAGCACGACTCCACCATCCACCCCGAGCCGATACCATTAGACGTGGTCTACGAGGACGAGCAGCTGATGGTCGTCAACAAGCCGGCTGGCATGGTGGTGCACCCAGGCGCGGGCAACTTCACGGGCACGCTGATCAACGCCGTGGCGTGGCACCTGCGCGACGTGCCCGACTTCGATGCCAACGACTCCGAGGTGGGGCTCGTCCACCGCATCGACAAGGACACCAGCGGGCTGCTCGTGGTGGCAAAGACGCCCGAGGCCAAAACCGCACTGGGCCGCCAGTTCTACAACAAGACCACCCACCGCAGCTACAATGCGCTGGTGTGGGGAAACTTCGTCGACGACACAGGCCGCATAGAGGGCAACATAGCCCGCGACCCACGCGACAGACTGCGCATGAAGGTGTTCCCCGTGGACAGCGGCGTGGGCAAATCCGCCGTAACCCACTGGCGAGTGCTGGAGCGGTTCGGCTACACCACGCTTGTGGAATGCGTGCTCGAGACGGGACGAACCCACCAAATCCGTGCCCACATGAAAGAGATAGGCCACCCGCTGTTCGGCGACGAGCGCTATGGCGGCACCGAAATATTGCGAGGCCAGCGCAGCTCGAGCTACAAGGCTTTTGTGGAGAACTGCTTTCGCGTGTGTCCGCGGCAAGCCCTCCACGCCAAGACCCTCGGCTTCGTCCACCCCACCACAGGCCAGCAGATGGACTTCGACTCACCGTGGCCCGACGACTTCAGCCACCTGATCGCCCGGTGGCGCAACTTTATAAACGGAAGAAAACAAGATACAACAGCAATATGAAAGAATTGAAACGTACCATCGCCATCGTCTGTGGTGGCGACTCGTCAGAGCACGACGTGTCGATGCGCTCGGCACAGGGGCTCTATTCGTTTTTCGACAAGAACCGCTACGACGTGTTCGTGGTCGACGTGCGCGGCACCGACTGGCATGTGGAACTGCCTGGGGGCGACATCGCGCAGATAGACAAAAACGACTTCTCGTTCATTTATCAGGGCCGCGCCGTGCTCTTCGACTACGCCTACATCACCATCCACGGCCAGCCAGGCGAGAACGGCATCATGCAGGGCTATTTCGAGCTGATTCACCTGCCCTACAGCACCAGCGGCGTGCTCGTTGAGGCCATGACGTTCAACAAGTATGTGCTCAACAACTACCTGCGCGGTTTCGGCGTGAACGTGGCTCCGAGCGTGCTGGTGCGTCGTGGCGAGGAGGACAAGTTGACTGAACAATATCTGCTCGAAACCATTGGCATGCCCTGCTTCGTCAAGCCCACTGCCGACGGCAGCAGCTTCGGCGTATCGAAGGTGAAGAACTTCGACCAGCTCGCACCAGCCCTGCGCACGGCCTTCATGGAGAGCGAGGAGGCCATGATAGAGGGATTCATGGACGGCACCGAGATTTCTGTCGGTGTCTACAAGACAAGAGAGAAGAGCGTTGTGCTACCCGCCACAGAGGTGGTTACGAAGAACGAGTTTTTCGACTACGATGCCAAATACAACGGTCAGGTGCGCGAGATAACGCCAGCCCGCCTCTCGCCCGAGACCACCGAGAAAGTGAGGCTGGAGACGAGCAAGATATACGACATACTCCACTGCAACGGCATAATCCGCATCGACTACATCATAACAAAGGACAGCGAAGGCCACGACAAAGTGATGATGCTGGAGATAAACACCACCCCTGGCATGACGGCCACGAGCTTCATTCCGCAGCAGGTGCGTGCCGCCGGCCTCGACATAAAGGACGTGCTCACCGACATTGTGGAAAACCAATTCAAATAAGACCGTATTAATAATGTAGCCCCATGGACGAGAACCTTAGACGTTTTGACGAAATCAGGCCTTTCGAACCAGAAGAGTTGCCGGCAGTCTACGACCGGCTGATGGCCGACCCGCAGTTTCGCAGTGTCGTGGCAGCAGTGTTCCCCGATGTGCCCTTGGCCGATGTGGAGAAGCAGATGCGCTCGTGCCACTCATGCCTTGAGTTCCAGATAGCTTTCTGCAAGCCTTTCATGGCCCAGCTCTTGGCCAAGGCGTCGACAGGCTACGAGATGGACTATGCCGCCATCGACCCACAGGGGCGCTACACCTTCGTCAGCAACCACCGCGACATAGTGCTCGACTCAGCAATACTCGACCTGATGCTGGTGCTGAACGGATTTCCCACAACGTGCGAGATAGCCATCGGCGACAACCTGCTCAAGACGGCGTGGATCAAAGACTTGGTGCGACTGAACAAGAGTTTCATCGTGGAGCGCGACCTGCCCATGCGCCAGCTGCTCTTGGCCAGCAAGCGGTTGGCCGACTACATGCACTACGCCATCGGCCACAAGCGGGAGAACATCTGGATAGCGCAGCGTGAGGGCCGGGCCAAGGACTCGGACGACCGCACCCAAGAGTCAATCCTGAAGATGATGGCAATGGGCGGCGAGGGCTCTCCAGCACAACGGTTGGAGCAGATGCACATAGTGCCGCTGAGCATTTCGTATGAGTACGACCCATGCGACTTCTTGAAAGCCAAGGAGCTGCAGCAGAGGCGCGACAACCCGCAGTTCCACAAGGGGCCAACCGACGACCTCGTCAGCATGAAGACTGGCATTTTCGGCTTCAAGGGCCACGTCCACTACCACTGCGCCCCGTGCATCGACGGCTTTATCGCTTCGCTGCCCGACACTCTGCCGAAGAACGCCATCTACCCCACAGTGGCCGAGGAAATCGACCGCCAGATCCATTCCAACTATATGCTCTATCCCGTCAACTATATCGCCGCTGACGAGAAGTTGGGAAGCAAAGACTTCAGCGGTCATTACACAGCCAAGGATGTTGAGGCGTTCGACGCTTACGTCAATGGACAGGTGGCCAAAGTGGACTTGCCCGACAAGGACGAGGCGTTCCTGCACGAGCGCATAGTAACAATGTATGCAAATCCCGCCATCAACAAGCGGAAAGCCGTGGAGGAACTGAAACGATGAAGCGCAGCAGAGGAAGCATAATGCTCTTGACTGGGCTTGTGGCCGTCGCATTGACAAGCTGCGAGAGCCGCAACTACGATACTGGCGACGGCGAACTGTCGTACATGCGGGCCGACTTTGGCGTGATGACCACCCGTGGCGGAGCCATCAGCAACTTGGTTACCGACGACGGCGACACGCTCCAGTTGGGCAGCGTGGCAGCCCCGTCATGGGCGCAGAGTGTCGACAGCGTCTACCGTGTGCTGGCCTACTACAACGACTACACCGACCGCGCTCCCGAGCTGATCAGGGCCACGCGCGTGCCAACAGTGGAATACGTCATGGCCAACCGCTTGCAGTCGGAGACCACCGACCCAGTGGGGTTGGAGCGAGTGTGGAAGAGCCGCAGCGGCAAGTATCTCAACCTGGGCTTGTCGCTGAAGACAGGCCAGCAGGACACACAGGACAACCGCCAGACGCTCGGCATTATATGCGACTCCATAGTCCAGTGCCCCAACGGTTTCCATCGCTATTACCTGCGTCTCTACCACGACCAAAACAACGTGCCCGAGTACTACAGCAGCCGCAGTTTCCTAAGCCTCAGCCTCGAGGGCATGGCCGACGGCGACGAATACCAAATCACCGTGAACACCTACGAAGGCACAGTGGTGCGGCTGATATGAAAATGGGCTCACTTTTGAATCATCTTGCAAAGTACTTTTCATGTAGATTTGATGTAGAGACACAACTTTTTCTACAAATTAACTATCACCACGTTTGTCGATTCAAAAAAAACTTGTTTTTGCCGAATATTTAAGACATTATTTGTAACTTTGCACATAATAGAACAACTTTATGGGCATTAAGACTAACGAGGATGCGGTACGGTTCGACACCGCCAAAATGAACGAGATGCTTCACCCTTTTAGCATCAGTGTTGGAGAGATAGTGGATAACACTAAAGCTCTCGACACCTATATTCACACGACCTTCCGGCAGAGTGATGGCTTTGAGTGGTCTACATGGGTACCTTACCTTTACCGCAGAACTAACATTAACTTGAAGACCCATGAGGAACTGATGGAATACCTCGTAACCATAAAGAAATATTTCACTGAAGAGAATATGTCTAAATGGCGTAGAGAAGTAGGGCAGCCATACTTGAAGTCTCACCCCAAATCAACAATTACCAATGCTTTCTTCAAGAAACTCATGTCGTTCAAGGAAGAAGAGACGTTTATTCCAACCAACAATCCTGCACGCCGACTTCAATCACTTAAGGATGCCGGATTTACAATAGCCATCCTTCCTGGGCATGGTTCAGACGGCAAGTCGTCTGCGAGTATTATGCTGCCATTGCCACAATACCATGAGATTGTTTACGAAACCATATCTCCAGAGTTCAAGAAGAGAGTAATCCGCTTATTGGGAGGGTTAGATGCATACGAAAATATTATCAAACCCGCAAAAGCACTTGTCCCCGACCACAAGTTCTCTGAAATCCGCTGGGATGACGACACAAGTGAGGACAATCCCATGTCTATGCCGGATGATGAAATTATCCGCAAATTCCAATTGCTCGATAATCAGCGCAATCTTCAGAAAAAAGAGGTGTGCCGACAATGTCTTAAAACGAAGATAAGAGGTACGATATTTGGTATCAAATACTTTTACAAGGGGGAAGAACACTGGGATATGAACATCCCAGAAAAGGGCAAGGATGCCGAGAAGGGTTGTGAGGGCTGCCCATGGTACGACATTGAGGAATGGCGAAAGGAAATTAATGAAGAACTAAATCATGATTAGACTGAAAACCTTTGGTAGTCTGTGTTCTGGCATTGAGGCGGCAAGTTACGTGTTGAAGCCATTAGGGATGAAGCCTGTATGGCTATCAGAGATTGCGCCCTTTCAGTCTCGTTTTTTGTCCTTGAGCTATCCTGAGACTCAGAATGTTGGCGATATGAACAACATTCCCGACCTAATTGGATCTGGCGCAATACCATCACCGGATATATTATGTGGCGGCACGCCCTGTCAAGCTTTCTCACTTGCAGGATGGCGAAAAGGTATAGCCGATGAACGTGGACAACTTACACTAAAATATATTAACATCCTTGACACAATGGATGCTGTCAGGACAGCCCACCAGCAGTCCCGCACAATATTTTTTTGGGAAAACGTGGAAGGTGCACTCAGCGACAAGACCAATGCGTTCGGATGTTTTCTTGCTGGTCTCCTTGGGCTTGATGCACCGTTGGTATCGCCAATAGGACGGTGGAGCAAGGCAGGCATCATTCACGGCAAAGCCCGCAACATTGCATGGCGTGTGCTGGATGCAAAGTACTTCGGCGTTCCTCAACAGCGACGGCGTGTCTATTTGCTGGGTGGCGGAAAGGACTTTTTCCCAGAGAACATCCTTTTCGAGCAGGGGAGGAAGATAGGCGACCCTTTGGCACAAAACGTAATTGATCATCATCCTATGCTATTTAATCTTTTCCATGGTCAACCTTTCCGCCATCTGGAAAAGAACATAGATGGTCATGTTATAGAAGCTTTTAGAAGTTATTCCGACTGCTTGTATGCTGCGTATGGTACAAAATGGAATGGCAATGCAGCCGCCTACAACGGTTCTCTCTTCTTTGCAGAAGATGGAAGATTGCGGCGCTTGTCCCCATTAGAATGTGAGAGGCTGATGGGGTTCCCAGACAATTACACACTTATTCCCAACTGTAAAGATACACAGCGATACCAAGCTGTAGGCAACTCGTGGGCTGTACCTGTCATTAAATGGATTATGAAACGAATGATAACAGGTGGTATGCCATTATCTACGGAGACATTGCCCATGCACGTCAGTGAGCATTGTAACATTCTGCTAATAAATGGTTTCTTACCTCTTGACAATGGTCTATACCTTAATGCAACTCCAATACCCTACGACAACCATTTAACCAATATGGTGGACATTGCTGATGTCAACACTCCCGAGAAGTTCTACATTACTCCCACAGGGTGTGCTGGCATATTGCGCCGAAAGCAGGAAAGAAATGTGGGGATGAATCCCCGCCTCAAAGAAGTTTTGACCGTCTGCTCCAGTGTTCAGAAATACGCATGAAACTTCAAGAAGAAGGCTGATGTATCACACTGATTGCTCGCCCTTATAAGAAGATCTATTATATAGCGATTGCAACCAGAATGTGGCAGCTTTATTCTTCTGCCATCTGCTTATACACCGACGGTGTGAGACCAGTGATGCGCTTGAACACGGCTCCGAAGTTGGAGCGCGACTTGAAGCCGACGCTTTGGGCTATGGCCTCGATGGTGTAGTTGCCATAGTTCTCGTGGTCGTTCATGCGGCGGCACGCCTCCTTGATGCGGTACTCGTTGAGCATGCCGTTGAAGTTGGTCTTGTAGCGGTCGTTGATCACTTGCGACACGGCGTTGCGCTTGCCGTCGGCAAGGCGTGCCAACCGGTCGAGCGTGAAGTCCTCGCTGTAGACCTCGGGCGACGTCTCCATCACGATGATCACGCGGTGCAGCAGGTCGCTCTGCTCCTTTTGCGGCAGTGCGCTCTTGCCATATTTGGGGCGTTCCCCTTGGGTGCTTGCTGCATCAGTGCTTGCTGATTGGCCCGTCTCCGACAGGCTCACCAGGTCGTCCTCAGCCTGCAGCAGTTGGTTCATGCGCTTGTAGAGCTGGCGGTTGCTCTCTTTCAGCTGGCGGTATTTGTGGAGGAGCAAGAGCGAAATGGCCACTATGACGAGGCTGAACAGCACCACTCCCCACAGTATCCTGCGCTCCATCTGCCGCTTGTAGGCCATCTGGCGCACCTCCTCGTTCTTCTCCTGCACGTCGTAGGCCAGCTTCACGCTGCCCACCTGGCCCAGCCCGTTGTTGTCGATCATCTGAATGCGCGTCTCCAAGAGCTTTATCCTGTACTCCTGGGCCAGTTCCTTGGGACCGTGGTGGTTGTAGTAGTCCCATTCGTTCATGTACGCGCTCGCCAGAGCCTCGGTCAAGTTGTGCTCCTCGGCATATTGCTCAGCGAGTTTCAGCTCGCCTATCAGCTTCGCGTCCTGATGGGAATCCTGATAGGCCATGGCAATGAGGAAGTGTAGGAGCATGGCCGACGACGGACGGTCGACCGGGTCCATCAGGTTGAGCTTGCCGAAAGCCCCACGGAATATGCCCGCAGCCGAGTCGGCCAACTGGCATTGCCTCTCGTGGCCAAGCCTATTCCACTCGCCGCTCTCGTAGAGGTTCTCCCACACGTCGAGGCCGCGAATTATCTCCTGCACCACCGGCAGCCAGCCCTGCGACTTGGGCAGACGCATGCGCCGCAACTGCTGCAACTCGCCGCTTATCAGCTTGTTCTTCTTCTT
Source organism: uncultured Prevotella sp. (assembly GCA_964602785.1). Lineage (GTDB taxonomy): Bacteria > Bacteroidota > Bacteroidia > Bacteroidales > Bacteroidaceae > Prevotella. The sequence goes on from CAZRSL010000017.1 coordinate 34,041, forward strand.
GAACGCCGTCTCCGAGAGCAAGTCGAGCGACGCCAACTTCAGCGCGTTCCAGTTCTTCAGCTCCACGGCTTGGTGGAACGCCTCTCTGTAGAGGTTGACCACGTCGGGGCGAAGGCTGTAGTCGCCGTCGACCACGGGTTTGTAGCTTTCTATCGTGGCCAGCATGACGCTGATGGAGGGCTGGTAGTAACTGAGGCCGAACTTCCGGGCCGCCATCTGGGCCTGCATGGCATACTGCAGGGCTTTGGGATAGTCTCTGAACGTGTCGAGCCACAGCGACGAGATGGAGATCAGGGCCTCAACCACGCTGCGCCGGTCGGCCTTGCTCAGGCTTGTGCCGTCGTAGTAGCGGTTGGCCACGAGCGAATAGGCGGCCAATGCGCTGTCGGGCAATTGCCTTTCGTTGCGCAGCGAGTCGCCCAGACGCACCAGTTGCTGGCTCGTCAGCCTTGGCCATCGACTGTAGTAGATGGCTTTTGGTTCTTGCGCGGTGGCCGGCATGGTGGCGCCAAGCAGCAGAACCATTGCGATGGTTATTATATATATAATGTGAGTTTTCATATACTGGTGTCAGCAAGCGCACGTTTTCTGCCTACAAAATTAAAAAGTATTTTCGAAACAGGCCATCTGTTGGCTGCATTTTTTACAAAAAAAACACATTCCGAGCCAAGGAAGCGCCCCTTTGCCGCCCGGCAACACCTATTCAGTAAATTCTAACAAATTTGACTAATATTTGGCGGAATAGTAAAAGAAACGTAAATATTTTGAGTTAAAAACTTCATTTTGATGAGTTAATTTATAGATTAGCGCAAAATTGTTTTGAAAAACGTATAGTTTCTCATTAGAATTTCCTAATTTTGCTAAATATTAGTGTATTTATTGTTAAACCAAATCCGCGTAGTATGAAAAGATCTACACCTTTACGAGTATTGGCTCTCACCATGTTGATGGCCTTTACAACAGTTTTTTCGGCTACGGCTCAGGTGAAATGGCTGTCGACCGACCAGCTGCCGGCCCGCCCATTCACCAAGGTGGGCGAACCCGCCGACCTGAGCGGTTACCAAATCATCGAGGGCGACGCGCCCTTGGCAAAAATGAGGACCACCTTCTACAAGGAGGCGCTCAAGGTTACCGATGGCGTGCCGGCATTCACCGGTCCATTGCTCACCATGCCGACAAGCCCGATGCAGATGCGCGCGCCGTTGGCGGGCGACCTGCCTTACGCCTGGGCCACACAGTTGGCTGGACTCTATGAGACCAACAACCTGGTGCAGTTCGACTTGAGCGACAACATCCAACCCTCAACGCTGCTCTCCACCAACTATCCCGTCGGACAGTACGGCCAACAGCTCTTGGGCGACACGCTCTACTCGTCGTACATCACCTTCCAAAGCACTCCCTACGGTCTGGCTTACGCCGCCTTCATCTCCAAGTTGAACATCAACACTTGGAAGGGCGTGCTGGGGCAGGTCAACACCATCGACTTCGCGGCTGTGTCGTATGCCCAAGCCAACAACGGAATGCTCTACGGCGAGTTCTACAACTCCCGCTTCAACGGCTACCAAATAGGCAAGATCGACATGTCGACACTGACCCGCATCACCCTCGGCACAGGCGAGCAGACCTACGTGGCCATGGGCATCACGTCGGACAACCGCCTCTACGCCATCGGCATCGACGGCAACCTCTATGAGCTGTCGACCGACAACGGCGCGGCCACCCTCGTGGGTTCCACCGGCGTGAAGGTGCTCAACGCCAACGGCACCTACTATGCCCAGGGCGGCGACATCGACAAGAACACCAACACGTTCTACTGGGCGGCAGCCGACTCCACCGGCCGTTCGCGCCTCTACACCGTCGACCTCTACTCGGGTCAGGCATCGCTCATCACCGACATACCCAACAACACTGAGTATGTGGGCTTCATCATCCCGCGCACCGTGCAGGGCGGAACTCCGGCCACACCGGCCACTCCCACCGTCTCATTCGACGGCATAACCCTCAACGGCACGTTCACCTTCACCGCCCCTGAGAAGACCGTGAAGGGCAACAAGCTGACGGGCGACCTCACCTATCTCATCATCAGCGACTACGACGACACATTGGCCACTGGCAAGACCAAAGTCGGAGCCACCGAGAATGTCGCAATAACAGCTCCAAGCAAGGGCTTCCACAACTTCAAGGTCAGCGTGGCCAATGGCTACGGCACGTCTGACTACGCCTCTGTACGCGCATGGGCCGGCGCCGACCAGCCCAACATTGCCACCAACGTGGTACTGGCCATTGACAGCGACGGCACCACCCACCTGACGTGGGACGCCCCGACGGCCACCGTCAACGGCGGCAACATGGACACCCTGATCACCTACAACGTGGGCCGCTTTGCCAAGGGCACAGAGACCACCGTGGCCACTGGCATCACAGCCCGCGAGTTCTCAGAGAAGCTCACCGACGAGGGCTACGTGTCTTATTATTATAATGTGTACGCTGTCAACGGCGACGCCGTGAGCGACGCGGCAGAGTCGAACCACGTGCTTTGGGGCTCCGTCAATGAAGTGCCTTACTTCGAAGACTTCGAGACCTCGGCCGGCTTTGAGGTCTACACCGTTCTCGACAACAACAAGGACGGCAAGTCGTGGTCGTATACCAAGCCCAACCGCCGTAGCAATGGCAACAACGGCTCGGCCACGGGCGGCTACGGAAGCAACCTAACGGTTCAGGCCGACGACTGGCTGCTTACCCCGGCCATCCACCTCGACCCCACCAAGATTTATAGCATCTCTTACCAGACCAACAATGTCTACGTGGGCAGCTTCAACGACATGGAGGTGAAGATAGGCACGGGTGGAGACCCGACCACTTTCGCCACGCTGGAGCCCACATTCCGCGTGACAGGCGTCAACCGCCTCAAGGCTGGCTACGTCACCCACACGTTTGAGTTCCAGCCCACAGTGGATGGAGCCTATCAGCTCGGCTTCCACGACGTTACTCCTGTGCTCAGCGGCACTGGCGGTCTGCGCGTCGACGACATCAGCATCAGCTATCTGACCGACATCTCGGCTCCCGACAGCGCGACCAACGTGGTGATCAACGCCGGTGCCAAGGGCGCTCTGAACGCCATCATCGCCTTCAACGTGCCCACGAAGAACATCGACGGCACCGACCGTGCCAGCGTCGACAGCGTGATAGTGCTGAAGGACGGTGCGGTGCTCAACAAGTTTGAGGCCAGCAAGGCCGGCGACCTGCTCTCGTGCACCGACAACGACGTAACCCAGGCCAACCACACCTACAAGATCACCGCCTACGCCGACGGCAAGCCGGGACGCGCGGTGAGCAAGACCATCTATGTTGGCCTCGACACGCCGGCAAGTCCCGACGTTACGGCTCTCGACAACCAGAGCAGCGTGCTCTTGAACTGGGCCGACATACTTGGCCAGCACAACGGCTACATCGACCAGGATCAGACAACCGTAACCATATACAACACCACAGGCTACCGCAACGCCTACAAGGGCACACAGGCCGCACAGTTCACTGCCTCGCAGAAGACCGGCTCCATCGCCGCCAACCTCGACGAGGGCACACCGCAGTCGCTGCTGAGGTATGTGGCCGAGGCTACCAACTCCGTCGGCACCAGCTCGTCGGTATTCACCGACTACCTCATCAAGGGCAAGCCCTACGACCTGCCTTACCGTGAGAGCACCGCCAACGGCATCAACGACCACAACTTCTACGTCTACGACGTCGTGCGCGAGTCGGGAGCCTCGGGTGGCTTCTACATGTCGTCGAGCTCGGCTGCGTCCATCGATGGCGACGGTGGCTGCATAATCGTGCCTGGTGTATACAAGGGCGACCGCACCACCAACAACTATGGCAAGATCAACCTGCGCGGCACCACCAACCCGATGGGCTACGTCTTCGTTGCCAACACCATAGCCAACAACCCGCTGCGCCTCTCGTTCTTCGTGCGTCTGCCGGACAAGACCGTCGACACGCTGCAAGTTGTGAATGTCAAGGACCTGCGCACGGGCTATTGGAACGAGCTCGAGCTCGACCTGCGCAAGTATGCCGGCCAACGCTACGTTGAACTGTTCATCCAGGGCTACATGACGGCCGACAAGGTGAACACAGCCAACGCCGACTACTGCTTCGTCGACAACATCAACGTCTTCGACCAGCTCGACAAGAACCTCACTGCGCAAGAAGTGAAGGGTCCGAACTTCGTCCACGCCGGCGACCAGAGCTCGTTCACCGCCAGCATACGCAACCTCGGCAAGAGCACCGCAACAAGCTACAAGGTGGTCTCCATCGTCAACGGAGTGCCTGTAGACACTGTTGAGGTCAACAAGAACCTCATCGTGGCCATGAACAATTGGGTTACGCTGCCGCTGCCGGTCAACTTTGCCAAGAAGGATTCCATCTCGTTCCAGGCCAAGGTCATCTATGATGGCGACCTCGACGAGGACGACGACCTGAGCGACATCGGATGGGTGAAAGTGCGCACCGACGCCAAGCCTACGCCGACCAGCCTGACCGCAGCGTCGGAGGTTGGCTCTGTCACGCTCAACTGGGTGGCGCCCGACACCACAGGCTTCAAGAAGGTAACCGACGACTTCGAGTCGTATGAGCCCTTCACCGACCAGTTCGGCGAGTGGCGCACCTACGACAACGACGACGGTGTGTGGGCCATGCTCAACGATGACATGAGCTATCCCGGCCAAGGCCAGCAGCGCGGCTTCATGATTTGGCGTCCAGACTCTGTGTTCAAGGAGAGCCCGATACCCATCGACATGACGGCCCACTCGGGCAAGCAGTACGCCATGATAGCCTTGCAGGTGGATCCTGACAGCTACGGCTCAGAAGATGGCGTAGCCGGCCAGGTGCGCATCGAGGGCAACCAGATGCTCATGTCGCCTGAGCTGAGCGGACGCGAGCAGACCATCACCTTCTGGGTGAAGAACGCACACTGGACAACCGATACCAACGACTCGCTCGGCACCTGGTACACAGAATACTTCTGGCCATACTACTCCACCACCACCAACGACCCGACCGCGTTCCAGTCGCTTGGCCCAAGCTACACAGTGCAGGGCAGCAAGTGGCAGGAACTGAGCTACGACGTGCCTGAGGGCACCAAGTTCTTCTGCATCTGGTGGTCGACTGAGAATGGCTACTTCTTCAGCGTCGACGACTTCACCTACGAGTCGATCTACGGTGGCTCCACGTCGCCTCTGACGGGCTACAACATCTACCGCGACGGAGTGCTCATCGGCCATGTCGACGCTGATGGCAACGTAACCTTCACCGACACCACCGCCGACGACGGCGTCCACGTCTACACCGTTACCGCCACCTACGCCGACGGAAGCGAGTCTGACTACAGCAACGAGGCATCGGTTACCGTCGTTACCGGCATCGACGCTATAGAGAGCGAGCTCAACGCTCCTGTCTACAACGTCTACTCGGTCGACGGCAAGGCCCTGCGCATCAACGCCAAGAGCCTGAATGGCCTCGACAAGGGTGTCTACATCATCAACAACAAGAAGGTTGTTGTGAAGTAACACTTTCAGATAACATGCCCCACCCTGCGGCTTCCCCCTTGTTGGGGGGACGTTGGGTGGGGCATTACCAACATTCAATAAAATGAATATCCGCAATCATCCAAACGTAGGGGCATGATTCATCATGCCCGTTTCCTAATCATCTTCACGGGCATGATAAATCATGCCCCTACAATAGGATGTTCGATTGTTTGGACGTTTGCTGATACACATCTTAAAAACCACACATCGTGATGAAACGATTACCTCTCTTACTATTGTGTTGCCTCGTGTGGCAGGGCGTTCTTGCCTCGCCGCGCACCAAGCAGCAGATGCAGCAGATAGCCGACAACACGCTCAGCGGCATGGCCACCAACCCGACGCGTCGCGCCAAAGCCATGGCACAGCCGCTACGCCAAGTGGCCGCCACCGACGCCTACGCCGTCTATGGCAACGCCTGTGCCTTCGTCATGGTGTCAGCCGACGACCTGATGCCCGAGGTGCTGGCCTACTCCGACGAAAGCCCGTTCTCCACCGAGACCGACAACCCCGGCCTCAAGTGGTGGCTCGACGCCATCGGCCAAGTGGCCACAGCGGTGAAGACGCAGGGACTGAAGGTGAAGCGCATCGCCCCCGACCCAAAACGCTATCGCTCCTCTGTGGGCGAACTGCTGCAGACGCGCTGGGGACAGGCTGAGCCTTACAACAACCTCTGCCCCGACGCCTGGCCAACCAACGCCACAACCAACGACACGTGCCGCCGCGCCGCCACAGGCTGTGTGGCCACTGCCATGGCGCAGATATTCTACTACCACAAGTATCCGAAGAAAGGGCAGGGCGCGTGGACAATATCGGTGAAGAAGGGCGAGAACTCCACAAAGAACCTGATGGTAAACTTCGCCAAGGCCACCTACGACTACGACAACATGCTGACCGTCTACGACAGCATCAACAACCCGTGGACCGACCAGCAGGCACTGGCCGTGGCCACACTGATGTACCACTGCGGCGTGGCTTCCAACATGGACTACCACCCCGACGGCTCCGGCACCACCAACTCGTGGGCGCAGGAGGGATTGCAGCGCAACTTCGGCATCACGTGGACTAAGTACATCAAACGCTCAAGCGTCAGCGAGGATGCCTACATCAACAACATCTACAACGAGATCAACGAGAACCGCCCGGTGCTCTACGCCGGCCAGGACTCGCAGTACGGCGGCCACGAGTTCGTGCTCGACGGCTACGACTCCACCGGACTTGTCCACGTCAACTGGGGATGGAACGGTGGGGCCAACGGCTACTACAACATCGACCTGCTCAACCCGTCGTATAAGTTCGACTCCGGGCAGGAGATGATCATCGGTCTGCAAGCCCCCGACGACGAGTCGGCAGCGGCCACTGTCAACGTTGCCGAGGCCGGCACGCTCGGCCAGCAACTCTCCGAGGCGCGGCTCAGCACGGTGAAGAGCCTGACCGTCAGCGGACAAATCAACTCAACCGACCTGAAGGCCATACGCTATGCCGCTGGCGTCGACTCCGTGGGCAACGCCACCGCCGGACGGCTGCAGCAGCTCGACCTGAGCGGAGCCACCATCGTGGCAGGAGGCGAGCCATATCTCATCGATGGCGACAAGCGGTTGACCACATCCAACGGCACGTTGCCCGAGCGGGCGTTCTACGGTGTCTACAAGCTGACGTCGCTCGCCCTGCCACCACTTAGCCACATCGGCGCGGGCGCATTGGCCGCCGAGAGTCTGACCGAGATCACCCTCTCTGCCACCGACGACGCCGACTTCACCCTGAGCGACAACATCATCACCGACCGCGCCACTGGCAAGGAGGTAATAGCCGTGCTGCCGGCGACCATCGGGGCTGTGTCGCTGCCCGGCGACGCCACCACGCTGCGGCCATACGCCTTGGCCAACTGCCAAAACGTGAGCAAGCTCACCCTGCCGGCCACCTTGACCAGCGTTGGTGCCTACGCCATGCAGAACATGACCGCGCTGACGGAGATTCGCGCCCATGCCAAGCAGGTGCCCACGACGGGCGAGAACGCCCTGCAAGGCATCGTCTACTCGGCGTGCAAGCTCTACGTCAACAAGGGCACCTACGAGGCCTACAAGGCTGCCGACCAGTGGGGCCAGTTCTATCAGGAGGGCTCGTTCGACAACATCCTCGAGTACAGCCTGCTCATCAAAGCCCGCAACACGTCGAAAATCTATGGCGACCCCAACCCGAAGTTCGGATGGCGCGTCCTGGAGGGCAACTATCCCTCTGGCGACCCGGAGCTGACCTGCGACGCCACCGAGCTGTCGCCCGTGGGCAAGTATCCCATCCACGCCTCGCGCGGCACCGTCGAGGAGGAGGGAGCGGAATACGAGGACGGCACGCTGACAATACTGCCCGACACGCTCTTTGCACGCCCGATAGACTGCACTCGTGAGCAGTTCCAGGAGAACCCCGACTTCCAAATCAGCTACACAGGCTTCGACAACGGAGAGGACGAGAGCGTGATACTGGAGAAGCCGGTGGTTACGACGACAGCCACGCCGTCGAGCCCCATCGGCACCTATCCGCTCACACTCAGCGGTGGCCGCGCCCAAAACTACCAGTTCGTCTTCCAGACCGGCACGCTCACCGTAACAGCCTCAACCGGCATCAGAGCTGTCGCCTCGGAGAAGCAGGCCGTGGCCCGCTACAACCTGAGCGGCCAGCCCACCACCGCTTCCCATCGCGGCGTGCAGATAGTGCGCTATGCCGACGGCACCGTGCGCAAGGTCGTTGTGAGCCGATAAAACCACATTACCCGCCTAAGACGGATAATTATTTTTGTTCACCTGAAGGCCAACCCCGCCGACCCAATCGTCAGTCGGGGCTGGCCTTCTTCTTTGCATACGCCGCTATAGCACCCTGAAAGAGCCTCATCGCCAGTGTTCGCCACGTGCAAAACGATTGTTTGGCACGTGTGAAACGACCGTTCGGCACGTGTGGGACAATCGTTTCACACGTGCCAAAAGTAATCACTGAGGCATCGTACAAACCCAAATCGGTCGTTAGAAGCAGATGATGCCGGAGGCATCACCGCTCGATAACCGTGGGTGCTTGCACCCACGGAATCACAGACTCTCCAAACAATCGACCCTATCGGGGTCGCCCCGCTGTGTCAAGGAGTTGTGAAGATGTGCAAGTGCGGCGACCCCGATAGGGTCGGAGGATGGACATTACACTTACCGAGGGTGCAAGCACCCTCGGTTATCGAGCGGTGATGTCTC
>CAZRSL010000018.1:0-13656 GCA_964602785.1 uncultured Prevotella sp.
CGTTTTCTTTTTGCGGTGGGCGGGCATGATAAATCATGCCCCTACATGGGTTTCACCTTGGTCTCTATGAAATTGACCTCGGCCTCTGTCAGGCCATATTTCCGGTAGAGCTGGCGGTCGATGTCGCTGACGCTCACGCTCCAGTCGATGTCTGACGACGGCGTGAAGTCTTGGTGGGGAACGTACTTCCAAACATCCTTGTGGTTGTGCTGCGTAACTTTCAGTATGCCCAGCATGGTGCGCATGAATTTCGACTTCACATATTTGAGGGCAGCCTCGGCCTCGGCAAGCGTGCTGAAAGCCCCTATGCCAATGAACGATTGGGTATAGCCGATCATCGGCGTGCCGATGATCGGCGTGCCGATGATCGGCGTGCTTATCACTTCCCCTATTGCCCCCGAGCCATTGCTCGCGGGCAATATTACTTTGTACTTGAGCAAATTCTCATGGTTCTCAATGTATTTCGCTGCAATATAACGATAGTGCCGCTTGTTTCCTATCAGTCCCAGGATGCGCAAGTCGTTGTCGCTCCGCTTTTCCTCCGAGAACACCTCAAGCTGGTTGAAGATGGGCGTGGTGAGTCGCCGCTCGCGACCGTCGCTGCCTATACTCTTTGCAAATTGTGGATAATCGGCATACAGAGCCTCAAGGTTGAACTTGTTTTGCAGATATATGATGCCGTCGATTGGCTTGAAGCCCTTGCTCGAAATGACTTTTCGCAATATGGATTGCAGCTCTTTATAGGCCGTGAAATGGATTATCTTGCCATAGTCGGCGCCAGAATTGCGATAAGTTATGACAACGCCGCCTTTTATGTCTACACCATTGAACACCTTTGCGCTGTCGGGCTCGTAGCTCAGCACCTTCAGGTGCTCGTCGTTGAGCATGCGCTCGTTGAAGTCGCGTGGTGTCTTGCCAGCATTGAACAAGAAGCGAGCAGGCGTAATCAGCTCCACCTTGTCACCCACTTGGTAGGCTCCTTCCATAAACTTGTCGTAGACAGGCTTGTCGGATGTGTCTTTTGTCTCCTCTTGATATGGCGGATTGCCAATGACATAGTTGAATCTCATGCGGTATTTAGTTTTGTTGTGCGTTTTCAGTTTTTTTGTCAGGATGTCGGTGTAGAGCAGGTCGAAGTGGTCGGGCATCGTCGTCTCACCCTCCACCCACCGCCGCAGGTGGCACCGCTTTCCGTTGTGCAGCATTATGTTGTCGCGCTGGCAGCCCGAACAGCGGATTGGCGCGGTGGGCGAGCCAAAGAGGTCGGACTGCACCTCGTCGTGGCACGTCTCCGGCACCACCGCCCTCAGCCCGTCCATCTGCCACAGGTTCCACGACGCTATCTCCGCCGCCTTCAGCAGCGTTGCCTCGTCGGGGGCGTGGCCAAACCGCCGCTCGTAGAAGTCGGCCAGCGTGGCCACCACAGCCTCGCGGGCCAGAAAGAGGTTGTCGCCCTGCCACTCGTAGCCGTAGACGCTGCCCACGGCCAACAGCGCCCAGCGCAGGAACTCCTCGTCGGTGGCATTGTCGGCCACAGCCCTGAGCTTGCGGTCGAGCACTCCCATGCGCCGCTCCAACGGAATGGGCTGCCCCGACACCGCATCGTAGCGTGAGACGAGAAACGGCGCCTCGCCGCAGGTTATTTCTACCACTGTGGCTATGGCGTAGTCGCGCCACGTGCCGCCGGGGTTGGCCTCGTGCCAGTCGCGGTCGATGTAGTCCACCATCTTGGCGCAGAGCCACGCCGGCGTGAACACCTCTGCCATGAGCTTCACCCGCTGGCTCTGCTCGTCGCGCGTCTTCAAAGCTCGCGGGCGAATCACGCTGCCGTGGTCGCCCGTGATCAGCTCCGGTGTAATCGGGTCGTGACGGTAGAAGCCTGTGCCAAGGGCGTTGTAGCTGTCGGTGGCCCAGAAGATGTTGCCCCCTGTGGTGTGGTCGCTGAGCAGCATGTCCAGCACCTGCGGGCAGTTCTGCAGCATCAGGTTCTCGCTTATATCAACTTGGCTTGGCATTCAGGCGTTTTGTTTTCGGCAAAGTTACAAATAAATGTTGAATGAGAGTGGTTCTGAGGCGTGATTTTTGACAATTATCCCCACGCTGTATCATAACCTGCGCCTCGTGGGGTGTGGTGGTGTTACCACTCTGTGGGTGGCGGACATGATAAATCATGCCCACAGAAGGCGGCCTTTTGACACCTCGACGGGGGCGGCATTATTCCCCCAAAAGCCGCATTTGCATTTTTCAACACGTGTGAAAAACGTTTTTCACACGTGTCGAAAATGTTTTTGGCACGTGTCGCAAACGTTTTTCACACGTGTCAAAAGGTTGAAAAGGGCCAGTTTCGTACTGCATAAAAGGTTCTATCGCACGCCTCAACGGTGCCCAGACAATAGGATGAAACCGATGCTGGAGGCTCATCTTGACACACCCAAATGCGATAATGTTTGACATGGTTGGCGGGCATGATAAATCATGCCCCTACGAGTGGCGGAGGTTGGCGCAGTGTAGGGGCATGATAAATCATGCCTTGGATTGCAGCCACGCGCCACTACCAGATGTGGGCGCGCTTGTTCTTGGGCAGGTACATCTTGTTGCCGCGGCGCACGTTGAAGGCGGCGTACCAAGCGTCGATTTGCGGCAGGGCGGCGTTGACGCGAGCCATGTTGGGCGAATGTACGTCGGTGGTGAGGATGAGCTGTATGTATTCCGGCGTGCTGTTGGAGGCCCACACGCGGCCCCATGCGAGGAAGAAGCGCTGCTCCGGCGTGAAGCCGTCCTTCACTCCGAGCGGGTTCTTCTTCATGGCGTTCTGTAGGGCGCGGAAGGCAATGTTGAGTCCGCCGTTGTCGCCGATGTTCTCGCCGAGCGTCTGCTTGCCGTTCACCTTTATGCCCGGCAGCACCTCAAACTTTGAGAAGTAGTCGGCCAAGACCTTGGTGCGGGCGTCGAAGTTGCGCTTGTCCTCCTCTGTCCACCAGTTGCGTTGGTTGCCATCCTTGTCGAACTGCGCCCCCTGGTCGTCGAAGCCGTGGCTCATCTCGTGGCCTATCACTCCACCGATGGCGCCATAGTTGGCAGCGTCGTCGGCAGTCGGGTCGAAGAATGGCGGCTGCAGGATGGCTGCGGGGAAGCATATCTCGTTGGTGGTGGGGTTGTAGTAGGCGTTGACGGTCTGCGGCGTCATGCCCCACTCGGTCTTGTCGACGCGCTTGTTGGCGTGGCGTGCGATGTAGTCGTCGGTGGCCCAACGCGCTATGCGCTGCATGTTCTCGTAGTAAGAGAGGCTGTCGTCGACCTGCAGTCCGCTGTAGTCCTTCCATTTGTCAGGATAGCCAATCTTGATGATGAAGTTGGCGAGCTTGTCCTTGGCCTGCGCCTTGGTGGCCTGACCCATCCACGTCAGCTCGTCGATGCGCTGGCCCAGAGCCTCCTGCAGATTGTGGACCAGCTCCAGCATGCGCTTCTTGCTGCTCTCGGGGAAGTATTTCTCCACATAGAGCTTGCCGATGGCCTCGCCCATCACTCCGCTCACCACGCTCACGGCACGCTTCCACCGCGGGCGGTCCTGCTTGGCGCCACTCATCACGCTCGAAAAGCGGAAAGCCTCGGCGCGGAAGTCGTCGCTCAGCTGGCTGCTCGCGCCCGCTATCACCTTTGCCTCGGCGTAGGTCTTCAGGTCGTCGAGCGAGGTTTCGGCCAATATCTTCTCCACCTCGTGGATTGGCTCGGGCTGCCCCACATCTATATATTGGAACGCCGGCACGCCGCTGGCGAGGAACACGTTGCCCCAGTCGATGCCAGGGAAGTTTTCAATCAGCTCCATGTAGCTCATCTTGTGGTAGTTGGCGTCGACATCGCGCAGCTTCACACGGTCGTAGCTGGCCTGGGCTATGCGCGTCTCGATGGCGATGACGGCCTGCATCTTCTGCTCAGCCTGTTCCGCGGTGCTGCCCGTCATCTCGAAGAGCCGCTTCAGGTAAGCCTTGTAAGCCTCAAGCACCCGCTTGTTTTGCGGCTCGTCGCTCAGGTAGTAGTCGCGCGTGCCCAGTCCGAGTCCGCCCTGGCTCAGTCCCACTATGTTCCACTCAGCGTCCTTCTGGTCGGCTCCGATGCCTATGCCGAACATCATGGTGGCCTCGCCGTTGCGGTCGAGCTCAGCCGTAACAATCTGGTACTCACGCAGGTTCTTAATGCCAGCAATGCGGCTGAGCGTGGGTTTGATGGGGTTCCAGCCCTCGCGGTTGAGGCGCGTGCTGTCCATGGCCAGGTTGTAGAGCGAACCTATCTTCTGCTCGAGCGAGCCTTTATGCTGCGGCGTGGAGGCGTACTGCAGTATGATGTCCTGTATGCGCTTCTGGTTCTGCTCGTAGAGGTCGGTGAAAGCACCGTTTGAGCTGTGCTCGGCGTCGAGCGGGTGGCTCTTCAGCCATCCGCCCGAGGCGTACTGATAGAAGTCGTCGCCCGGACGGACCGATGTGTCGAGGTTTTGCGGGTCGATGCCCGACGACAGTTGCGACTGCGCCGACACGCCTGTGGCGATGAGGGCCAGTCCCATTAGAATGGTGTGTTTGTTCATGTCTTGGTTGTTTTTTATCATTTATGTGCAAAAGTAGGCAAAATATCGGTAACAGCGTTCATGTTTCGTGAATAATTTGGTTTGCTGCCCTATACGTTAGATGCCGTTTGGGGCGAAAAACTACACGGTTGTGGCGGTTTTTTCTGATAGATGGCTATAGTACTTATAGTTTCTATAGTACCCATAGTTTCTATAGTACCTATAGTATCTATAGTTACTATAGTATCTATAGAGCCAAATCTCAATCCTCAATTCTCAAATCTCAATCCTCAATTCTCAACATAATAAAACTGGGATTATTGCGTTAAAAAAGTGATGGCAGCTAATCGCAGAACAAACAGCTACTCGCACATACTGAAATACACCGGACTGTTCGGGGGTGTCCAGGGACTGGGCATCCTCATCGGACTGGTGCGCAACAAGCTTGTGGCCATTCTGCTCGGGCCTGGCGGCATGGGCATGGTGTCGCTCTACAACTCTGTGGCCAAGCTCTTCAGCGACTCCACCAACTTCGGCATATCGATGAGCGCGGTGCGCAGCCTGTCGGAGAAATATGAGCAGGGCGACGAGGCAGCCCTGACCCGCTCTGTGGCCGTGGTGAGGTTGTGGAGCCTGCTCAGCGCGGTGTTTGGCACGCTGGTGTGCATAGTGCTCAGCCCGCTGGTCAGCCGGTTCACCTTCGGCGGCAACGCCACGATGCAGTTCGTGCTGCTGTCGCCCATGGTCGGCTTCACGGCCATCAACCTGGGCGAGCTGGCCATACTGAAGAGCGTCAGGCAACTGGGCTCGCTGGCCCGCATTTCCATCTGGGGCGTCGTGGCCGCGCTGCTAATCTCGGTGCCCATCTACTACTGGTTCGGCCTGATGGGCATAGTGCCGGCGTTGGTGCTCATGTCGCTGGCGCAGATGCTGATCACGATGCGGCGCTCACTAAGGCTCTATCCGCTCAAGATCGACTTCTCGCGCTCAGCGCTGGGCGAGGGAGCCGACATGGTGAAATTAGGGCTGGCCTTCGTATTGGCTGGCATACTGGGGTCGGGCATGGAATATCTGGTGAGGAACTACCTGAACCGCGTGGCCGACATCGACACCGTGGGTCTCTACAACGCCGGCTTCATGCTCACCATGACCTACATCGGAATGGTGTTCTCGGCCATGGAGACCGACTACTTCCCCCGGCTGTCGGGCGTCAACCATCTGGGGGTAACGTTCCGCGAGACCGTCAACCGGCAGATTGAGATGATGGTGCTGTTGGCCGGGCCGCTGCTCGCGCTGTTCATGGTGGGCGTGCCGGTGGTGCTGCCACTGCTCTACACGGGCAAGTTCCTACCCGCCATCGACATGATACGCATCATCACGGTGGCCATGTACTTCCGCGCCATCAAGATGCCGGTGCAATACATACCGCTGGCCAAGGGCGACTCGCGCTCCTATCTGCTGCTCGAGGCCATCAGCGACGTGGCGGTGCTTGCGTGCGTGATAGTGTTTTTCAACCGCTTCGGGCTCACCGGCGCGGGCATAGGCATAACAGTGGCCAGCGGCATCGACCTCGTGGCCACCTTCGCCTACTCGCGCTGGCGGTATGACTACCGTCCCTCGGCCCGCGTGGTGAGGATAGCCGCGGGGCAGATAGCCCTCGGCGTTGTGACGTTCGCCGTTACGGCCTTGGCCCAGGGGTGGCTTGCCTACTGGGGACTGGGCATAGTGGCGGCGGGAGTGAGTTGCGGCGTGTCGCTCAGAATACTGCGCAACGACACCGACATGATGGATTGGATCAGAAAGAAGCTCAACCGAAAGAGGGAGGAGGAGGCGTGAGCAAGATTACAGTGCTTGTGGCGGTATACAACGCCGCGCCTTTCCTCAGCCAATGCCTCGGGTCGCTGGAACAACAGACGCTCGAGGACTTTGAGGCTATATGCGTCGACGACGGCTCTACCGACGGCTCAGCCCAACTGCTCGACCAGTGGGCGCAGGGCGACAAGCGGATCAGGGTGGTCCATCTATGCGGTAACCATGGCCAGGCCTACGCCCGCAACCGTGGCATAGAGATGGCCACGGGACAGTACATCACCATGCTCGACGCCGACGACTGGCTTGCGCCCGACTCGCTCCAACTGGCCGTTGAAACTATGGAGGAGCACTCGGAGACCGACGCTGTGCTGCTGGACTTGAGATACTGCTGGCCCGACGGGCGCGAGGAGGGCTACAGCTGGCACTACCCCACCGAGGGCGTGGAGCAAAACAGCGACGGCAGCTTCAAGGTGATGACGGGTCGGCAAGCCTTCATGGCCAGCATCTCGTGGCAGATACACGGCGTGTATGCGGCGAGGCGGAGGCTGTTTGAGCTGTATCCGTTCGACACGACGCTCAGCTCCTACTCCGACGACAATGCCACCCGCCTGCAATACCGCGCCGCCAGGGAGGTGAGGTGCTGCAGCGGCAAATACTTCTACCGCCAGCACGACGCGAGCGTAACCCACCAGCCAAGCACAAAGCGCATGAACTGGATGGGAGCACTGACGCTGCTAAGGGCAAACCTGCGCCAGCTGAACGAGACCGACGAGGTGCTCGACAACATGGAACAGCAGCGGTGGTTCGTCATAGTCGACAGCGGATGGTTCCTCTATCGCAACCGCAAGACTTTCAGCCGTGAGGAGCGGCTCTACTGCATCGGCCGAATACACGAGGAGTGGGCCGACACCGACACCCGCCGACTGCCGCTCAAGGTGAAACTCCTCCCCGGCTACTTCCCGTTCCGCGGCTGCTGGCCTCTGTTCCGGGCAGAGCAGTGGCTGCTTTTCAGCGCAAAACGGCTCTTGCACCGCCAATAATGTGAACGAACCTTAAACCAAATGTGTACGCACACAAAATAATTGAGGCAAATCAAAAAATCGATTAAAATCATATAAACTGGTTTTATAAATTTGGTGGAATAGGAAAACTGCCGTACCTTTGCACTCAGAAAAAGAGATTGTTTAGGTTAGTAGTAATAGATTTAGGTTTTTAGTTATTTTTAGGTAGAATTGTTAGATTGTTTTAGGTTCGATAGGGACAGTGGTTCTTTTTTAGGTAAGTAAAGGAGATTGAAGGAAGGGTAACGAATTCGATGCTGATTAATGGGGAACGCCGTGAGGCGCGAACCAACAATCACGCATGGAGAGATAAAGTTTAGATTTAGCATAAGCATTGCGTGCAGGCTTCAGTGTTTGAAGTCTGTACGTTTTTGTTTATAGTTTATAGTTTATAGTTTTAAGTTTTAAGTTCTAAGTTTCTGTGGGGATTACCAACTTCCAACTTTCAACTTTCAACTTCCAACTTTCAACTTTCAACTTTCAACTTCTAACTTCTAACTTCTAACTTTCATCTTCATCCAATTGCCTTTGAACAGGCGGAGCAGGAAGAGGCAGCCACGGAAAGTGAGCTCGATGGCCATGGCTATCCACACGCCCTTCAAGCCCATCGACTGGGCCAGCCACCAAGCCAGCGTCAGGCGCAAAAGCCACATGGAGCACAGGTTGATGATGGCAGGGCGCAGCGTGTCGCCAGCTCCAGCGCATACGGCGGCGGTAACAATGGCGGCACCAAAGAACGGCTCGGCGAAGGCCTCGATGCGGAGTACTGTGGCACCGAGCTGCTGTATCTGGTCGACAGGCGAGAGCAGAGCCATCAGCTCCGGCGCAAACACATACATGATGAGTCCCATCAGCGTCATCACCACCATGCCCGAGGCCACCGTCATGTGGGCCAGACTGCGGCAGAGCGGTTTGCGGCCAGCTCCCATGCTCTGACCCACCAGCGTTGTGGCCGCGTCGCTGATGCCGTAGCCTGGCATGTAGCACAGGCTCTCGGCAGTGATGGCAAGTGAATTGGTGGCTATGGCCATGCTGCCCAGTGGCGCCACAATCTTGGTCGACACTATCTGGGCCCCACTCATCAGCACCGACTGGAAAGCCAGCGGCGTTGAGATTTTGGCCGCAGTGCCCACATACTCCCAATTCCACTGGAACTTGTGGTGGTCCTGTCGGAAAGCCAATATGCCATTGCGCACCATGGCCATCCACGCCATAACGCCCGAGCAGACCACGTAGGCGAGCAGCGTGCCGACGGCGGCTCCGGGCACACCGAAACCGAGCACATAGATGAACAGGTAGTTGAAGCAAACGTCGAGCACGCACACCACCACGCTCATCACGCTCGGTGTCTGCATGTCGCCAGCGCACTTCAGCATCGAAGAGCTGAGGCTGTAGAGCAGAAAGAAGGGCAGTCCGAGAGAAAAAATACGGAAATAGGCCGACGAGTCGGCGGCTATCTCTACCCCGCCACCAAGCCAGAACGGCAATCGGCCACTGATGGCAATGCCTATGGCACCGACAATGGCGGCAAGGAGCAAACCGCAAGCCAACCCATGGCGGAACACGCTGCGCGCCTGACGGAAGTCGTTGGCGCCAACAAAATGGGCCGTCTGCACCGAGAAGCCCGTCGACATGGCTCCAAGCACACTGCCGAAGAGCCACGTGGTGGACTCCACGAGCCCTATCGAGGCCGACGCGTTGGCGCCAAGGTGGCCCACCATCGACGTGTCGATGAACACGAGCAGCACCGAGGTGACCTGAGCCAAGATGGACGGCACGCTCAGAGCGGCTATCAGGCCCAGCTTCTCGCCGCCCGAAAGCTCCAGCCCGTCGCGTATCTTGGCGAGCAGCATGTCGGATGTCTTTTTGCTAAGAAAGTTCATTCCTCTGTTTCAGCGTGCAAAGGTAGCAATAAAATCGGGAATAAACCTTATCTCTGGTCATCAGGTGGCAACAAAATGCAAGCTGGTGGAGTGCCAGCCTGCTTTACAATGGGTCAAAGAGATGCCTGGAATCACATTCAGCGTTTGCGTACCGAGTCTGAAAAAGAATCAGACAAGCTTGAATTATTAATCAAATCAAGAATATCGCTGGCACTCTCAACAATGATGTTGCCATTATCGTCTGCAACGACAACATTCTCACCCTTCTTAGCCTTATCGGCGAGCATATTGTCGCTGGCCTCATACAAGCCGTCGAAAACCGAGCTTAAAAAGGTTGCTTTCTCTTTATCTGACATAGCTTATCATCTTATTATATTTATCAGTGTCAATAACTTCATACTCCCCCATCGCTCCATCAGCTATAAGCTTAGGGCGCACGTCGCTGTTGTCGAACACCGCCCATGCGTCAACTTCCTTAACAAACAAGTTGAACAGGTTGGATATGCCTTTATGGTAGCGACGGTGAATAACTTCGGTTGGTATGTTGTGGCCACCGCTCTTTACCCTCTCAGCCACACGCGCCACTGCCAACTCGGCCGATTCCAGCCAGAAAAAGACGAGGTAGACCATATAGTTCAGCTGGTGGGCTTTCCTCACGAGATTGACGTATGAGCGGGTGGACAGTGTGGTCTCGAGCGCAAACGACTTGCCCTGCTCCATCAGGCCGGCTATTCTCATCAGCATCAGTCGGCCAGCTTCTATGGCCACGCCCTCAGGGTTGAGCGGCGAAAGGCCCTTGGCAATCTCGTCGGCGTTGACAAACTCTTTCACCATAAGGAAGTTGGGCAAAAGGCTCATAGCCGCCGTCGTCTTGCCGGCGCCATTGCAACCTGCTATGATGTACAATCGGTTCTTCATCACCACATTTTTACGGTGCAAATGTAGGAAGAGTTTCCCATAACACCAAACTTTTCATGCGATTTTCAATCAAACTTTGCACATTCAGAACGATTGTGTGCATAATTTTCAGCCCCTCGCCTATTGCTCATTTGAAGAATAATCACTATTTTTGCCAACGGAAACCAAACCTATCGCAACTATGAAAGCTCTGCACACATTTATAATAATGGCCACGCTGTGGATGGCGACGGCAATCACAGCCTTGGGGCAGTCCACGCTGACCGTTACAGGCCGCGTGGTCGACAGCGAGACAGGCCGTCCCGTGGCAGCGGCATCGGTGTCGGGCGGCAAGGGACTGTACGCCACAGTGAGCAACGAGGACGGCACCTTCATCCTGCGCATTCCGCCAAACGTCGGCACCATAACCATATCGCACATCGGCTACAGCTCGCGCACCATGGCACCAAGCTCCAAGCCACTCCGCGTCAGACTCAGCCCCACCACCGTGATGCTCGACGAGATACTGGCCATGCGCCCGGAGGACATGCTCCGCGCCGCCATCCGCCGCATACCGCAGAACTACGTGGCACAGCCCGTGCTGCAGCAGTGTTTCTACCGCGAGACCACACGCAAGGGCAACCGCTACATCTACGTGGCCGAAGCCATCAACGACATGTATCGCCGCCCCTACACCGACGGCATCCTGGGCGACCGCGTGGCCATAGTGAAGGCCCGCCGATTAGTGTCGACCAACGCACGCGACACCTTGGGAGCCAAGTTGATGGGCGGCCCCACCACCCCACTCACGCTCGACGCGATGAAGAACCTGGAAATGATGCTCACCGACCCTATACTCACCTACTATGACTACAAGATGGCTCCCGCGCCCAACCACGAAGGACAGGCCGTGATGAAAATAACACTCACACCCAAGGCCGACGCACGCAGCATGTACCCATACGCGCTGCTGCAAGGCGACTTCTACATAGCCACACGGAACCTCTCGGTTGTGCACGCCGACCTGCAACTCGACATGACCGACCGGCTGAAGGCCACCGAGGCTCTGCTCTACAGCAAGCCGCGCGGAGTGCGCTTCCGCCCCCTTGGCATGGAGCTGCAACTGAGCTACGAGACCGACCTGACGGGGCGGCTCACTCTGGGTTACATCCGCTCAGAGACGAGCTTCCGCTGCGAATGGAAGCGCAAACTCTTCGCCTCGCCCTACCACGTGGTGTCGGAGATGGTGGTTACGTCGGAGCAGACCGACAGCGTCAGCCCGATACGCTCGCGCGACTCGTTCAGCAGCCACGAGTCGCTCTACGACCACCCTGAATACTTCGGCGACCCCAACTTCTGGGAACAGTACAACATCATAGCCCCGTCGGAGAGCCTGGAGCGCGGCATCGGCCGGCTGAAGAAGAAGATTGAAGCGGGAGGGAAATAATCATCACCCACTTTCTATGCCGCCCGCTTTCACTCCACATTGCGCAATTTCTCAAACACGGCACAAATTCCCCAAAAATGCAATTCACAGCCTGTGTATCGCCTCCACGGGACAATGCTCGTAGCAGTTGCCGCACTGCAGGCAGTTGTCTTGGCGGATGACGAAAGGCGCACCCTCGTCGATGGCACCCTCGGGACAAGCGTCGAGGCAGGTGCCGCAACCGATGCAGTCGTCGCTGATCTCGTAGCCTTTCGGTTGCCATTGGGCGTTGCCCATGGTGAAATAGTGGCGCAGTATCGGGTGGACACCGAGGTTGAAGTATTCGATTGTGGCATCCTTTATCATGTATATCACACCTATCTCACGGGTGTCGCGCGGGTAGACATTGCTTAGGTAGGGCTGCTCCTCAAATATCTTGCTCTTCCACCGCTTCTGGTCGGCGGGCTTCTCCACGTGACCCGACAAGCGTATCATCTCCTTGTACTTGGTCAGCCCCTCCATCTGCACATAGCCGCCCGCCTCCAACTGACGGGCGAAGCTCTTGCCCCGCGCGGTGTAGAAGTAGATGGCGTCGGACTCAAAGTGTGTCGCACTGACGCAACGCACCTGCGGCCTTTTATTCTCATCCACCGTCGCCACGTGTAGTATGCCTATCCAATAGAGTTTTTGCAGGCACAGTTCCTTGGTAATCTTGATTTCGTCCATAATGTTTTTGCTCTTTGCATTGTCTCACACCGCCTTCCAGCATTCCGGGTCGGGCGCGTACATCGAGCCATGATAGCCCGCGGCCACGGCCGGACAACCACGGCAGAAGCGCAGCAGCTCGCAGCGGGCGCACTTCTCGAAGTTCTCATACACGCGGTATTTGTCCATCTCCGGCCCAGTGAAGAGGTCGTAGAGGTCGTCGGTGAGCGCGTTGCCCACCTTGCTCTCCATCCTCCGGCAAGCATAACAAGCCCCGTCGCTGAGTATTGTGAAGTGGCCATTGCCGCAGTTGCAGCCGTCATACACGATGTCATCGTCGGGATAGCTCTTGGGGTCGAAAAGGCCACGCTCATACTTGAACAGCGTCCAGAGGTGGTCCTTCAGACTGAAATAGGTGTCGGAATCTTTGTATTGCTGGAATTTGCCCCAGCACAGCTCCATCATCTCATGATATTCCTCAGGCGAGCAGCAAGTGTCGCGGCTCTCTCGGTCGGGACAGTAGCGGGCAAAGGCAAACACGTCGGCCTTGTGCTCCACCACCACATCTGTCAGGGCAGGTATTTCCCGATAGTTCCACCGGCTGACAGTGGTCATTATGGCCACTTGGATGCCCACCCCGTGCAGTACGGGGATAGCGTCAAGCGTCTCGCAGAAGCTGCCCGGCCGGCGAATGCGGTCGTGGGTGGCCTCAAGACCGTCGAGCGAAAGTTGGTATTGCCGACATCCACTTGTTTTCAGTCGCTGGCACACATCATCGTCGAGATAGAACGGATTGCCAAGTACAGTGAATGGTATTTCCCTCTCCTTCAACATGCCGGCCAGCGTCCAGAATTGCGGATGCAAAATCGGGTCGCCGCCAGTGATGTAGAGGTATGGCTTGCGCTGGGCTTTGCGTCCGAAAGTCTCCATGTTGTCGAGCACGCGGCGCATGTCGCCCACTGGCATCTGGCGAAACTTGGCGTGGGAGCCGAGGGCGTAGATGTAGCAATGCTTGCAGCGTTGGTCGCAAGCCTCGGTTATGTGCCATTGGAAGGAGAAGTATTCCACTCTTTGAGGGGTTGAGAATTGAGGGTTGAGAATTGAGGGTTGAGAATTGAGGGTTGATAATTGAGGGTTGAGAATTGAGAATTGGTCGCTCCGCCACGTTGTCATCGCAAAGCGACCAATTCGAAATTAGTAATTAGTAATTCGAAATTAGTAATTACTTTTCTGGCTTCTCCGCGGCTCCACAAGCCGACGGCTTCTCCGCGGCTCCACAAGCCGACGGCTTCTCCGCGGCTCCACAAGCCGACG
>CAZRSL010000018.1:13756-41899 GCA_964602785.1 uncultured Prevotella sp.
GCTTCTCCGCGGCTCCACAGGCTGATGGCTTCTCCGCGGCTCCACAGGCTGATGGTTTCTCACCTGACCCACAAGCACTGCCACAAGCCGAGCCTGCGTTCTTCTGCATCTTCACTGAAAAAAGGTTCTTAAGCATAATTTTGTTGATTTGAAGGGTTAATATAAAATGAATTTTCTCTATTATCCAAACGGAATGAACCGTGCATCATATAAAAACGAAACCTATCTGTGCGGTTTAAAACATTGACCGCAGCTTGGTCATCACGTGACCAAGGCTTGGTCATCCCGTGACCAAAGCCTGGTCGTCGCGTGACCAAGGCCTGGTCACAGTGCCGAACAATGTTTTCCTTTGTTGCCAAGGCAGCCATTTGGGGAGGAAGTGGATTTCATATAATATAATATAATGTGTGTCTCATTCCATGTCGAGTATCATCTTGCCTCCGGCCCCACCCTTCTCAAGCAGGGTGTGAGCCTCAACGATGTCGCCGAGCTTGAACACGCGGCTGTACAAGGGCCGGATGTGGTGCTCGCGAATCAGGGCGAACAACTCGTCAATCGTATGCTGCGTCGGGTCGTTGCTGTAAAAGCTGGAGAGGAACACGCCGTTGGGGATGTACTTTATAGGATCGAACCGCTCCACGGTGAACACGTTGCCGAGTATGCCTGTGTTGCAGACGTAGCCGGGATGGCTCACGGTGAGCAGACTGTCGCGCAGCGTCTTCGGGCCAATCAACTCCAGCACCTTGTTGGGCCGCTTTTGCAGACGGCGTCGGCTGATCAGCCCGTCGTCGACAACGCAATAGTCGGCCCCGATGTCCCACAACTTCTGGAACGAGGCCTCCCTGCGGCACGCGCCTATCACTGTGGCACCCATGGCCTTGGCCAACTGTATGGCCGCCTGACCCACCGTGCTTGTGGCCCCGCGCACCAGCAGCGTGTCGCCCGCGCTGAGTTGCAGACTCTCAGAGAGCGAGCCGTAGGCCGTGAAGTAGGTCTCGGGTATCGCGGCCAGCTCCACCCAGCTCAGGTCAGTGCTGACGCGGAACACGTGGGTGCGCGGCAGCAGTGCATACTCCTCGTAGCTGCCATTGAACGAGCGCCCCATGCCACCCATCAGGGCCACCACGCGGTCGCCACGATTGAGGTCGCTGTCGGAGGGGTCGGCCACCTCGCCCACACACTCTATGCCAGGCACGATGGGCGTGTTGATGTAATCCTCGTCGGCCTCATACATGCGCAGTATAGCCTCTGAGTGGTTCATGCCGGCGGCTCTGACACGCACCAGCACCCACCCCGGCTGCACTTGCGGAATGGGCAGGTCGCTCACGTGTAAGTCCTCAGCCTTGCAGCATCCGCTGATCACTATTGCCTTCATTGTGGATTTTGTTTTTAGTTCACGTTTGCAAAGATAGTGAAAAAAGCAATAATATGCAAGAAGTTTCCATGGAGTTAGTAAGTTACCTGAAAGAAACTATCGCTGAGCATCAGTTAGTTGCGGTTTCATGGCTTATAATTCTTTAACATGCGCACTATTAAAACGGCCTTTTTTGCCTTGTTTGTTGAAGAAAAACAACTTCTGGTTGATTATTTTGGCGTTATTGTAAGCGTTTTGCTACTTTTGTAACGAGATTGTAACATTCACGCGCTATGAACGAGTTGAACGACATATTGCAGAGGTTCAATCCCATCACGCTGGAAGAGATGGGTGGCGTCAGGCTCATGAACCGCACCGACACCAAGTTCGTAACCACACGCCACCAGCTCGTGAGGCTGCTCGGCCTGGCCTGTGGCAGCTACCGGGCGCAGGAAATCG
This sequence comes from uncultured Prevotella sp., assembly GCA_964602785.1. Classification (GTDB taxonomy): domain Bacteria; phylum Bacteroidota; class Bacteroidia; order Bacteroidales; family Bacteroidaceae; genus Prevotella. Next base: position 15,570 of record CAZRSL010000018.1, read on the forward strand.
GCGGGAGGCGCATGGCGCGGTACTACACGCTCTATTTCGACACGCCCCAGCACAGCATGTACATCCGCCACGAGACGGGTTGCGCCACAAGGCAGAAGCTGCGCATACGCTCCTACGTCGACTCCAGCCTCAACTTCCTCGAGGTGAAGACGAAGAACAACCACGGACGCACGAGCAAGCGGCGCGTGGCGGTGGATGGCTTCAGTCCGTCGCAACACGTCAGCCTCAGCGGCTACGGCTCGTTCCTCTGCCACACGCTCCACTACGAGGCCGCCACTCTCACCGAGCACGTGGAAAACCGCTTCAGCCGCATCACGCTCGTCAACAACGCGCTGACCGAGCGGCTGACGATCGACACTGGCCTCAGCTTCCACAACCTGCAGACGGGCCACAGCCTCTCACTGCCCGAGATAGTGGTGATAGAGCTGAAGCGCGACGGCCTCGCCCCCTCGCCCATCCTCGATATGCTGCGCAGCCTGCGCATAAAGCCGATGGGCTTCAGCAAGTACTGTGTCGGGGCGGCCCTGACCAACAGCTCGCTGCCCCACAACATGCTGAAACCTCGACTCCACCGGATAATGAAGATGGAGGCATTGGCCAATTAGATTTTTCCGACATTAAAAATATACAACACCATGGAACTGTTCGACCTTAGCATATCCGGCGTCTACGCCACAATGCTGCTGCGCTTCGTCGTGTGCATGGCTGCCACGTGGGTGATTGTCGACCGGCTCTACTTCCGCAAGAGCCAGCGGCGCGACTTCTACTTCACGTTCATGCTCATCAGCGTGGCCATTTTCTTCCTCGTGTTCTTCATGATCTTCGTGCTCGAGGACATGAAGGCCAAGACGAGCATCGGCATCGGCATCGGTCTCTTCGGCATATTCAGCATCATGCGCTACCGCACCGACGCCATGCCAGTGCGCGAGATGACCTACCTGTTTGTCATCATCGCCCTCGCCGTGGTCAACGCCATCGCCACCTCGGTGTCGATAGTGGAGCTGCTGCTCACCAACCTCATCTTCATCCTCTGCATCTACGCGCTGGAGCTGAGGCTGAAGCAGAAACCCTGCAAGCTGGTGCAATACGACCGCATCGACCTCATAGTGCCCTCGCGGCGCGACGAGCTGGTGGACGACCTGAGCAAGCGGCTCGGACTCAACATAACCAGCGTGGCCGTGGGCAGTGTCGACATGCTGCGCGACATGGCCATTGTGAAGGTGTACTACGACGACGCGAATGCCACACAAGCCGACGAGACCGTAGACACGAAGCTGAAGCTCGGACGCGACGACTACGTGAAATCGGACCAATAAGAACACCCCCATCAGAAGCAAGAGAGTTATGAAGAAACTGACCATTCTATTGATGCTGCTGCCAGCCACGGCCATGGCGCAAGACGACTTCGGCGTATGGTATTCGGCAGGAGCCGAGAAGAAAATAGACAAGAGGTGGAGCGTGGGGGTCGAGGCCGAACTGCGCACCCGCAACGACAGCCGCACCATCGACAGGTGGGACTTGGGCGCCGATGTGGAATACAAGATTGCAAAGCATCTGAAGGCCTCGGCGGGCTACACGTTCCTGCGCGACAACAACAAGGAGAAAATATCGCTCCACTCCGACGGCACATACAACAACTGGCGGCCCAGCTACTGGGGCTCGCGCCACCGCTTCCATGTAGACCTGACGGGCAGTCTCGACGTGGGACGGCTGAGCCTCTCGCTGCGCGAGCGGTGGCAGTACACCTACCGCCCGTCGTCAACCACCCGCCGCTACGACTTCGACAACAGCCTGTGGGAGGACACCGAGGTCTCGGGGCGCGGAAAGAACGTGCTCAGGAGCCGGCTGCAGGTGGACTACAACATTCCCAAGTGCAAGGTCGACCCATACGCCAGCGTGGAACTGTTCAACGCGTGGAGCGTGAAGAAGGTGAGATACACCGTCGGAGCTGAGTGGAAAATCAAGAAGAGCCACACGCTGGGCCTGTTCTACCGCTTCCAAGACGTCAGAGGCGACGACGGCGACAACCAGGCCGACACCCACATCGTCGGACTGGGCTACAAGTTCAAATTCTAAATCCACATTGCCATGAGAAAGCAACACACATTATATATATTGGCCACCGCGCTGACATGCCTGATGGCCTCGTGCGAGAACGACGACACCGACTTCAGCGACATAATCGACGGCGGAAGCGGGCAGGAGACCACCTACACTCTGCGCGACATTGACTTCGACGAAACGGCTCTCGCCGAGAGCGAGACAATACCAGCCGACGACAACGACTATGTGGAGAATTCCTCGTTCACCAAGGCCGTCGTGATAACCTACAACGGCGACACGGCCACCATCAACTCCAACTTCAGCGGGCTGAAAGCGTCGGTCAGTGGGGCGCACGTGGTAATCACGTCGGACATCGCCGGCGCCGCCTACACGCTGACGGGCTCCACCACCGACGGCTCGTTCAAGATAGGTGGCGACTACGACCACAAACTCATGCTCACACTCGACAACGTGAGCATCAACAACCCCACCGGCGCTGCCATCAACAGCCAGTGCGGCAAGTCGATGTATGTGGTGCTGGCCGAAGGCTCGGTCAACACCCTGAGCGACAGCGCCACCTACAACACCCCATCGGGCGAGGACGAGAAGGGCACGCTTTTCTCTGAGGGGCAAATCATATTCTGTGGAAGCGGCAAGCTGACCGTCGCTGGCAACCACCAGAACGGCATCGCCTCCGACGACTACATAGTGTTCCGCCCGGGCAATGTAATCAACGTGGCGTGCAGCAAGAAAAACTGCCTCAAGGCCAACGACGGCATCAGCATCCGCGGCGGCGTGCTCAACCTTTCAGCCACGGGCGACGGAGGCAAAGCAGTCAACTCGGAGGCCAACATCAGCGTCAGCGGTGGGCGGCTCACGGCCATCGCCACAGGCAATGCGCTGGCACAAGGTGGCGACACCACTGGCGTGGCGGCAATGAAGTGCGACAGCACGCTCACAATAACGGGCGGAACAGTCAACCTGAAGGCCACGGGCGACGGCGGCAAAGGCATCAAGGCCAATGGCAATGTGCTGATTGGCGGTGGAAATCTTGCCATAGAAACTTTCGGAACCAAGCTGTTGTCGTCGCCAAAGGGTCTGAAAGCCGACGGCAACCTGACGTTCAGTGGCGGCAATTCCTACATCTACAGTGCCAACAGCAGCCCCATCGACGCTGACGGACAAACGACAATAAGCCCCCAGCTCACCGCCACCTACAGCTCAGACAACAAGTTGGTAGAGGTGAAATAAATGTTTTAATGATTGGTTCACAGTTGAGGGCAATGTGGTTCACAATTGAGGGCGCAACGGCTCACAATTGTGAACCGTTCGTGCCACAATTGTGAGCCATTGATTGCCAAGCCCTTTTTGCATTGCCCGAAAGGCTATTTTGCGCCCAATTGCTGCTCCATCAGCTCGCACGCGTCGGCCACACAGAGGGGGCACTCGCGCAGCACCACGTGGGTGCCCACGCCCTTCAGCAGCTTGCACTGGGTGGCGTGGTTGCGCTCTTGGAATTTCGTCATCACCGCTTTCATCTGCTTGCGCGTCTTAGGCTTGTCGCGGTTGGCCAATCCCAGCACCAGCCCCGCACCCACAAGTGCGCCGCACGTGCCCTCCATGTTGGTCATCCCGGCAGCGAATGCGTCGGTCAGGCTCATCGCCGTGGCCTCGTCAAGTCCTGTCAGGTCGGCGTAGGTGGTCAGCACGGCCTGTGCGCAGTTGTATCGGCCGCTCGCCTTCTTCTCGGCGGCTGTGTCTTTTCGCGATTCCATTGTGCAAGCGAAGAATGAAATAAGCAAAAGTTCCTAAATATTCTCTATCTCGTCTATCGAAAGTTCGGTTGCTTCAGCTATCTGTTTGGCTGACAGTCCCATATTTTTCAATCTTGCAACCGTTCTTTTTTTCTCCTTCAATGTCCCGTCAGCCTCACCCTCGGCTCTTCCTTCGGCCCTTCCTGCAGCCATTCCTGCGGCCATTCCTGCAGCCATTCCAGCAGCTTTTCCTTCGGCAAAACCTTTCCTTTTGGCACTGTTGAAATAGGTCTTCTCTGTGCGCACAATGTCCCAAAACTTATCATAGCCTTCCAACTGAGCAGGAGTATACGACGACTCTTCAAGGATTTCGACAGCCTTCTTAACCTCAGGATTGTCAAGAAACTCCTGGGGCACTTTCTGCGCATCGCCCATCTCAGTGAGATAGCGGAGCCAGAGCACCTGCATCTTCTTCTGGGAGAAAGAGTGAGGCTTAAACTTAGGCAACTCGACAAATATCAAGTGCAGCCCCTCTATTATCTTGTCAGGATGGATAGCGTTAGCCACATCGTATTGGTGATAGAATTCCTCCAACTTTGGCTCAAACACTTCGTTCACAAGGTTGAGGGAATACACTGGCTGCAACAGTTCGTAATCCTCACGCTTGTCCAACTGCCGAACGTAAGCCTTTGAAGCATTGAACAGCACCCTCTGCTTGAACTCCTCCGACCATATCATCTGCATCTCTACAAGGAACTGTCGTCCCGACTCATCCTTACACCTGACATCGACAATGCTGTTCTTTTTCAAAGGATTGTCAGGGACGAGCTCTATAGGGACATACTCCACGCTCTTCACTTGATGCTGGTCATCAAGTGGCAGCAATGCGTTGAGCAAGCTAATCACAAGGTCGGGATGCTCGCCGAACACCCTCTTAAACGTAAGGTCAGCACGTGGGTCTAAATACCGCATAACATTATGGCTTTGGTTTCCGATGCAAATTTAGCATTTTCTGCTTTAATAAGCAAGTGAATGTGAACTTAATTTCAGGTTAGGCCCACCTTAAACCCAGAACCCCAAGCTGCCCGAACACGCGGTTTTCATCAGAAATGACGGGAAAAGAGACAAAATGCGGCAATTATTTGTAACTTTGCAGCATCAGACAACCAAAAGCAGATGGAAATGGTATCGTTCGAAAGTGATTACAACAATGGGGCCGCGCCCGAGATATTACAGAGGCTCGTGGCCACCAACGATGAGCGGTCGTCGGGCTACGGCATGGACAAATACACAGCCTCGGCCCGCGAGAAGATACGTCAGCTCTGCGGCATGGCCGAGGCCGACGTCTACTTCCTCGTCGGGGGCACTCAGACCAACGCCACAGTGATCGACTCGCTGCTGATGGGGTGCGAGGGCGTGGTAAGTGTGCCCTCAGGCCACATCAACGTCCACGAGGCGGGAGCCATCGAGGCTTCCGGCCACAAGGTGCTCGTCGCTCCCGGCCACGACAGCAAACTCCGCGCCCAAGACTTGGAGGCCTACTTGCAAGCTTTCGAGGCCGACGACAACGCCCCACACGAGGTGCAACCAGGCATGGCCTACATCACCTTCCCCACCGAGCTGGGCATGCTCTACAGCCGAAAGGAACTCGGCGACATCTACGACGTGTGCCGTCGCCACCACATCTACCTCTACATCGACGGCGCGAGGCTCGGCTACGGGTTGGCCGCGCCCGAGTGCGACATCGACCTGCCCTTCTTGGCCTCCCACTGCGACGTGTTCTACATCGGCGGCACCAAGGTGGGAGCTCTGTTTGGCGAGGCGGTGGTCTACACCCGCACTCGTGCGCCACGCCACATCTTCACCCACATCAAGCGGCATGGCGCACTGCTGGCCAAAGGGCGGATGCTCGGCTTGCAGTTCGACACGCTGCTGACCAACGGTCTCTACTTCCGCCTGTCTCGCCACGCCATCGACATGGCACGACGGCTCCGCGCCATGTTCAAGGCGCATGGACTGCCGATGCCCATCGCCTCGCCCACCAACCAACAGTTCGTCATCCTCACAGCCAAACAGAAAGAGGAGCTGATGCGTGATGTGCTGTTTGAGGTGTGGGAGCCAGTGGGCGACCGTCTGTTGTGCCGCTTCGTGACCAGCTGGGCCACCACCGACGCCGACCTCGACGCGCTGGAGAAAGCGCTTGGAAAGTTGGCTTCCCATTAATCGAAACAAAGGAAAATCAAATAGAAAAGCTAAAGAAACAGAGTACTGAGCGCGGACGGAGGACATTCATAGTAAATGCACGAGTATATGAACTGACTATATGCCGTTCGTAGTCGGTCGTGCCAAATATGTTGGTGCAAGTCAAGCCCACTTCGTATGTCTTAGTCCGATAGCTCGCCTTAATATCGCAGAAATAGTCGTTCGAGATGGTCTTGTCATTGCTGTGATAATATTCATTAATGCACTCTATCTGCCATTTGCCTGGCATCAGGAAAAGGTTGAACAGGTGATGGAAGTATCGAAAGGATGTTTTTGAAATTGATGGTGAAGATGAACTCTGACGGTTGAAGTTGACATTGCTTTTTTCTTCGACCGACAGCCACGACAATGGATGCCATGAAAATTCCACACCCGTAGTGGCATAACGTTGACGAATGGGGGTACGGGCATTGCTGACCATAAGGTCATAGTTATACCAGTTGACAGTGCCAGAAAGCGCAATAGTAAATTTCCCCCAACCAACTGCCTTGCTTATTCTACCATTTAGCACGTAGCTGTCGGCATCACTCTCCTCGCCATTCGCCTTGCGCATGTAGAATCCTTCGGTATACGAACTGTTATAAAGGGGAATGCCGCTCGTGTGATTGAATGTAAAACCAGCAGTGCCAGTAAGACCATGTACGGGATTGCTGTACCGCTATGAATGCATGACCATTCGACTACGGGAATTCATCAGGCTCCCCACACCTTGCGAAAGAGACATATAGTCGGTGAAAATAGGGGAATCCGACGATTGGGAAAGAGCAAGCGGGCTCCATGAACTGACGTAATCCAGATTAGTGCTCACATATCCGTTGAGTTTGTACTCCATCATCACTGTTGGCTGAAACACTGTTTGCCATCGCTTCATATTCTCCAATTTGCGGTGGACAAAACTTGTTCTGCCTGTCGCTATAACGCTGAATGATTGCGACTTGTATGACAATGACGGAGCAAGCCATAATTGGAAACGCTGATATTTGTCTGTGGCACTGGCAAGTGGATTGTTGATGTTCTGCCGCTGGTCGTTATATTCAGCCCCAATTCTCCATGTCAGGTATATTCCCGCAAGCTTGTAGCGGAAGTAAGACGATGCATTCCATATCAGATTGTGAATGCCGAGTCTCTCAATGTTTCCATCTTGAAGAAGGAGTGTTCCCGGCAGATAGCCATAATGCAATCGCGTGGTAAATGACAAGCTGTGGTTGTTGGGCAGGTTCTTAATTATTCTTAGGTTGTCATCAATATACCTCTTTCGTGGTTCTACATTCTGTCTGACTTCTGCTCCATTCAGCATTGACAGCCCGCGCGAATAATTAAAGTCAGCATATCCACGGAGCGAATTGCTCACGAAAACCTTGTCAGAATTGAGTTTATACAGCAGCTCTCCTTTCCATTCATTCCGCTTGCTGAATGCGCTTTGATTCTCTGAAACTGTGACACCATCAGTACCGGCATCAATGAATGTCGTCGTGCGGTTCATGTTCTGGTCAGTCTTGTCGAAGAGGGCGTCGACTTGGAGCCGGAGATCAGTATCCTTGTTAGGCTTGAAAAGCCAGTTGGTTGCAAAGAGGTTGGTGTTGTTGAATGTGTAACGTTGCTGGTCAAGCGATGGAGCCGTAAGACTTATGTTTTGCAGCCGTGCGCCATCGTCAACATCCGCATTCTCGTTAGCGAGGTCAGAAACCTCCCTCGATATATCCTTTCCTGTGTTATTTGTCTTGAACATGCTTATACTTTGCTTCTTTCTTGCAAAAAGCATTGCCAACAGCCGACCGTCACGGAGCCATGAGCCATCGCCTTGCAGTGTATGTCCTCCCGCCAATTCAACGACACCCTGCCAGACGTTTTTAGCGTCGTCCTTGAGCACAATGTTCAATGCAGCCTGCTCACTGAAATTGACATCACGGAGCACTCGAACCGGCTGATGGTTGTGGAGCACCTGCACACGGCTCACTTTTTGGGCGTCAATATTCTCACTTGCCAAGGAATACTTGCCGCCAAGCAAGTCCATACCTTCAATATAGAATTTGTTTATTGCCTTTCCGTCAACGCTTATCTGTCCGTCCTGCCGAACCTCTATACCGGGGATCTTCTTCAGAACATCGGCAATGCTGCGGTCTTGTTTTTGCATGTATGCCGAGACAAGATATGTTGTGGTGTCGCCGCGTTGAAAGGCCTTATCGGGCGTTACCTTTACCTCTTTGAGTTCAAAGGTTTTCTCCTCCAAGATATATGTTGCCCCATTTTTAAAATCTTCCAATGGAATCTTCTTAGTCTCATATCCCATATTAGAGAACTGTATGGCTTGTGCGGACTTACCCTGTTGCGGACTTACTGAAAAATCTCCTTTGCCAAGACTGCGGGCGAATCCGACAGGATGAGACTTGGCATTGAGCAAGATTACAGAAACGTCTTTCAATGCCGTTCCGTCAGCATTGGAAATCTTGCCAGTATATGTCTGCCCAAGGCAATGGACAACAGCTATGGCAAGCAATAGGAATAAGGTTGCGAGTCGCTTCATTCAGGCATCTCTATCAGACATGCTTTCTTATGCTCTGGTGGCATCGCCCTACCTTGTGCGTCAAACATCTGCGACTTCATTCCCCATGTCTGCTGTGAGAATTGGCCGCCGTCCCATGCTTGAAGTTCCTTCAACGAGGCGAGTTCCTTGGCAGTGCAGCGTTTCATTTTCTTCTTCCACGGGTGAAGCGGCTCTCGTGACAGCCCCTTGGCAATGCCGACTGCCTCGAAAGAGAAAATGCCCTGCGACTCCCGGGCATATAGGATAAGCCCCGGCAAGCCGCATAGCTTCCATGGCCCGTCGCCAACGGGAATCTCAGGAGTGTAGTAAACAGTCCAAGTGCGTCCACGGTATTTGGTCTGAGCCTTATAAGCCGTGTATCCGAGAACGACGGTATCGCCGTCGAGCAGTTCCCAATCCTGCTTAGGCATTTCTTCTTCATAGACATAGTCATCAAGGACATTTTCAGTGTATGTCAGCTTTCCCACTCTTGGAAAGTTTTTGAATACGGCATAGTTTGTCCTCTGCCCAAGAAGTTTCATTTCCCCCAACACTCCGATAGTCTCATAACCGTTATAGCCGCAAGCCAACAGGCTGTCGGTGACCACATCGGCACGATAGCCTCTGAAATTGTAGAAGCATGAGCAACTGTCGCCAATATCAAGGATATTGTCGCACGTCTGCCGCTGCCCACCCTCTGTCAACTTATAGGTAGTCCTATACGTAACGGTGATACTGTACGCAGAGCAGGCATTTAATAACGCTAAAGAAAATAACAACCTATTCAACGTTGCTGACATGTCGCTTATTATAGTAAGAAATTCTTCGGCAAAGTTAGGTTATTCTATTTTTGCGTGCAAGCTAAAAGATAACTAAAAATGATTTTTTAGTTTGCTTAAATAGTTGTTAATAATAATGTCTATTATGATTATCCGCCTACAGCAAGAAACATCCAAATGCAGGGCGCGGCCCTTGTGGCGGCCACTACAAGTGGGAGAAACCACGCATAGCAGGCATGATTTATCATGCCCGCTTTATCAGAGTCTTTCGACACAACCACCCCCCTAAGGTGATGCCATACCATCACCAATAGATGCACTTCTCTATGCCGGGCAGCACGCTGTAGATGCTGCGGCCAATGCGCCTATCCAGATTCTCCTTAAATTCAAAGACCTTGTTCCACCTTTCCACGGTGAAAGGGAAAGCGCCGTAACGCCGCGTGGTGTCGACAAACCGCTTCTCCAGAATGCAGAACCCGTCGGCGGTGGCCAGGCTGTCGCACACGATGATGAGCCGGTCGTAGTCGTCATATTCGATGTTGCGGATGAAGCGGTCGATGAATTGGAACTGCTCTGGCGTTACATCTTTGCGCCCAAGATCCTTGTTGGCGTCGGGCAAGGGGAACGAATGGGTCAGGCAGACCCTCGCCACCTCGTCCCATCCGTGGGCCATCGAGTAGTCGTAGCCGTCGATGGCATGGCGCATCTGAGCCACTCCCGTGCGACGGCCTATGTCGTGGAGCAGCCCCAGCACCTCGGCCTTGTCGGGGTCGATGTCGCCACAGGCCTCGGCGATCAGCCGCGCCGCCTGCCCGGCGTTGAGCGAATGGTCGCGCCAAGGGCCTGGGTTCATCCGCACGGCCAAGTCGAGCTCGTTGATGGCCGTTTCTCTTGTAGGATACATGGTTGTTATGGGTCAAATGTCATTACTCTGCAAGCCGCTTTATGTCGGCCACCTCTATGGCCACGTGGTCGTAGCCGCGCTCTGTTGCGCCTATCATGGCGCGGCCCACCTCTTCGAGCGTGTTTCCACCGGCCAGAAGCCTCATCAACGGGAAGAAGAAACCGAGCAGCCGGTCCATCTTCTTCACGTGGAGCTGCCCCTTGGTGGGCCGCATGATGGCGGGGCGGAAGCAGAACACCTGCCTGAATCCCATCTGTTGCAGCTCCGACTCGGTCTGCCGCTTCACCCGCGCCCACATCTGTGGACTGCTGCCCGTGCCCGCGCCGCTGACGAAGATGTAGGTCATGCAGTCGCGCTGGGGCAGAGCCTCGGCCAAGTGGATGGGTATGTCGTGGGCTATGGGGCGGTATCGCTCCTCTGTCATGCCCACACTGCTTATGCCGGCGCAGAAGAAGAGGGCGTCGTAGCCCGCAAGCCTCGGGTCGCCAAGCTCTATCGACATCAGGTTGCCCACCGTAAGTTCCTCAAGTTTAGGGTGATGGTGACCACAAGGACGGCGACCGATGCTCAGCACTCTCTCCACGCGACTGTCGCTAAGGCATGCCATCAGCACGCCCTCGCCCACGAAACCCGTGGCTCCTGTAAGTATTATCTTCATGGTATATATGGTTATTTTATTTCTTCATCCGCTTGCATTTTCCTGAGAACTCGCTGATGTCGACGCGTATTATCTCAGTGCGGCCGAAGCTGCCTTGGGCATAGCGGTAGCCCGTCTCGCGGTATTCGGGCGACAGCTTGTCGACGAGCAAATGGAGGGCGTGCATGCGCTCGTCGGCGCTGAGGCCAGTGTGGGCTGTGCCAAACGCAATGACGCTCTCATATTCGGTGGTGAACTGGCGTGGCTTGAGGTTGACCCGTCCCACCACACAGAGCGAAACCTTGGGGTTGCTGGCCAGCACACGCAACTTGCGACCCTCGGGCGCACAGTGGATGTAGACGCTGTCCCGTCCGTCCCAAATGAAGTTGACGGGCACAGAGTATGGCTGTCCGTCGCCGTCGGCCATCGACAGCACTCCCCATTCCGCCGTGGCCAGAAGCTCGCGGGCCCGCCCTTCGTCGAGCAGCCTGTCTTGCCGCCTGACAGTGTCGTTGACGTATTTCATACCCATTCAAATTAACGAGGCAAAAATACAAATAAATATCGACATCGGCAAGCCAACAGGCCATTATCTTGCAGCATGTAAGATGAGATATATGATTATCCGCAATCGGCAGAAAAGCCTCGTGAGAGGCTTAAGTATCAATAACCCCACACTAAGCAAAGCGCAGTGTGGGGTTAGGATACGGGCGAATTTCAACGTGCCTCGAAGAGCGCACAAGCAGCGCCACTTCAGCAGTGCTTATGCCCCGTCGGGGCACGGTTATTAAACCATTTTGACACCTCAGTCTGCCCGTTGCTTGACTGTTATTGACAATTTTAGTCTCTTCGAGACTATTCCCGCCTCATACTTGTACCGTTCTTTTTCTGTCTCTTGCGAATAATCATTTTACGAAAGATGAATGCAAGTTTCGTAATCCAATTACGGAGGCTCCGTAATCCGATTACGGAAGCCCCGTAACACGATTACGGAGGCCTCGTAACGTCATTACGGAGCCTCCGTAACAAATCAGTAACCCCAAGCTGTCGTGTTTGACTGATTATTGAGGCCTCCGGCCTCATTTTGACACACCCTCGTTTCTTAGACAGCTGTGCGGGCATGATAAATTAAGCCCCTACAAAGTAGTTGTTGAATGTTTGTTAACGCAGTTTGCTGCGCAATAAAATTATCCGCAAATTTTTAGTAAAAAAGTTGTTACTTTCAAAAAATATGCTTTACTTTGCAATTGAGATGCCAATCTTTACAGGTCGGCAAATCAAGACATCGATGGAATTGAGCTCAAAGACAACTGGTTACGCGTAACCACAGGTCAATGGCTCAAGAAAGGACGTTTACGAACGTTATCTTCTGTTTTCAAATTCTCGCAAAGTTTGATCCCTAAGAAGATACGGCAACGGAACGTCCACGTTAGGTGTATTGTATCTATACCGCTATAGTATGGTTTATAATATCCCATGGCGTGGGCTCTCGTTGCTTATCCTTAGGGAAAGGCAATGCGAGAAGCCTGAAAACGGGATAAGCAAGTACAGACTCCCACGTCTTTTCTTTCCAAATACAACAATCTATAATAACGCCGAACTTGGGAGTTTATAGGCACTTAAATCTCAGTTTGCATGAAAAAAATGTTATTGATGTTGGCAATGGTGTTTGCAAGCTTGATGCCGTTGCAAGCCCAAAGTTTCGACGAGGCAAACCTTATTGGCAAGTGGGTGCGATCGGCCGTTATGCAGCCTGTTGACAATTATCTTGTTTCTATCGACAGTCTGTGGTTTGGGGGCGGGATGTGGTCCTATACTCGAAACGATGATGACAATCTTTTTCAATATTATGGTTGCGGCAAATTTTACGGACAGTGGCAAGGCAAATACTATGATCCAAGCGAGAGCAACTTAGAAGATGAATATAACACAACCCTAATCAATGATTTTTCTATAACCAATGGCGATAAGCTACACATCACCTTAGGGGCAGGTGGTGATCTTACATTAATCTTCAAGATTATTTCGTTCACATCAACGGAGCTTGTCGTTCAACCTTTGGGAAGCTCCAACGAGATACGGTTTACCAAAGCAGCAAACCAATCAACCGGCATTAAGGACGCAAGAACCTCGCCATACATTACAGTTTCCACTATATACGACATAAGTGGCAAAAAACTTCCAAAAGAAAGCAAGGGAGTCAACATCGTGAAGACAGATAATGGTATAGCCCACAAGATGTTGATGAAATAAACGGCCTCAAAGGAATGGATTTCAATTGCCAAATAGCTTACGAAGAGCCATTTGGCAATTTATTATGTGCGCCCGACAGTCAAAGAAGCATGTAATTGTCAGAAATTGATAAAAATGTGTAGAAATCTAAGTATCATGGAGTTACATACGATTTGCCTATCTATCGATTTTCACAGATTTCATCAATTCGGACTTAACTCGGCAAAAACCGATTTGATTATTAAAGAAAATGTGCATAGCTTTGTAACCAATAGAAATCAAAAGCAAAGAATTTTATGGCAACAATCGGCCTCAAATTCTCCCTCTCAAAAGTGACTTTTTCAAAAATAAGTCACTTTTGAGAGGGATTTTATCATATAAGCCTCTATATTAATAGTCATTTACGGGTATAGAATAATAAAAATGAACCACAAATATACCTTATCGGGCCTTTTATTTTGCTAAATCAAAACAAATCACTATCTTTGTTCCCGATAAGGTATAATTGGTTTTAACATGGAACGTAACAAACTCTCTACAGAAGTGAAGGCGTTGCGTAAGCGTTACCATCTTACGCAGCAAGACCTCGCATTCAAGTCCGGTGTAGGCCTTAGGTTCATACGCGACTTGGAGCAGGGCAAGCCTACCTTGCGGCTTGACAAGGTCAATCAGGTTTTGGAGCTATTCAACATGCAGATGGGGCCCGTTCCCATAGACAAGGAGGAACTTAATCAATGAGACAAGGAAAAGTATATTGCAACGGCATTGCTGCCGGTGTCGTTACCGAGAACGAGTTCGGATACACCTTTGAGTATCTTAAGGGTTATCTTGAGCGGGAAAGAGCCTTACCAATCAGCCTGACCCTACCTCTGAGGGAGGAACCTTACCATAACAACGTAATGTTCTCCTTCTTTGACGGCCTAATTCCTGAAGGATGGATGCTGGATATAGCAGAGCGCAACTGGAAAATAAACCGCAGAGACCGGATGGGACTGCTGTTGACCTGTTGCAGGGACTGTATAGGAAACGTAAGCGTCGAACCAATACCAACAGAGAAGAAGTGATGGAAAGATGCCTTTATTGCTATAAGCCCCTTAAAGAAGGTGAGAAAGATTTCCACCCACTATGCGCCAGAAAGTTCTTCGGCAGCAGACAAGCCCCAGCACTCCCCTATACGAGGAAAGACCTTAACCAGCTTGCTACTGTGGTCATAAAGAGCCACACAACCGTCACAGGTGTCCAGGCAAAGCTATCCATGGACTTGGAACACGATTATGTGGGGCATCACCAGCGCCTGACTATTGTCGGAGTCATGGGAGGGAGGTACATACTAAAGCCACAAACAGAGCAGTTCGAGCATCTTCCCGAGGTGGAGGATCTGACAATGCATCTTGCGGAGGCGGCAGGAATAGCCACTGTTCCACATTCTCTGATACGTTTCAGTGACGGAGAGCTGAATTACATAACCAGGAGGATTGACCGCACTCTTGATGGTGACAAACTGCCTATGGAAGACATGTGCCAGCTCGCAGGAAGGCTCACCGAGCAAAAATACCAGGGCAGCTACGAGATGGTGACGACACTTATAAAGAAGTTTTCGTCAGCAGCCATGCTTGACGTGGTTGACTATTGGGAGCAGGTCGTATTCTCGTGGATAGTTGGCAATTCCGACATGCACCTAAAGAACTTCTCCCTTATCGGTGACAATGACGGGAAATACAGTCTTGCCCCGACATACGACCAGGTATCGACCAGGCTTGTGATGCCTGAGGACACGGAAGACCTGGCCATGCCTGTAAACGGGTTTCAAAACAAGGTGCTACCAATGGACTTACGAGTGGCTATGGAGGCTACAGGAGTTCAGAAAAAAGTCGTAGAGCGTATAATGCGTCACTTTACAACCATGACCGACAAATGGGACGAGATCATTGACATGTCATTCATCTCTCCAAATCAGAAAGTTGAATACAAGAACATCATTCATAATCATATAGAAAGTTTGGAGAAAGATATACAACAATAGCCCTGAGCTACATATATTGGAGCATACGATACTACTCCAAAACAACTCGGCAAAAAGTAATGCTTAAAAAGAGCCAAACATTTTATACCCAACTATTTAGCATTACTATACGTGCGCCTGACAGGACTCGAACCTGCACGACCTGGGCCATTAGATCCTAAGTCTAACGCGTCTACCAATTCCGCCACAAGCGCCTTCGGGGTGCAAAGGTAATAATTTTTATCGAAACAGCGGGGGTGTTGACGCTGTTTTTCTGATTTAATTTGTGCCATGGATGAGGCGCCGGGCAAACTCGATGATGCTGTCGCGGCCTTGAAGCGAGGCGGTGCGGTCGAGACCGACGTTGTAGGTGGGGTCGATGCCCTGCTCGGTCTGGTTCATGTCGCGGTCGTACATGGGGCAGGCCGAGAGGCGCACGTTCCAGCCGTTGGGCAGCGACGAGCTGAACGGGAGTCCACTGCCGCCACCAGTGCGGTCGCCCACAACACTGACACGGGGGAAGCATAGCATGTACTTCACAAACTCGTTGGCGGCAGAAAAGACCTCGCGGTTGGTCAGTACCACCACGGGCTTGTGCCAGCGCATTCCGCTCGACGGTTTCACGGTCTGCTTCTCAGGGTCGGAGAAGCTGTCGTGGCCCGTGCCGGTCTTGTGGCGCAGGTAGCCCACAGTTGTCTCCTCGTCGGTGAAGCGGGCCGCCAGTTTCTCAGCTGTGGTGAGCAGTCCGCCGCCATTGCCACGGATGTCGATTATCAGGCCGTCGGTGGTGGCGAAATAGTAGAGCATGTCGTCGAGGTTGCCGTCGCCGAAGCTGGTCTGGAACGTCTCAATGCGCACATAGCCCGTGTTGTCGTCAAGAATGCGGTATTTCATGCCCGACACCAGATGGTAGTCGGTGCCCATGTAGCGGTCGATGAGCGTGTCATTCAGGTTGGTGGGGTAGTCCTCGTGCCACGACCAGTAGCGCACGGTGTTGAACGAAGTGTAGATGTTGACGTGGCCGTCGCGCAGCTCGGACAGCATGTTCTGCATCACCTCAAGCAGTTGCTCGCTCGTCATGCCGTTGTTCACTTGCGGCGCATATTTGGCGTGGATGGCGTCCCAGTCCACCTGCTTGTCGCTGAAGAAGCAGTAGTGCTGGTCCATGATGTGCCACAAGGCCTCGAAGTTGCCCGTGGGCGTGTCGGCATACTCGTCCTCGTCGACGCACGAGGCCACACAAGCGAGCAGCAAGAGGCAAAGGAGTATTTTGTGCTTCATCTTTATCTGATTATCTTGAGTTCGCGCACCACGCCGATGAGCAGCAGGTGCTGCCATTCGTGGTAGCGTATGTCGTTGAATTTGCTCTGCTGGCAGTCGCCGAGATAGCCCACACGCAGCTTCAGCCGCTTGAGTTTGATGTCGACGGTGAGCATCTGGCGCAGCGTGGGAGCGTTGAAAGGCTGCGAGATGACCACGTTGTGGTCGTAGTTGCCCCGGCTGACCAGCTCGTAGTAGCTTTGCCCATAGGCGGGGCTGAAGGCCACACCGAGAAGCGGGGCTGAGATGTCGTAGCCAACGGTGAGCGGCAGACGGCCAAGCTTGAACGAATACTGGGCATTTGCGGCGGCGAGGGCGGCCACACCCGCATGAATCTGGACGGGATTATTACCATTTACGGGCAAATAGAGCACGCCCACGTGGCCCGTGGCGCCAATGCCGGCATTGAGAGTGAAGCGGTCGGAACGGACAATCTGCCGCATCCAGCGGTACTGCATGTCGTACTGCGCCCCGAGCATGTCGTTGTCCTCGGCGCGGTCGCTTCCCTTGGCCACAGCGGCACGGTGGATGATGGTGCGGTGCCACAGCCGGCCGGGATGGTAGCGGTCGACGTGGGAGAGGAATCCCAACTGCAAGCCGCTGAATTTCTCTGGCGAAAGGTAGGTGTCGAGCATGTTGTCGGCTCCGACACTGAGCATTGTGGCCCTGCTGACGAGGCGCACCGAGTCGGCATCGGCCTGAGCCACGGCTCTTAGCGGCGGCAGCAGGAGCAGCAGAAAAGCCAATCTGAGGGTATGGCGGGCGGTTCTTGGTTTCATTTCTAAGCGATTGTCTTTGCAAAGTTACGCTATTCTGATTAAAAATCAAAGCGTTTTGGTGTTTTAATCTGCTTTCGGCATACGCGGTTTGGAAAATTGTTGCTACCTTTGCAGATGGACAACAGCCACCAAGGCTGCAAATAACAACTTACAACTTATGAAACCAACATTATTACTCTTGGCTGCCGGCATGGGCAGCCGCTACGGCGGGCTGAAGCAGCTCGACGGACTGGGTCCCAACGGCGAGACCATCATGGACTACAGCATCTACGACGCCATCCAGGCGGGATTCGGAAAAATCGTGTGGGTCATCCGCAAGGACTTCGAGCAGGACTTCCGCGAGAAGATTCTGAAGAAGTATGAGGGCCACATACCCTGCGAGATCGTGTTCCAGAGCCTCGACAAGATACCCGAGGGCTACACCGTGCCAGAGGGCCGCACCAAGCCATGGGGCACCAACCACGCCGTGATGATGGCCAAGGACGCCATACACGAGCCCTTCTGCGTGATCAACTGCGACGACTTCTACAACCGCAACTGCTTCCGCGTGATAGGCCGCTTCCTCGCCGACCTGCCGGAGGGCTCAAAGGGCAAGTACGCCATGGTGGGCTTCCGCGTGGCCAACACGCTGTCGGAGAACGGAAGTGTGAGCCGCGGCGTGTGCGACAAAGACGAGCACAACCACCTGACGGCCTGCGTGGAGCGCACCGAGATAGAGCGCCGCGACGGCGTGGTGCAGTACAAGGACGAGCAGGGCCAGTGGGTGAGCATCGGCGACAACACACCAGTGTCGATGAACGTGTGGGGCTTCACTCCCGAATATTTCGACTACAGCGACCAGTACTTCCGCGAGTTCCTCGACTCACCTGCCACCAAGGCCAACCCAAAGGCTGAGTATCTGATACCATGGGTGGTGGACAAGCTGATCAAGAGCGGCAAGGCCACGTGCGAGGTGCTCGACACCACGTCGAAGTGGTTTGGCGTAACCTACTCGGCCGACCGTCCGGGCGTGGTGGCCAAGATACAGAAGCTCGTCGACGAGGGTGTATATCCGAACAAACTCTTCTAAGCGTGAACCTTGACATACTGACCGAAGAGCAACTGCAGTCTCTTCGCGACATCATAGACAATTGCCACAAGGCCGTCGTCGTCGGGCACAAATCGCCCGACGGCGACGCCGTGGGCTCAACGCTGGCTTGGGCCGAGTTCTTACGCCAGCAGGGCAAGGAGGCCACCGTGTTGTGGCCCGACCAAGCCCCCGACTTCCTGCAGTGGCTTCCGGGCTTCAGCACTGCGGTGAGATACGACAAGAAGCCCGACGTGGTAACCCAGGCCGCCACCGATGCCGACACCATCTTCTGCCTCGACTTCAACCAGTTGTCGCGTGTGGAGGACATGCAGCCTGTACTGGAGCAGGCCACCGCCCGAAAGGTGATGCTCGACCACCACACCGACCCGGCGCCAGAGGGCTTCGTTCTGCAGGTGTCGCTGCCGAAGCTGAGCAGCACGTCGGAGATAGTCTACCGCGTGATCCGCCAATTGGGCCACGCCGCCGAGCTGACCAAGCAGATGGCCACGTGCATCTACGCCGGCATGATGACCGACACGGGCGGCTTCACCTACAACAGTTGCCGGCCCGAGATATTCTTAATCATCTCTGAGCTGCTCGACAAGGGCATCAACAAGGACCAAATCTACAACCGCGTCTATCACAACTACTCTCAGTGGGCTGTAAGGCTGCGCGGCTACGTGATGAGCCAGAAGCTGAAGGTGGTGGGCCACGCCAGCTACTATGTGGTAACCCGCAAGGAGATGAAGGACTACCACTTCATCAAGGGCGACCTGGAGGGACTGGTCAACGTGCCGCTGACAATCAGGAAGCACAAGCTCTCCATCGCCCTGCGCGAGGACACCGAGAAGCCCAACCTGATCTATGTCAGTCTGCGCTCGGCTTGCGGCTTCCACTGCGTCGACATGGCCAAGCGGTTCTTCAACGGCGGCGGCCACGAGGATGCCAGCGGCGGAAAACTGTTCTGCTCCGTGGAAGAGGCCGAGCAGACCGCCCTGCGTGCCATCATGGCGTTCCGCGAGCAGTTGAAGTGAAGGTAGATTATGGTATGATCATGAAAGAACTCGACAACAAGATTGTCATTTACCGCTCAAAAGACGGACTGACCCAGCTTGATGTAAAGTTGGAGAATGAATCCGTATGGCTTAATCGCCAGCAGATTGCCGAGCTCTTTGGCCGTGACATTAAGACAATAGGTAAGCATATCAGCAATGCCCTCAAGGAAGAATTGGATAAAGAGCCGTCAACTGTCGCAATATTTGCGACAGTTCAAAAAGAGGGCTCACGAGAGGTAACCCGTAATATTGAATATTACAATTTGGACATGATAATCTCTGTAGGTTATCGTGTAAAAAGCAAACGTGGTGTTGAATTCCGACGTTGGGCTAATAGCGTGCTGAAAGATTATCTCATCAAGAGCTATGCCATCAACCAGCGGATACGCGAGGAAAACTACCAGCAGATGGTACAGCTCGTCCGCTCTATGGCAAGGACCGTTGTGGCCACCTACCCTACATCGCCCCACCCCATCCCCACTTATATGCCTTTTTAACACTAACTGCCACGGGCACGTCAATTATTTTCGTTACCTTTGCACCCAAATAGCTTTAGAATGAAAAAGATAACATCCATTTTGCTTCTGATTGCAGCAATACTGACCCTCAGCGCATGCAACGACGACGAAACCTACGCCGACCGCCGCAACCGCGAGAACAACGCAATCAACGAATACATACACAACAACAACATAAAGGTAATCTCGGAGAGCGAGTTCCTGGCCAACGACACCACCACCGACGTCAGCCAGAACGAGTGGGTGCTCTTCTCCAACACGGGCATCTACATGCAGATTATCAACAAAGGCTGCGGCCAGAAGCTGAAGCAAGGCACCACCACCGTGCTCTGCCGCTACACCGAGTACAACCTGCTGACCGACTCCATACAGTCGACCAACAACGTGCTCTACTACTCTGCCTACGTCGACAAAATGGCCGTAACGCTCACCAGCGGCACCTTCGAAGGCGTGTTCGACACGGGCTCCAGCTTGATGTACTCTCTCTACAGCAGCACAGCCGTGCCTTCGGGATGGCTTGTGCCTCTGCGCTACATCAACGTGGGCCGCCGAGCCAGCGACACCGACGAGCTGGCCCACGTGCGCATCATCGTGCCCTCGTCGCAGGGCCAAAGCGACGCCGCCACCTACACCTATCCCTGCCTCTACGACATCACCTACGAGCGGGGGCGCGTCAACTGAAAACTAAAGACATCCACACAGATGACACTCATAAAATCAATCTCTGGCATCCGGGGCACCATCGGAGGCCGCGCGGGCGACACGCTCAACCCGCTCGACATAGTGAAATTCACATCGGCTTACGCCACCTTCATCCGCCGCAGCGGCAAGTCAAGTAGCAACACCATCGTGGTGGGGCGCGACGCCCGCATCTCCGGCCCCATGGTGAAGAACGTGGTGTGCGGCACACTGATGGGAATGGGCTACGACGTTTTAGACATCGGACTGGCCACAACACCCACCACCGAGCTCGCCGTCAGGATGAGCCACGCCGCGGGCGGCATCATCATCACCGCAAGCCACAACCCGCGCCACTGGAACGCGCTGAAGCTGCTCAACCACGAGGGCGAGTTCTTGACCAAAGCCGACGGCAACGAGGTGTTGAGCATAGCCGGACAGGAGGACTTCAGCTATGCCGACGTCGACCATCTGGGCCGCTACACCGACGACGACACCTTCAACCAGCGGCACATCGACTCGGTGCTGGCCCTCAGTCTTGTTGACAGAGAGGCCATACGCAAGACCCACTTCCGCGTGGTGGTCGACACCATCAACTCGGTGGGTGGCCTCATCCTGCCGCAACTGCTCGAACAGCTGGGCGTTGAGGCCAAAATACTGAACGGCGAGGCCAACGGCGACTTCGCCCACAACCCCGAGCCGCTGGAGCGCAACCTCGGCGGCATAATGGCCGAGGTGGGCAAGGGCGGCTACGACCTTGGCATAGTGGTCGACCCGGACGTCGACCGGCTGGCCTTCATCCAAGAGGACGGACGGATGTATGGCGAGGAGTACACGCTCGTAACCTGCGCCGACTACGTGCTCGACCACGTGAAAGGCCCCACGGTGTCGAACCTGAGCAGCACCCGCGCCCTGCGCGACATCACTGAGAAGCACGGCTGCCAGTACTACGCTGCGGCAGTTGGCGAAGTGAACGTCACCACCAAGATGAAAGAGGTGGGCGCGGTGATAGGCGGCGAGGGCAACGGTGGAGTAATCTATCCAGAGAGCCACTATGGCCGCGACGCACTGGTGGGCATCGCACTCTTCCTTAGCAGCCTGGCACAGAAGGGCTGCAAGGCCAGTGAGCTCAGGCAGTCGCTGCCCAACTACTTCATGACCAAGAACCGCATCGACCTGACACCCGACACCGACGTCGACGCAATCCTGCTCCGCGTGAAAGAGCTCTACGGCAAGCAAGCGGACGTGAAAGTTACCGACATCGACGGCGTCAAGCTCGACTTCCCTGAGTCGTGGGTCCACCTGCGCAAGAGCAACACCGAACCCATCATCCGCGTCTACAGCGAGGCCAAGAGCCTCAGCGAGGCCGAGGCGTTGGCACAGAGGCTGATGGACGTGGTCAGAAGCATCTGACCGACATTAACCACGGTGATAAATAAAACAGCAATTATCCAGTGATTTCTGGATAATTGCTGTAATTACCGCTAAACTATAATCCCTATAACCACCATAACTGAACCCAATGAAAAATCTTATTGCACTTCTTCTGCTTTCGGCCTCGGCCACTGTGGCCATGGCCCAGTCGGCGCCGTTCACTGTGAAGGACGGCATCTTCGACCAGACCAACTTCAACACGCTCGGCCTCTCTGCCCCCGATGGCATCGAGACTTTCACCGTGTTCTCACCCACCGACGCCGACAACGACAAGTTTGCCAACGGCGTGGTGATAGCCGAATTCAAGGGCAACCTTTACTGCCAGTGGCAGCGGTCGAAGAAGGATGAGGACGCATCCGACACCTACGTGGCCTACAGCCGCAGCACCGACGGCGGAGCCACATGGAGCACACCCATGACACTCTGCCCCACCCTCTCGGCCGGCTACTGCTCGTCGGGCGGATGGATGAGCACGCAGGACACACTCGTGGCCTTCATCAACACGTGGCCTTCGTCGCTCAGCAACCCTAAGGGCGGCTACACGCGCTGCATCTGGACCACCGACGGCGAGAACTGGAGCGAGCCTAAGGACGTGGTGATGGCCGACGGCACACAGCTGACGGGCATCATGGAGCAAGACCCACACACCCTCGGCGACGGGCGCATAGTGGGCGCGGCCCACTTCCAGCCCGGGCTGCAAATCTACCCCATCTACACCGACGACCCGACGGGCCAGCGCGGATGGCACAAGGCTTCGTTCCAGCCAACCACAGGCTCCGCGCAAAGCCGCGAGCTGGAGCCAAGCCTCTTCCGCAAGACCGACGGCACGCTGGTGATGACGTTCCGCGACCAGAACAGCACCTACACGCTCTTGGCAGCTCAGAGCACCGACCGCGGCGAGACATGGACAAAAGCCGTGCAGACCAACATGCCCGACTGCCGCTCGAAGCAGAGCGCGGGCAACCTGCCCGACGGCACGGCCTACATCGTGAACTGCCCCAACACGCAGAACCGCCCCAGCAGCGACTACAACAACAAGCCGCGCCTGCCGCTGGCCATCACCCTGAGTGCCGACGGCACCACCTTCGACCGCGCCTACATGCTGCGCTCGGGCGAAGAGCTCTCCGCGGTCAGATACAGTGGCTCGGCCAAGCGCAAGGGCTTCCACTATCCCAAGTCGATGGTTTCGGGCGATTATCTCTACGTGGCCTACGCCACCAACAAGGAGGACGTGCAGTACACCCGCGTGCCCCTGAAGTCGATACAGCTTGTCAGCAACGGCATCGGCAAGATCACTGGCCAAACCGACGCTGCCACCACCGTGCAGGTCTACACCACAGATGGCCGCCTCGCCGCCTCCGCCCGCACAGCACAAGCCGCCACAGCAGGTCTGAGCCGCGGAGTCTACATCATCCGCACAACTTCTGGCAATACCGTCAGCACCAAAAAAGTGGTGGTGAAGTAGTCTGCGGTCAATTCGAAACCATTACCATAGTCTACGTCCCTCGGCCGTTTCACTTTTCTCTCACGGCCGAGGGAGTATTGTTTCTCGGCCGTTGCACAAATGTATCTCGGCCGAGAGCGGTTGTGAAAGAGGCTCTTTCAGACTCCGAGAGAGCCTCTTTTGCAATATGGCGCAATCAAGCATCTTTACTCAAGTTTTGGAAGTACTGTAAAGTGCTGATATTAAGCTATAACTACATCGTAGGGGCATGATTTATCATGCCCGCAATCAGCAAAATCGTTGCATTCCGGGCATGATAAATCATGCCCCTACGATGTGTTGTCCGTTGGTTATCAACAATTTATAAGCTTGCGAAATATCAGTTATATAATCGTTTACGATAAAATAAAACAGCGTTATGGCCTTTACTTCGAATAATTTTCATAACTTTGCAGCGAGGACACAGGCGCGCAGCGGCTGCGCCGTGCCCATTTTCGTGGGAAAATAATAGCGTTTGCTGTTTATTCAAAACGTTCAGGAAACTTGGCGGTGGAAAGAATGTGATTGGAATAAAAAAGTGAACGTCTGCTTACGTGGACGTTCAACTTATCTAATCACATAGGTTTCCGCCAAGTACCTCTGAACGTGGATAAGTTTGATTGTCCACGTTTTGCGTATCGGGGTGCTTGGTGGAATCTTCGTTTTTAATGGAATGGCTGGCGCATTAGCATTAAAAACTTGTTTCACTTAATCAACGCTTATGACTTATTCGTTTGATGTATTTGACACATGCCTTGTTAGGGCATGCCCTCCGTTGGTGGTATTCGACATTTTAGCATCTCGTCTGATGCCAAATCAAGACGAAAGCTTGTGGTTTGAGTTTGCGCAAGAAAGAATAAATGGTGAGCATAGGGCCATTTGTAAATACACTTCTAAAGAAAAGGAAGAAGTGTCGCTTGAGGAAATCTACAGTTGCTGCGATTATTCAGCATTTCCTTCCCTACCATCAAATTCCAGTATAATGAAAATGGAATTGGAGGTTGAAAGCGAAGTCCTTTCTCCCGTCAACAATGTTAGAGACAAGATAACAAGACTAAGAAAGGAAGGCAACCAAATAGTATTCATTTCAGACATGTACCTCCCACAAGAGTTCATCAAAGAAATTCTTTCTCGCAATCGTATTTTTTGTGACGACGACGAGTTGTTCGTAAGCAGTCATTATGGTAAGAGGAAGTCGACAAGCAACCTTTTCCGTCTTGTCCACGACAAGCTCGGGTTGGACTATAAGCACTGGGTACATTATGGAGACAATCAAACAAGCGACTTTGATGCTCCGAAGAGACTTGGCATTAAGGCCGTGATTACAAGAAACAAGCAAGACTATTACGAGAAACGGCTTCAAGCACAAGACATGACAAGTCGGAGGCTAACAGCTCATGTTATGGCTTACATATCCAGAGCGGTCAGATTGAGAGAGAAAAACGACATACAGTGGAGTTTCGCATGTGAGATGATTGCTCCTGCTTTCGTGCCCTTCGTATACGGGCTATTGTGCGACGCAAAGAGAAGAGGCATAACCGACATTTTCTTCATGGCACGAGATTCTTATATTTTCTACGAGATAGCCAAAGAATGGCAGAACATTTTTCAAGACATCAAAATTCACTATCTCCTCGTCTCAAGAGACTCCCTTTATCTTCCAGGGTTGCCCGACATAAGTATCAGGTCGGTGGCTAAACTGTTTCAGAAATACGATTGGAGCGGAATTGAAAACATACTCTCCCGACTGCACATGATTGAATGGATGGAAAAAGCGAAAGCTATCGTACCACAAAATGCTACAAATACAGAATCTATCTTGTCAGCTTTATTGGGAGACAAAGAATTCAACACCGCACTTCAGCACAAGTATGAAGAACAGCGCATGCTTGCAGTCAATTATTTCAAAGAGGAGAACTTAGGGTCGGGGCATGCGGCCGTAGTAGATTTAAGAGGCACACGACGCTGCCAGATGGCCATAAACGACATTCTGTTGTCTGCTGGCTTGAAAGAAGTGTTCGGCTATTATTTCGAGGTTCTCCCCAACCCTAAAACAGGTGGTAGCTACAAGGCACTCAACTTCTCTTACCGATATGACAGGGTTTGGCCACAATTTGGCCTTGGCCCTTATGGGCTTTTCGAACAATACTATTGTGTTACTCCGTTCAATCGCACATACGGGTACAAACTTACTTCCAATGGAGAAGTGGCTCCCGTTTACGAAAAGGATTATCAATCAAACAAATACAAGAATCGGACTTCCAAAATCAACATACAAGCATGTAAGGCATACGCGGCGCTTTATGCACAATTGCTGGGACAAACCAATCATTGGCAAAATAGTGAGAAGGCTTGCACTGTGCTGACTGAATTCTTCAAATATCCGAAAGCCATTTTCCTTAAGCCTCTTGAGGAATGCGTAATGTCGGACTCACAAGTGCAGCACAATGCATTGCTGGAAAAACGAAACATCTTGTCAATACTGAAGTCTTGGAGACATGCCCAATGGTCATACGGCAATCTCATCTATAACAGCCATTGTCCTGAGTTCTGGCGCCTTGCTTTGAAGTTGTTTTTCGGAAGGAAAACTTAGAAAATAGCCAGGGCGGCCAGTTCTAACGTTAGATAGTTATGCCGTGTTAATGTTGACAACACGTCATCGCCTATTCTCAACTCTAAATCCTCAAATCTCAAAAAGTGGCCAATTCTCTTTGCCGTTCCGCCCTTTTCCACTATCTTTGCAAAAAACTAACCAATATGCAGAAAGAACCACAGTACGTACGCTTCGACTGGGCCATGAAGAGGCTCCTGCGCGACAAGGCCAACTTCGGCGTGCTCGAGGGCTTCCTAACCACGC
>CAZRSL010000019.1:0-40782 GCA_964602785.1 uncultured Prevotella sp.
TCTACTCGCACAAACTCAAAATCCAGCTCGACATAATTTTTAGAACCGACCTTTAATGATTATCCACAAACACATGAAAAGACTAATATACAGCGTCGGAGACGCTGAATCATGCTTAACAGACTAAGCAAAGTGCAGTCTGGGTTGATAGGCATTCCAACAAAACCAGCCTTGGAGGCTGAACAGCACGAAGTGCGCATAATCCGTGGCTCTGATGTGGCGGTTTCGTGCGCACTTCGTGCTGTTGTGCCCCCTCGGGGCACGGGTGTGTGAGTGTTCTCTACCCCAGACTTCTTTCACTTAGTCTGGTGCTAAGCATGATTGAGCCCCACTGGGGCTCTTCACCAAAATGCGGATAATCATTATTATTATGGGTCTTTCGACATTTGTTATAATAGCAACTGATGAGGCTGGAGACCGCAAGATAAACACCCGTCTCATCCGTGCGATAGCACGGTGAGGCGGGGCTAACAGAGTATAGCATTGCTTCGACGCGTGTAGCGTGGCCGCTGTCATCCGCCTTACGCTCAATGACTTAACAGCGGCAGCCCTCCACTGGCTGAACTATAATCTTACCTATAATGGGTGTGTGTCAAAAAGGATGCATTATACGGGCATGATAAATCATGCCCCTACGTAATAGGCTGATTAACTGCGCTTTGTAGGGGCATGATTTATCATGCCCGCCTTATTGGAGCCTTTTGTCACAACCTTTTATCTTGCGGTAAGAGCACTCCAGGCTCAAGGCCAACGTGCATCCAAATGTCGGAAGAGCCATTTTTATTGCCATAAAGGGACGTTAAACAGCAGAAAAAAACATCATTATGCTCTTTTCCAAAAGAAATTAATTACTTTTGCAACTATGAAGAAAGAAATAATAACGTTAATCTTTTGCTTGTCCTGTGCATTAACTATCGATGCTCAAAAAGCAGACATGAGAATCGGAGAACTTATAAACAACGAGGATTGGTTCGGCTTGATTGACGAATATCCAGAACTAAAAGACTCCTTGCAAACCCCTTATCTTGGCCTTATGGCGGAAACCATGATTTACCGCTATACCAACAGGCAGCCACAGGCAATAGAATGCATAAACCAGTTGCTTACGAAGCACCAGTCGGAGTTAGGTGGAAGCATATATAGTTTCATCATACTCCGTGCGCTATTGCTTGCCGATATGGGTGATTATGCACAGTCTGCCGACTTCTTGAGAAATGCCATCGACCAGTTCAAGGCTCTGGGAGCAACCGGTTTGGATACCATGGAACGGTATTGGCAATCCCTCAACTCCATACGTGACTACCCTGCAACAACGGTTTCGCGGCCAAACAAGGACACTCACATCCACTTCACATTGAAAGAAGTGAAACCAAAGCGAATAGAGCCGTGGATGAGAAAGAAACGAACCCCTGACGACAAAGCCTTGGCAATAACGTTGCCCGTACAGCTCCATGGGGAGACGATTCCATTTATATTTGACACGGGAGCCGAAAGGACATTCCTGAGTGAGCGTGTCGCCAAGGAGAAAGGGCTGGAACTTATCGGCGACACTATCAAAATGAATGGAAACAAAGCAGGTCTGCGTACATATATAGACAGCCTGCAGATAGGCGACATCATTGTTCGCAACATAATCGCATACGTCGGAACCAACGACAACAGCTACGGATATGACTTGGTAGGGTTTGAGGTTGTTTTAGGGCGTGATGTCATGACGGCAATAGGCGAGACGCAGATAAACATGGCTGACAGCACATTGACATTCCCCATCAAAGCCACACCACTTCCACCAGACGGCTGCAATATGCTGAGCAACTCGTTTGTAAAAGCCAAATCAGGTAACGATTCGTTCTATATGCTATTCGATACCGGCAACGGGAACATTAATTCATGTTCTCTCTTCGGTCCATACTACAAGGCACACGCTGATGAAATCAATGCCAAAGCCGTTGCCGATACCATTTCCAGCATCGCATACGGCATGGCCGGTGCTTTTGCGACTAAAGTCATAAAGGACTTTACTCTCAGCATCGACAACCATCCTATTCATATTGACGAGGTTCATGTTGGTGGGGACAATTCAGTGAATTGGCTTAACAAGAGCCTCAGTGGCAACATCGGCATGGCGGCAGTGATGCAAAGCAGGAAAATAACACTGAACTACAAGGACATGTTCGTGAAATTTGAATGACAATATTAATGATTATCCGCAATCGGCAGAGAAGCCTTGCAGAGGCTTAAGTATCAAGAACTTTCGCAAGTGAATGTACCTCTTGCAGGGTGCGGCCCTTGTGGCCGTCCGCCGCACAACCGATACGCAATGTGGATGCGGACGGCCACAAGGGCCGCACCCTGCATACGGATGTTTTCTGTAGCATGCGGATAATCATACCATAATTTTTCCAGCATTGGATAAAATATAGGCCATGTTACCGAGGCAAAAGCAATGCCATTGTGGGTTAAAGAGGATGGTATGGCGGGGCAAAAGAGCCTCTTCTGATGTTGTAAGCTTATAGCAAACAATCGTTTGCTACGCAACGAATGATTGTAAGCTACGCAGCAAAATTCAGTAGGTAATTTTGCAAAGGCAGAGGGCGTTGGCAGGCATGCTCTCACCGGCCGAGCTTCGGTTGCCGCCGCTGACTATCTCGTCGAACTCACTGATGCTGATGCGCCCTCGGCCAACGTCAATCAGCGTGCCCACGATGGCCCTGACCATGTTGCGCAGGAAGCGGTTGGCCGTAATCTCGAAAGTCCAACCCGTGTCGGTCGGTTTCCATTCGGCTTTTGTAACGTTGCATAGTGTGGTCTTAACGTCGGTGTGGGTCTTGCAGAAACACTTGAAGTCGCTCACGTCAAGCAAGTGGCTTGCAGCCTCATTCATCTTCTTGAAGTCGAGAGGGTAGTGCAGTTCGAGCGAGTAGTGGCGTGCAAAGGGATTCTTCTGCAAGTGGATGTTGTAATGATAGGTGCGCGAAGTGGCCGAAAAGCGGGCGTGCATGGTGTCGGCCACGGGTTCTATCTTGCTGATGGCAATGTCGGAAGGCAGCATGCGGTTGAGCCTGTAGGCCAACTGATGGCAGTCGATGGCCTCGTCGGTGTCGAAGTGGGCCACCATCATCGACGCGCTGACGCCGGCGTCGGTGCGCCCCGCGCCCACCACATCGACCGTTTGGCGCATCAGCAAGCCGAGGCAACGTTCCAGTTCCCCCTCCACCGAGATGCCGTTTGGCTGCACCTGCCACCCGTGGTAGCGCGTGCCGTCGTATGACAGAGTAATGAAATATCTCATAATATTTGTGCAAAGTTATCAAATATTTGCCATTTCAGACTTCGATACCGATAAATTTATTAACTTTGCAGTATGATTTTTTACTTCTCCGGCACTGGCAACAGCCGTTGGGCTGCCCTTCGGCTCGCCTCCATCCTCGGCGATGAGGCTGTGGCCATGCAGGATGCGCTCCGCGAGGAGGGCGCTCTGCGGGTGTCTGACAGGCTTGGACTGGTGTTCCCCATCCATGGATGGCGGCCTCCGAAGATTGTGCGCAGTTTTCTGGCTCGCCGCAAGTTCATTGTGGATGAAGGGGCTTTCGTCTATGCCCTCTGCACCGCTGGCGACACCGTGGGTCTGGCCATCGACATACTGCGCCAGGACATGACAGCAGCCGGAATGAGGCTCGACGCTGTGGAGAGCTTGATAATGCCCGAAAGCTATGTGGGCCTGCCATTTATGGATGTCGACACACGGGCCCGCGAAAGGCAGAAGAAGCAGGCCGCCGTGGCTGTGGTCGAGAGGTTCGCCGATGTTGTCAAACGGCGGGGGCGAGGCTATGAGCATCTGGTGAAAGGCCATCTGCCATGGCTGCTCACCTATCCGATAGGAGGGTTCTTCGTGCGCCACATCGTAACCGACCGGCCATTCCGAGTTGAGGCCGACAAATGCGTCAGATGTGGGCGGTGTGCCGAGGTTTGCCCCGTGGGCGACATTGAGGGCGGACGTGGGCAGATGCCAGTGTGGAAGCATAAGAAGGAGTGCCTGTCGTGCTTCGCGTGCTACCACCATTGCCCCACTCACGCCATCGAGTATGGCTGCCGGACGAAGCACAAAGGTCAATATTATTACGAAAAGAACAAATTGTGAGGATATGAAAAGAACGTTTGCAGCCCTTGTGCTGCTTGTCGTAGTGGCAGTGGCCGCCTTGGCCTCGAAGCCGTGGCCGTGGGGCTTGCAAGTGGTGCAACCCGACGGCAGCCAGCTGACGGTCTATCTGCGCGGCGACGCCGACCACCATTGGCTCTCCACCGCCGACGGAGTGCTGCTCATGGAGCAGGGTGGGGCATACTATGTGGCCAAAGTCGACGCTTCGGGCGAGCTCTCACCTTCAGAGCTGTTGGCCCACGAACCGCTACAGCGCACAGCAGCCGAAGCGCAACTCGCCGCAAGCCAGAATCTTAAGGCTCATGCCACCCTGGTCAGAGCCCGTCGCACGCCCGTCGGCACCGTCTATAAGTACATGCCCCATCAGGGCGAGGTGCATGTGCCGGTGCTGCTGGTGCAGTTTCAGGATGTGAAGTTCCAGCTCGCTGACCCTGTGGCACAAATCTCGCAGCAGCTCGACACGCTGGGACAGCTCAAGGAGATGGGAAACGCCGACTCGCTCAACATTGGTTCGGTGCGCCAGTACTACCGCAGTTGCAGCCACGGCAAGTTTGACCCACGGTTCGACGTCTATGGCGTCTACACTCTGGCAGACAGCATCAAACGGTACATCCCGTCGAGCAAGCGCGACAGCATGTTTGCCGCCGCACTCCGTCTGGCCGACGCCGATGTCGACTTCTCTAAGTACGACAGCAACAACGACGGCTACGTCGACGGCCTCTACATCGTCTTTGCCGGTTTCTCCGGGGCTGTCACGGGCAACCAAGACTCCTACATTTGGCCGTATGCCAAGTTTGGCAACCTCGGCACGTTCGACGGCAAGGTGGTCTCTGCCCACTGTGCCAGCGCCGAGCTCAACGGTTTGCCCACCTCATATCAGTCCACCAAGATCAAGCGGCGCATCATCGGCATCGGCACTTTCTGTCACGAGTTCGGCCACACGCTCGGCTTGCCCGACCTCTATCCCTCTACAGGCTCAACGGGCGACGGCCTCGACAATCAGGGGATGGAGTACTGGAGCCTGATGGACGGCGGCGAATACCTGAGCAGCGGTCATGCGCCCACGGCACTCAACGCCTGGGAGCGAGAGGTGCTGGGCTATGAGACTGCCGACACGCTCAGCGAGACCCGGCAGGTGGAGCTGCTGTCGTATGAGAAAGGCGGACGGGGCTTGAAGATATTAAACCCCGCCGACCCCGAGGGCAAGGAGTATCTGCTGCTTGAGAACATACAGCAGCGCGGCGCCAACGTGGCGGCAAAGGGGCACGGCCTGATAGTCTACCACGTTGACTATGCTGCCAACAGCGTCAACACAATGGATTTCCCCAACAACACAGCCGGCCATCCGCAGATCACCGTGCTTGCTGCCGACGGAAGGCTGATGAGCCAGACCTCTGCCATCAGCGAGGGCGGCAACAAGGCCTCGTCGCTCTACTACTCCCAGCTCGCGGGCGACACTTATCCTGGCACAACGGGCATCGACAGCATCGACTCGTTCACTGTCTACAACGCCAGTCCGCTCGTCAGACCCATACTCAACATCACCGAAACCAACGATGGGCGCATCACGTTCGACTATCTTGAGGCGGTGCCCACGTCGATTAATGGCATCGCCGCCAACCGCAAGGCCGACCACAGGGTGTACTCACTGAGCGGTCAACTGGTGGGCACAAGCCTCGAAGGCCTTGCCCCGGGCGTGTACATCCAAAACAACAAGAAAATTATAATAACTAAAAATAAACGTCTATGAAGAAGTTGATATTGCTGGCTTTGGCAATAAGCGCCACTACGCTGTTGCCCGCACAAACCGATTCAACCGCACTGAGAATCAAACAACTACAAGCCGAGGCTGAACAAAAGGCTCAAGCCGCCGCACAGGCTGCCGCCGCTGCAAGCCAAGCCGCCAAGGAGGCCGCCGACGCTGCCGCCAAACTCGCCGCCGAGGCCAAGACACAGAGCGACGCCGCTGCCGCACAAGCAGCAAAGAAGACCGTCGCGCCAGCCGCCAGGCAGGAGGCCAAAGTGGTTGAGACCGTACCCAAGCAGGAGGTAAAGGCCGAGGCAAAGCAGCAAGTGGCCAAGGCCGCCACAAGCACCGAGGAGTGGAAAGCCCCCGAAGTAGAAGAAAAGAAAAAGTCAGCCGACAGCTGGGACGACAGCTACGACTTCGACAAGAACAGCTCTGTCTACGTTGGAGCCGACGCCGTGCCAGTGGTCGATGGCGAGGTGCAGTGGGTGTGCAATCTGCCCAACACTGGCAAGACCGACGCCCAGCTGAAGAAAGGCGTTGACGAGTTTATAAAGAAACTGAAAGGGCAGAAGGCCGTCACCACAGTTACGCCACTGCCGACAACCGACGGTTCGCAGTCGTATGCCGTGGTAGAGACGCTCACTTTCACCGCCAACTTCATCTCGCTCGACCAGACGCAGTTCAGCTACGTGCTCGAGGCCAAGGAGCAGAATGGCAACGCGAGCCTCACGATGAGCAACCTGCGCTACAACTATAAGCAGAACAACAAGATGGAGCGTTACAGCGCCGAGGAATGGATTGTCGACAAGTATGCTGTCAACAAGAAGCACACCCGCTTGCTGCCCATTACCGGCAAGTTCCGCCGCAAGACCATAGACCGCAAGAACGAGCTGTTCCAGCAGTTCAAGGACATAGTATTATAAATGCGCATTCCCACCCGCTGACAGCAAGGCCAGAGGGTGGGAGCACAACACAACCATCAGCAAATGGACAGCAACACAGAGAATCAGAACCAGCTGACGACACAGGACGAGCAGTCGTCGGCCGTGCGCCCTCACCACCGTATGCGCCCCGTCAGGCAGCAAGCCCCCCACCAGCAGTTGCGCCAGTGGCTCAACATTATATTTATGGTGGGAGCGGTTATAGGGCTCATCGTCTACTTCAGCAGCGATAGCAAGCAGACGGGCATCATCATCATTCTGGCGGCAATGGTGTTCAAGTTTGTTGAGGTGGCCCTTAGAATCATGAAATAACTGATGAGAAGACGAGCACTTGCCCTATTGTTGTCGGTGCTGGCCCTGTCGGCCGGTGCGCAGGTGATAGACGAGAATCAGTTTACCGCCGACGGCTACAACGCCTCCACCACAAAGCGGAAGACCAGCGACAGCATACAGAGCCAGCACAAGGAGATACCGCGCGGACTGCACGTGTGGACAGTGGATGAGCGGTTCGGCGACCGCACTATGGCTGAGACCGACACCATGACCCACATGTTTCAGAACACCGTGTTCACCGATGGACTGCGCGGCGAGTACAACAACCTGGGCAATGGTGGCTCGCCCCGCATCAACCGCATTTTCATCGACCGCCAGCAGCCACAGCAGTTCTCGTTTCTTGAACCCTACGACTTCTTCGTGGAGCCAGTTTCGAAGTTTCACTTCACCAACACGCTTTCGCCCATCACCAACCTGAGCTACAACACCTGCGGCAACCGCACCAACGGCGAGGACCACTTCAAGGCCCTCTTCGCCGTCAATGCCGGCAAACGGTTCGGTGCAGGCTTCAAGTTCGACTACCTCTATGCCCGCGGCTACTACGACAGCCAGAGCACGTCGCACACCAATTTCTCCCTATGGGCCAGCTACCTCGGCGACCGCTACCAAGCCCACTTCCTCTTCTCCAACAATCACCAGAAAGTGGCGGAGAACGGCGGCATCACCGACGACAACTACATCTCCCATCCCGAGATATTCAACGAGAGCTTCGCTGAGGATGAGATACCCACGGTGCTCGAACAGAACTGGAACCGCAACGACAACCAGCACCTCTTTTTCACCCACCGCTACAACGTGGGCTTCAGCCGCAAGGTGCCGATGACTGAGGAGGAGATTGCCGCGCGCAAGTTTGCCATCGAGTCGGCCAAAGAAAACAAGGCAGCCAAAGAGAAGGAGGCGGCTCGCAAGAAAGCTGAGCGGCAAGGCGACGATTTCGACGAGAACGAATACGACCGCGAGCAGCGCAGTCTGGGCCGTCCCGACGACGCCAAGATAGCCGGCGACTTGAGCGAGGCTACCACCACCGAGAAGCCGGCGGAGCGCGTCAGCGTCGACAACGCGGCTGTGCAGGACTCGCTGTGGGCTCAGGAGGCCAAGCAGGACTCTGCTGACATGTGGATGAAGGATGAGTATGTGCCTGTAACGAGCTTCATCCACACGGCAAAGTTCGACAACTACCGCCGCATCTATGAGGCATTTCAGACACCCGACCAGTTCTACGCCAACCAGTACTACAACCTCGGCGAGTTCACCGGCGACTCGCTCTACGACATGACCAAGGCTTGGGAGCTGAAAAACACCTTTGCCATAGCCACTCTGGAGGGTTTCTCAAAGTGGGCCAAGGCGGGACTGAAGGTGTTTGCGTCCTACGATTTGCGCCATTTCTCGCTGCCCGACACACTTGGCGGCACAACGAGCTACAACGAACACAACATCTCGATAGGCGGACAGTTGAGTAAGACGCAAGGACACACCCTCCACTACAACGTTACCGGCGAGTACACGCTCGCCGGCGAGGATGCGGGCAATGTGGCAATCGACGGCGGCATCGACCTCAACTTCCCCCTCTTCGGCGACACTGTGCGCTTAGATGCGTCGGGGTTCTTCCACGTGACCAATCCCACATTCTACTTCCGCCACTACCACTCGCGCCACTTCTGGTGGGACAACGACCTCGACAACACGATACACTCGCGCATAGAGGGCCGCCTCACCATTGGACGCACGCGAACAAGGCTGCGTGTGGCCGTCGACGAGCTGAAGAACTACGCCTACCTGTCGCAGTCGTACCAGACCGACCCCGACAATGGCCTCTACCGCTACTCCGTCAGCACCCAGGCCAACCAGTCGTCGTCGCCCATCAACGTGCTCACAGCGCAGCTTGCACAGAACTTCCGCCTCGGCATCCTCAACTGGGAGAGCGTTGTAACCTATCAGCACTCCAGCAATCAGGACGTGTTGCCCGTACCAGCGCTCAACGTCTACACCAACCTGTTCATACGCTTCAAGATAGCCCGTGTGCTGAAGTGTGATCTCGGTGGAGACCTGCGCTATTTCAGCAGCTACTATGCTCCCGACTACAGCGCGGGACTGGGCCAATTTGCCGTGCAGTCGGGCGACAACCGCACCAAGACGGGCAACTATCCGTGGATCAACGTCTACGCCAACTTCCACCTGCAGCACACGCGCTTCTTCATCATGTACAGCCACCTGAACTCCTCGGCCGGCAAGTACTTCCTTACGCCCCACTATCCCACAAACGGCAGCATTATCCGCTTCGGGCTGAGTTGGAACTTCTTTAACTAAAACTGCTATGGCAACTGAAGATAACATTAAGGTTAATGGACTGAAGGCATGGGTGCTGGCCTCACGCCCCAAGACGCTGAGCGGCGCAGCCGTGCCGGTAATCATTGGCTCGGCATGGGCCTACAGCTTGTCGGCCGCCACGTGGTTCAACACCACGGCCATGATTCTGTGTTTCCTGTTCGCCTTCATCATGCAGATTGACGCCAACCTCGTAAACGACTACTTCGACTGCGTGCGAGGCAACGACAACCCTGGCGAACGCCTTGGGCCAAAGAGAGCTTGCGCCGAGGGATGGATCACGCTGAAGGCTATGCGCAAAGGCATGGCCATTACCACGCTGCTGGCTTGCGCTGTGGGCCTGCCGCTTGTGCTCTATGGCGGTTTGTGGCTCATATTGGTGGGGTTGATGTGCGTCATCTTCTGCTTCCTCTACACCACCAAGCTCTCCTACATCGGCCTCGGCGACTTGCTCGTGCTGGCATTCTTCGGCTTCGTGCCAGTCTGCTTCACGGTCTATGTGGAACTGCCGATGGACACCACTGTCGCCTTCTCGTGGCCTACGGTGCTGCTGAGCCTCGGCTGCGGCTTCTGCATCGACACGCTGCTCATGGTGAACAACTATCGCGACATCGACAACGACAGCCACGACGGCAAGATGACGCTCGTGGTTCGGCTTGGCCGCAAGTCCAGTGAATGGTTCTATCTCTCGCTTGGTTTCATTGCTGTGGCTTTGGAGGTGGCCGTGGCCATTCATCGGGGCGTTGCTCTTTGGACTTATATCCTCTGGCTGCCCTATCTGCTGCTCCACGTCAAGGCTTTTACCATGCTGCGCCGCACCCGTGGCCGCGATCTCAACGGCGTGTTGGGCTTCAACGCCCGCAACATGTTCATCTATGGCCTCACAGCCGCCGCTGTGTGGCTGCTTTGCTGACAATGAGGAGGACTCTAATGGACAACCAACTCAACCTTGAGATAATGGACTTTGTGGAGAAGAACATCCTCCCGCAGTACGCCCAGTTTGGCCGCAGCCACGGCATCGGCCACGTCAACCGAGTGATTAAGAACGCGCTACAAATGGCCAAGACCATGGGCGTCGACCAGAACATGGTCTATGTGGCGGCGGCCTATCACGACCTCGGCATGTCGGGGCCTCGCGCCATCCACCACATCACCAGCGGAAAGATTCTGCAGAGCGACGCCAGGCTGAAGCGGTGGTTCACTCAACAACAAATTCAGATAATGAAAGAGGCCGTTGAGGATCACCGCGCCTCGGCCTCCCATTCTCCACGCAGCATCTATGGCAAGATTATCGCCGAAGCCGACCGCGACCTTGAGCCGGAGGTGGTTTTCACCCGCGCCATAGAGTTCGGCCTCGAGAAATATCCGCAACTCGACGAGGAGGGGCAGTGGCAGCGTTTCCGCTCCCATATCCATGAAAAATACTCCACCACAGGCTATATAAAACTTTGGATCTCTGGCAGTCCCAATGAGGCGAAGCTAAAACAAGTGCGCAACATCATTGCCGACGAATCCCGCCTCAGAGCCGAGTTCGACCGCATCTACCACAAGCTGACCGAAGCCTGACCATCCGTCAGCTTAGGGGGGCATTTGCATTACGAAATCCACTCACTTTTGCCCCCATTATAAGCCTTTTTTACACACAAAAGTGCCCATTTCGGGCAATGGAACAGGTTTGCTTGAGGACTTGAAATCTTCATACAGAGTAGGGTAGAGGCTCTATTGTTTGGGAGAAAAGGAAATGTCAGATGTGGATGCTCCTGATTTTCTTGGGAAACATCTTCTTCAACCTGTTAAGAAGCACTGGCAACTTGCCACCAGCCACCACCACCGTAACCGCAAGGATAATCATAGTCAGACCGCAGAAGATGCGCGGCGTCATCTCCTCGTGGAAAACAGTTACACCTATCACTATGGCAGTGAGAGGCTCAAGTGCTCCAAGTATGGCGGTGGGGGTGGAGCCGATGTACTGAATGGCCGATGTGGTGCAAACAAGCGATATGGCGGTGGGGAACACGGCCAATGCTATAAGGTTGAGCCAAAGCAACGGGGTGTGGGGTAGGGTGATGCCGCCCTCCATAGCAAGCCTTACCACAAATATCATCAGTCCTGAGAGCAAAGCCCAAAATGTAACTTTCAGCGTGGCCACCCGCTTCAGCACGTCCATATTTACTCCGACAATGTAGATGGCGTATGAGAGTGCCGATGCCAGCACCAACAGCGTGCCATGCAAGCTCAGCCGAGCCCCAGCCGGGCCGTTGTAGAGCAGCGCGATGCCGAGTGTGGCAAGGACGATGCAAACCATTGTGGCCTTGGATATTTTCTCGTGGAAGAACAAGCCCATTATCACAGCCACAAGAATGGGGTAGACGAAGAGAATGGTGGAGGCTATGCCAGCCGCCATATAATGGTAGCTGAGAAACAGGGTGAGCGACGATGTGGCAAACAGCAGACCGAGCACCACTATGATGGAGAGCTGCTTGGCTGGCATGATGAAGCTGTGGCCGCGCATCTTCAGCATTGCTCCCACCACAGGCAACGCCAAAAGATAGCGGAAGAAGAGCACCGAGTCGGAATCCATCCCGTCGGCATAAAGGGTGAGCGCAAACAGCGGATTGAGACCGTAGGTTGAGGCTGCCACACAGGCGAGAATGTATCCCTTAACTTGGCGATTCATCGATATATAAAATGTTTAATGTAAGTTGATAATAATCTAAATTCCAATTAATTATGATAAATAAAAATCCTCGGTTAGCTCTCTAAACCAACTCGACCGACGGCCATTAGGCTCTATCAAGTGCTCAGTGTGCATCTCCAAGGTTTCTGGTCTTCGTTTATAGAATGTGAGCAGAACACGCGATGGGGTCTTGCCGTCCACTGTGCTCACCAGTATCTGCCTCCCAAGGAAGAGTCCGCTGACGGTGGCCTCAAATGTAAAGGCCTCTGCACTTGCTGTCGGCAGCACAAGGCTCATTTTGCCGTCGGCTGAGAGCAGAGCTGCCGCACCCTTGGCCAATTGGTCGTAAGGCAGCGAGTCGGCATGGCGGGCCATGCTGCGAGCATGGTCTGGATTCTTAAGAGAGTTTACGAAATAGGGAGGATTGCACACTATGGCATCGTAGCAGCCAGCATGAGGCCAAAACGACTGGAAGCGGCAGTGGCTGACGCTGATTCTGTCGGCGAAAATTGATTTGGCCGCATTTTCACGAGCCAGTCTACAGGCGTCAGCATTAACGTCAATAGCATCGACATGAGCATCGGTATACCGCTGAGCCATCATCAGTGCCAGCAGACCGGTGCCCGTGCCAATGTCCAATATATTTCTTCCGCCTTCAGCCCAAGCTCCCAGCAAAACGCCATCGGTGCCCACTTTCATGGCAGAGCGGTCTTGCAGGATGGAGAAGTGCCTAAATTTGAATTCCCCATTTATCATAATCGGGATTCCGATAGCAAAGCATAACTAAGCCAACGGGGCTGCATCAAATCTTTTTAAGCAGGTTTTCCAAGTCGGATTGTTGCTTTTTCCAAGCCGCAATCTTGTTTCTCACTTTGCCTTTGTCCAAGTTGTCGTTCAGCCGGCTGTCTGTGAGTTGCGTCTCGAGCAGCGTGATGTACTGCTTCACGAGTTCTATCTTCGCCTTCACGGTTTTCTTCTTCGGATAACCGCGCTTAGCCACTTCCTTGTCGTATTGCTCCGAAATCTCGTTGATTTGAGTTCCCACTTGTTCATATTGGCTCAGCCACTGCTGGTAGTAGCTGTCCACCTGCATGTTCTCAACGGTGTCGGCCTTTACAACCTCGTAGGTCGACTGAGCTTTTGCTGTGCCCGCCAACGCAAAAACGATGGCTGCGGCGATGATTCTCATACCTTTCATAATAATATCGCTTATTTAAATTGCTTGCAAATGTAGGCAAACAAATCGAATATCCAAAATAAATTTAGTATTTTTG
Source organism: uncultured Prevotella sp. (assembly GCA_964602785.1). Taxonomy (GTDB): domain Bacteria; phylum Bacteroidota; class Bacteroidia; order Bacteroidales; family Bacteroidaceae; genus Prevotella. Next base: position 13,460 of record CAZRSL010000019.1, read on the forward strand.
CACGTTGAATGGAAAACTATATAGATATTAAAGGTGCGCGGGTTAACAACCTGAAAAACATATCGCTCAGGATACCACGCGACAAATTCATAGTGATAGCCGGAGTGAGTGGCTCGGGCAAGTCGTCTTTGGCTTTCGACACGCTCTATGCCGAGGGTCAACGGCGCTACGTGGAGTCGCTGTCGTCGTATGCAAGACAGTTTCTTGGGCGTATGCAAAAGCCTGAGGTTGACGTGATTACGGGCTTGCCACCAGCCATCAGCATCGAGCAGAAAGTGATAGCGCGCAACCCACGGTCTACCGTGGGCACGTCGACTGAAATCTACGACTATCTTCGGTTGCTCTTTGCCCGCATTGGCCACACCTTCTCGCCCATCAGCGGTGAGGAAGTGAAGCGGCACACACCTGAGGACGTGATCGACAAGCTCTCCACCATGTCGCAGGGCACCAAGTTTATGGTGCTGTCGCCGCTCAAGGTCATCAGCGGGAGAACCGTGGCCCAGCAGTTGCAAATGGCTGTACAAGAGGGCTATGTGAGGATTCTGGCCGGTGGCGAGGTGGTTAGGATTGAGGATTACATGGCCGGCCACAAGGTTTTCCGCGACAAGGAAGCCCAGAATATTTGGCTCGTGATCGACCGCCTGACGCTCAATCTTGCCGACAAGGACATGGTGAGCCGACTGACCGACTCGCTCGAGACTGCTTTCTACGAGGGCGACGGCCTTTGCCGCATAATGATTCTACCCAGCAACCTTTGCTACGATTTCAGCACAAGGTTTGAGGCCGACGGTATGAAGTTTGAGGAGCCCAACGACAATATGTTCTCGTTCAACTCGCCGCTTGGCGCATGCCCTACCTGCGAGGGCTTCGGAACCATAATTGGCATCGACGAGCGACTCGTTGTGCCCAACACCTCGCTGAGCGTCTATGATGGATGTGTGCAATGCTGGCACGGCGACAAGATGAAGATGTGGCAGGATGAGTTCTGCCGTCGGTCCGCAGTAGACAATTTCCCAATTTTCAAACCTTACTACGAGCTCACAAAGGCTGAGAAGAGGATGCTTTGGGAGGGGTTGCCGTCCGACTCGCACCGCCCTGAAAATGAACGCGTTTGCATCAACAGTTTCTTCCAAATGGTTAAGGCCAATCAATATAAGATACAGTACCGCGTGATGATGAGCCGCTACCGTGGACGCACAATATGCCCCACTTGCCACGGTTCGAGGCTGAAGAAGGAGGCTGACTACGTGAAGATATGTGGCCGTAGCATCTCCGACCTCGTAGTGATGCCCATCGGCGACCTTAAGGCTTGGTTCGACCATCTGCATCTCTCAGAGCAGGAAGAGAAGATAGCTCAAAGATTGCTCGTGGAGATTAATTCAAGACTTCAATTCCTTGTAGATGTGGGACTTAGCTATCTGACACTAAACCGCCAGTCGAACACGCTTTCGGGTGGCGAGTCGCAGCGCATCAACCTCACCACTTCGCTTGGAAGCAGTCTTGTGGGCAGTCTGTATATTCTTGACGAACCCAGCATCGGACTTCACAGCCGCGACACCGACCGGCTGATAAAGGTGCTGAAAGAATTGCGCGACATTGGCAACACTGTGATTGTGGTGGAGCACGACGAAGAGATAATGCGGGCAGCTGACTATCTGATTGATGTCGGCCCCGACGCTGGCGTCAACGGTGGCCGCATCGTCTTTGCCGGCAAAGTGCCTGAACGCATGGACACTGCATTGGCCGAGAAATATCCCGAATCCTACACCGTAAAATACCTCACTGGCAGCGAACAGATTGCTGTGCCTGTGTCGCGTCGCCAGTGGAACATGAGCATTACTGTGCGTGGAGCCCGCATGAACAACCTGAAAGGCATCGACGCAAAGTTTCCCCTCAATGTTTTCACTGTGGTTACGGGCGTCAGCGGCTCGGGCAAGAGCTCATTGGTGAAAGGCATCCTCTACCCTGCCCTGAAACGGCGGATGGACGAGCCCGCCGACGTGCCGGGCGAATACAGTGGCATAGAGGGCGACCTCGACGCTATAAGTCGCATAGAGTTTGTCGACCAGAACCCGATTGGAAAGTCGACGCGCTCCAACCCGGCCACATACGTTGGCGCCTACGACGAGATACGCAAGCTCTTCGCCGAACAGCCATTGGCCAAGCAGTTGGGATTCTCGCCCCAGTACTTCAGTTTCAATGCCGAGGGCGGTCGCTGCGAAGAGTGCAAGGGGGCTGGTGTGATAACAGTGGAAATGCAGTTTATGGCTGACTTGGTGCTCGAATGCGACTCTTGCCACGGCAAGCGGTTCAAGCGCGAGGTGCTCGACGTGAAATTTCACGACAAGAGCATCTACGATGTGCTGGAAATGTCGGTCAGCGAGGCCATCGACTTCTTTGGACAGTATGGCCAGAAAACAATAGTGGACCGGCTGCGCCCGCTCAACGACGTTGGACTGGGCTACATCAAGCTAGGGCAGAACTCCTCCACCCTATCCGGCGGCGAGAACCAGCGCGTGAAACTGGCTTACTTCATTGGTTTGGAGAAGCGGGAGCCCACACTCTTCATCTTCGACGAGCCCACCACTGGCCTCCACTTCCACGACATCACGAAGCTGCTCAACGCTTTCAATGCCCTGATCGACCGTGGCCACACCGTGTTGGTAATAGAGCACAACATGGAACTGATAAAGTGTGCCGACTGGGTGCTCGACCTCGGCCCCGACGGTGGCGACAAGGGCGGCCAGCTTGTTGTGCAGGGCACTCCCGAAGACGTGGCCGCCTGCCCGCAAAGTTTCACTGGCCAATATCTGAAAGGTTATCTCGAAAGGAAATAAGACGCTACTCGCATTAATCCAATATCCGACCCGACATAATTATTAGAACCGACCTTAAAATGTAAAAGGTGCACCAAAGACTGGTGCACCTTTTCCATTTATTATTATAGGGCGGAGTTTAGATGATGCCCATCTTGCCTACAAAGAACACTGTCGCGATGCCAAGGATGAGCGACAACAAGCCGCAAGTGAGCCCCACTTTGAGCATGTTGTTCTGGTTGACAAGGCCAGTGGAGAATGCTATGGCATTCGGCGGCGTTGAGATAGGCAAGCACATGGCCGACGAGGCGGCGATTGCAATGCCAATCAGGATAGTGCTCGTGCCACCGATGGAGGCCAGCTTGTCGCCCATGCCCGTGCAGACCACAGCAAGGATAGGCATAAGCAGGGCCGCAGTGGCGCTGTTGCTGATGAAGTTGCTGAGGAAGTAGCATATCAGTGCTGCCACTATCAGGATGACGAGCGGACTCCACTCGCCGAACGGAATGCTCTCGATGGCCGCGTCGGCCAGCCCAGAGCCATTCATTCCGAGGCCAAGCGCGAAACCACCAGCCACCATCCATATCACGCTCCAGTTGATTTTCTGCAAGTCAGAAGCAGTGATTACGCCTGTTATGGCGAAGAGCGCCAATGGTATCATCGACACGGTGTTGGTGTCGATGCCTGTCAAGCTCTTCGGCAGAATCCAGAGGAGGATGGTTATGGCGAACGTGACCACAACAACCCACATGCGCCAGCCCTTGTGTACAGCACCCTTTATCTCAAGTTTGATGGTTTTCTGCGTGAACGGGAAGAAGTGGAGTATGATGCGCCAGCTGATGATGAGCAGGATGATGACCAGAGGGGTCATGAACGCCATCCACTGCCCGAAGCCTATATCCATGTTCAGGCCGTCGGGGTTGTTCAAGTACTTCAGTGCAATAAGGTTTGGAGGTGTACCGATAGGCGTGCCCATACCGCCCAGGTTGGCGGCGACAGGGATGGACATGGTCAGCGCGATGCGGCCTTTGCCGTTGGCCGGCAGGGCTGCGAAAACAGGCGTGAGGAAGGTGAGCATCATGGCTGCTGTGGCCGTGTTGCTGATGAACATTGAGAAAACGCCCGTGATGAGCAGGAAGCCCAGCAGCACGTTCTCACTCTTGCTGCCGAAGGGGCGGATCAGGTTGCGAGCCAGCATGACGTCGAGGCCATACTTTGTGGCCGCGATGGCCAGCACGAAACCTGCAAGGAACAGCATGATCACCGGGTCGGCAAACGAGGCCATCACTTCAGTGGAGTCGAGCAATTCTCCGATGTTGTCGCCCTTGAAGATTGAGAAAGAGTTTTGGGTAACGGTAACGCACATCACTGCCATTATAGCCATCGAAGTGGCCCAGGTCGGTATGCACTCTGTAATCCATGCCATTATGGCAAAGGCGAAGATGGCGATGATGCGCTGCTGGACTACTGTGAGTCCATTGATTCCGAACACGCCCGAAGGCAGGTTCCAGACGATGATGGTCAGCAATACTATTATGGCAAACTCAACAAGTTTCTTCATTGATGGTTTGCCGCTGACCGGTTTTGTTTCTTCTTCCATTATTGTGATAAGATCTTTAGATTTTATTGGTTTGAAAACGAGTGCAAAATTAGACTTTTCGGCTGACATAGACAAAGTTTTCGAGGAAAAGTTTTACCTTTGCACGAAAATAAACAGTATATGCGACTTTTGCTCTATATAGTCTTGGTTGTTACTGCGGTGGCCCTGTTTTCCTGCTCTAACGGCAGCAGCGGCTCTGAAAGCCCCGCGGGCGACACCGTGCGGTTCAGCTATGCCCGCAACATAGCCATCGTCCGCTATCCACATTATTATAAAGTGGAGCTGAAAGACCCTTGGCACCAAGGCCGTATGCTCGCTGTCTACTACCTCTCCCACTCCACCGACAGCGTGCCCGATGGTGGGGTGCCAGTGCGCATCCCCTTGAAGAGGAGCATGATAAGCACCACGCCCCATGCCAATCTGATAGTGAAGTTGGACAAAGGCGGCTCGATAGCCGGCGTAGCCGACCCGAAGTATATGCTGATACCAGAGATACAGCGGCGGCTTAAAGACGGCACGCTGGCCGACTGTGGCAGCTCGATGGCTCCCGACATAGAGAAGCTCATCGCCATAGGCTGCGACGCGGTGCTGCTCTCACCCTACGAGGGGTCGGGTGGCTTCGGCAAGGTGGGCAAACTGGGCGTGTCCATCATCCAAACAGCCGACTACATGGAGCCGACGGCACTGGGGCGGGCCGAGTGGATGAAACTGTACGGACTGCTGTTCGGCTGCGAGCAAAAGGCCGACTCGCTGTTCCAACTCGTGGAAAGCCACTACAACAAGCTGAAGGAGGATGCGAAGAAGCTGAAAAAGGCATCGGTGATAACCGAGAAACTCACTGGCTCGGTATGGTATCTGGCCGGGGGTAGAAGCTCAACCGGCACAATGCTGGCCGACGCGGGAGCCGACTATGCCTTCAAGGACGACACCCACAGCGGCTCGCTCTCGCTCAGTTTAGAGCAGGTGCTGAGCCGTGGAGCCAGTTGCGACGTGTGGTTCTTCAGCTACTATTCGCCTTCCGACATGACGCTCAGCCAACTCAAGGCAGAGAACAAGGCCTACTCGCAGTTCAAGGCTCTGAAGAACCGCCGCGTCTTTGGCGTAAACACGATGTGCGTGCCATTCTTCGAGCAGGCGTCGTTCCGCCCCGACCTGCTGCTGCAAGACTATTTGTTGATGCTCCACCCTGATGAGGTGAAAGGGAAGTTGAACTTCTACAAGCGATTGGAATGAGCCGCAGCGTCTATGTGATGACAATCCTTGCCCTGTTGTTGCCCGTATTGTTCTTGTGCAACCTATTCTTGGGCTCAGTGGCCATGTCGCCCAGCGATGTGGCGAGCATACTGCTGGGTGGCTACGACGGCTCGCCCATCATGCGCTACATCGTGATGGAGTCGCGTCTGCCGCAAGCCCTGACTGCTCTGCTGTGTGGAGCCGTGCTGGCTTGCAGCGGTCTCTTACTACAGTCGGCTTTCCGTAATCCTTTGGCTGGCCCTGGCATATTCGGCATAAGTGGCGGGGCAAGTCTCGCGGTGGCCATAGCCATGCTTGGGGCGGGCACATTGGGGCTTCAGCTGCCACAGATGTCGGTGCTCGCGGCGGCCTTCATTGGCGCAATGGCCGTTACAGCCATCATCCTGCTCGTGGCGACAGTGGTGCGCAACAACACATTGCTGCTTATTGTGGGCATCATGATAGGCTATTTGGCCGGCAGCGCGATAACCCTGCTCAACTTCTTTGCGTCGGAGCAGGGTGTCAAGTCTTATGCCGTGTGGAGCATGGGCAGCTTCGCCGACGTCAGCATCGACGACCTGCCGCTGTTTGCCACACTCTCAGTTGTTGGCATCGTTGGCTCCATGCTCATGGCCAAACCGCTCAATGCCATGCAGCTTGGACCGCAATATGCGTTCAGTCTGGGTGTCAACATTAGGCTTGCCCGCCTCGTGCTGCTGGCCGTTACGGGGTTGCTCGTGGCCATTGCCACAGCCTGGTGCGGCCCGATTTCGTTCATCGGCCTGGCTGTGCCCCACATAGCCCGCCTCAGCGTGGGCACGGGCAACCAGCGCACGCTGCTGCCTGCCACGGCATTGTGTGGTGGCGTGGTGGGGTTGCTGTGCAACCTGCTGTGCAACATCAGTCCGTCGGGTGTGCTGCCCCTCAACGCCGTCACACCATTTGTGGGCGCGCCAGTGATTATTTATGTCTTGCTCAGGCATAAATGACCCGCCGCTCCCCCACTCCACTTTTCCTCCCCACAAGCCACCATTTCGTCAGCCATAAGCCACACTTCATCAAGAGCCTGGGTTTTGGCTTGGCTCATTCATGGCCAATAGCTACCTTTGCCATCGAGAAACAATAATTCTAACTATGACAAAGAGAAAGAAAATAGTTGTGAGATGTGCCGCTGGCTTGTTGCTGGCCATCGTTGTTGCAGCCATAGGAGGCTATGTTTGGCTGAGCAGCTACGACGATGGCCGTGTGGTGAAGAACTATTTGGGCCAACGCTATTGGCACAAGCATGTTGACCCGTGGAATCTCGCACAGGTTAGGCAGTATGCGCAGAAGTTCGGCTACAACACCGACTATTACATCATCTGCGACTTTGGCAAGAGGTCGGGGCTGAAGCGTTTTTACGTCTACAATCTGAACAGTGGCAAGCGCATCATTGAGAGCTACTGCATGCACGGCAGTGGCAGTGGCAGCACCGAGGCCAAGCCCGTGTTCAGCAACAAGCCAGGCAGCAACGCCTCGAGCCTTGGCCTCTATGCTCTCTGCGGTATTGGCTCTAACAGCTTGCGCCATAGCATCCGCTTAGAGGGGCTCGACCGCACCAACTACATGGCCCGCGCAAGGGGCATTCTGATCCATTCGGCAGGTGTCGTGAGCTGGTTTCACGGCGAGAGAAACTATCTGCCCATCGACAGCCGACTGAGCCAAGGATGCTTCGCCATCGACTACAAGAGCTTGCTTCGGCTGATGGCCATCTACAAGTTGCATGGCCGCCAAAGGTGCATATTGATGTGGGCGTGCTATAATCAAAAGTGAAAGAAGCGCATCGAAAGCGTACATCAACGTGTCGGTTCAACCTTTGGCATGATAAGTTATGCCACAAAAAACATGGCAAAACCTTACTACTATGATCATTTTATCCATCATCAAAAAGTCATTCTCCAATTGCATCAAGGCCGTCAAAGGCATTGGCAAATGGCTTTTGCTGTTGCTCGGCAGCCTGTTTGTAATGCAGGTAATAGGGGGCGTGCTGAACTTGATATTCAGCTGGTTGCATTTCGACACCACCCATATCGGCTTTTGGTTAGGCTATGTCTTATGGGGTGTCTCATATTTTATTTGTTATGCCATAGCAGAGGCCGTCGGCATCATTGCATCCGACGACTATTCGCAACCTGCAGACAGTAAGGACGAGCTGCACGGATGGGCGTCGGTGGTGTCGTGGGTGCTGGCATTTGTAGAGATGGCTGTCGCCATTGTCCTTGCCATTTACTTCTATTACTATGACAACTTGATTGGCGCATCGGCCTTGGCGTTGGCTCGCGCAGTAGGCCGCTTCACAGGCGTCGGCTATAAACTTGGTTTCTTGGCGGTGGTAATCTATGGCAGCGCAGCGGTTCTCCTGTTGAGTTGCCTCAGTTTGATCATTCCGCTCATAAAGCATCTGCGTGGACGGCGACTTCACATCTTCGGCGTTTCTGGACTGCTGAGCGTCGGGCTTTACACATACGACGTGATGAGAAGCCGCGCTGGTATCATCTTTGATTTCGTGGGCAGGAGCGCTGGTTGGCAATACCATGAGCTGATGGATTACTTTTCGGCGTGGGCACACTACAATGGCTACACACTTGCCTACACCATTGAGCACAAATACCTCTTGCCCATTGCCATTAGCATCGTGTTCAACCTCATCTTGTTTATCGTGATAAGGAGAATGAGCAAAATGATCGACAGCAAGTGTTTGTTTAAGCAATACGATGATTTGGTGGAATATAAAGAAGTGGAAAGAGATTTCAAGTGCCTGACTACAGAGAAGCGCATCTTCTCACAAATACTTTTCCTCACATTATCGTCGGCCACTAAAATGGCCTTCGACAAAAGGAAGATGCGCCTGTATAAAGCCTTCTGCAAGTTCGAGCCCAGAGCCGTGGCGCAACTGAGCAACGACGATGTGGCACGCATTGCCCATGCAGACAGTGGCGTGAAGTCGGAGACGCGCATACGAGCCATTATAGCCAACGCGCAGGCCTACGTCAAGATAGAAGATGAGTTCGGAAGTTTTGAGCAATACCTCAAGCAACTTCTTTGCTCAGGCCATGACGATGGCTCAAACCGACCACACGTGGCTGGCATCATGCTTGGAGCTAAAATCCTTTCAGCCGACCTTCACTGGCGGGGCTTCAAGTACATTGGCCCAATAGCCGCGGCCACAATTATCCGCAAGAATGCCGCTATAATGGGTGCGAGGTAAGAGCGACACACAGCCAACACAAGCGGGCGCACAGCAACATTGCCAGTTGCCGTGCGCCCGCTTTATAGTTATGCTTGCGGCTTTACTTGGTCACGCGGAACCAGTCGACATCGAGCCAGCCACGCAGCTTGGCGGCAGTGGGCTCGGTGGCCACAATTCCTATCTTGGCGCCAATCCACTTGCCCTCCTTCATCGTGAACTCCTCGCCCACGTTGCGGAACTTCTTGCCGTCGGCACTATAGCTGAACTGCACCTTGGTGTCGTTGACGGTCATGCGCAGATAGGCGTCCTCGTGCAAGGCCGGACGATAGTTTATCTTGTCGGCTGCGGTGGGCTTGAAGGTGTCGAGCACTGTCGCGGTCTCGGGCTTGCCGCGGTCGGCGGCCTTGCACGTGATCTGAACCAGCTGGAACTCATCACCCACGCGCTTGAGAACGAGGGCTGAGTAGTCGAGACCCATCATTATGATGCCGCCCTGCTCCTGCTCCAGATTGGCCGTGAGGCGCACCTTGGCCGTGGCTGTGAAGCGGTCGGCTGGTGTCTTCTGCAAGAGCATGGCGGGGTCGTGCCACAGGGTCTCGTCCATGGGATAGGTGAAAAGGCGGAACACGCCCTCGTTGGTGGACATGCCGAAATACTGGTCGTAGTTGGCCTGCCACTGCCACTGCTTGCCGAGCACGGGAGTGTTGAACTCGTCGGTCTCTTGCGGGTTGACGATGGTTGTGGAGCTCGACTTGGGCTTGGTGTACTTCAGCACCGGCGAACCGCAGTAGCCCTTCTTTGGCACAGCGCCCATCACAGGCCAGTTATCCTTCCACGTAACGGGCTGCAAGTGGACCACGCGGCCATAGGCGCCCTTGTCCTGGAAGTGCATAAACCAGTCCTCGCCATACTTGGTGTGAACCCAGCCGCCCTGATGGGGGCCGTTGACCGATGTCTTGTTCTGCGCCAGCACCACCTTCCATTCGTATGGGCCGTAGGGCGACTTGGAGCGCATGGCCAGCTGGAAGCCTGTGGGCACACCTCCAGCCGGGCACATGATCCAGTACCAGCCGTCGCGCTTGTAGAACTTCGGCCCCTCGCAGGTGCGATTTTCGGTTCCGTTGCCGTCGAACACCACCACTGGGTCGCTGATGGCGCGAGTGCCGTCGGCACTCAGCTCGCGCACTGTGAGCATACTGGCAAACTTGGCACGGCTGTTGGCGTAGCCGTTGACAAGATAGCAGCGGCCGTCGTCGTCCCAGAGGGGTGATGTGTCGATCATTCCCTTGCCCTCAATCACGCACACAGGCTTCTCCCACTCGCCGCGCGGGTCTTGCGTCTTCACCATGAACACGCCTCGGTCGGGGTCGCCCCAATAGATGTAGAACCAGCCGTTGTGCTCGCGGATGCAGGGAGCCCACACGCCACCGCCATGCTCCGGCTCTTTCTGCTCGAAGTAGGGCTGCTTCAGTGCGTGGCCCACTATCTCCCAGTTGACCAAATCCTTGGAGTGGAGTATCGGCAAGCCGGGCATGCACTGGAAGCTGCTGGCCGTAAACCAGTAGTCGTCGCCCACGCAAATCACATCGGGGTCGCTGTAGTCGGCGTTGATCACCGGGTTGGTGTAGGTGCCGTCGCCGTTGTCGGGCGACCACGCCTCGCTTTTGTAGTTCTGCGCCTGCATGGAGAGAGCCATGAGGGCCGAAAGCAAAAGAATGTTTCTCTTCATTTTGGTTTGTTTTTAGTAATTCTGAGTTTGTATCTGTTGTTTCTGTATTCCACGCTCATAGTCTCGCGCTCGCCCCGAAGCGTCCTGACCAGACTCAGGGCGGCATGGCCCATGGTGCGTCTGAGGTTGATTTCCACCATTGGGTGGACATGCAGCTGGCTATCACCGTCGGCATAAGCCATCATGTCCACCCCGAGTGGGCCGCTGTAGGCTGTTCCGATGGCCTCGCCAAGCAGTTGTTGCAGCCTGACTCTGATGGTGTCGAGCTGCTCGGCGCTGACGTATCTTGACAGTATAGCCCGTTTAAACTCTTCCGAGGCCACGAGATTGCCCGTGTAAAAGCCGTTCTCGGTGGTGAAGACCGACAGCCCACGATAGCTTAACTGCCCCTCGTTGGCGCAGAACTCCATTCCGAAGTCGACCACCTTATTATAATAGGGCTCCACGGCCAATCCTCCTTGTGTGGTGATGACGCGCCTGACCCAGTTCTCCATAGCCTCGGTGAGCGTCGTGCGGCTAATGTACCTCACCCCTCGCCCACTGCTGCTCCACGGCTCCTTGGCCACCACGCGGCCCAGCTCGTCGAGCTTTTCGTGGAACTCAGCGGTAGACTCCACCATCCACGCCTTCTCCTCAGTGGAGATTTGGGGCAACAACTGAATGGTCGTTGTCCTGCTGCTGAGGCGGCGTATGGCCTCCATCTGAGCGTCGGAGGGCAAGAGCCGACTGTCAACACCCCAACGGGAAAGGCGGAATGCAAGCTCAGCGTCCCATCCCCACGGCAGCACCTCGCTGACGTTTCCAATCGATTTCAGCCCGCCTGGCTCAACAAACAGCACGTCGGCGAGTCGGCGTCTATAGTGTCGCGCCTGCTCGCGGGCGGCCTCGGCGTTCTCCACGAGCACCGCGTCGCCATCGTCGGCCCATAGTGCGGGCAGCCATCCCATGTCGGCCATTAGCTGGCGAGCGGCATGTGGCGGCGTGAAGTACTTGCTGCCGTTGGCCAGAGCCGTGTCGTGGCCGGGGTTGAATATGTGTAGTCTCAATGTCTCCTTTGTTTTTGTTGCAAATTTAAGCAATTTTTCCCGTTCTCAGCCACATTAGGCAAAGAAAGTTGGCCGCCAGAGCGATTAATGCGCCCATCGGGTTGCAAAGTTAATGGTTTTGTGCCCTACAGTGGGAGATAAAAGTTCGAATGTGGGGGAAAATCGTTCAATTCGTTTAAACCAGCCATTCAGCAGTCGCAAACAGCCCACTTTGCAGACTGAATGCCTCTTTTGTGGTTTCCATCAAATGATAATCACGTTCGTATCAATTGAAATGAACGTGATTATCAATTGATACGAACGTGATTATCGATTGATGGAAGATGATGGCAGAACCATTTTGAGGGTGCCAATTGCCTATAAGTGGATGAAAAGGAGCATAGCTTCAAGCCGCAGGATGTCTCCCACGGCAGTTGGACAGAAACATCGGCGGGCGGCACGGCTCAAACTTCCGTTTTAAAGGCAACCAGACAGGGCGTGTAAATGCAAAAAAGGTAAAAAATAAATATTTTTGTAACGTGGAGTTTGCAAACTGATAATTAATATGTATCTTTGCACTGATAAAACGAATCAGGCCTCATGGAGTCTTTCTTCCGCACACACACCTACCTTGTGGAGCATGTCTATGCCCCTGTCCGTCGCACGTTGATGGACGAGATAGACTGGCGCCGGCGCCTCATCGGTGTCAAGGGCTCGCGTGGTGTGGGCAAGACGACATTCCTGCTGGAGTACGCCAAGGAGAACTACGACCCGAAGAACCGTGAATGCTTGTACATCAACATGAACAACTTCTACTTCCAGGATCGTGGCATAGCCGACTTCGCGGGGGAGTTCTACCGCCGTGGGGGCAAGGTGCTGCTCATCGACCAAGTGTTCAAGCAGCCCGAGTGGAACCAGGAGCTGCGCCGCTGCTACGACTTCTACCCCGGCCTGCAGATAGTGTTCACCGGTTCGAGCGTGATGGGGCTGAAGCAAGACCCCTACTTGAAGGGCATCGTCAGCAGCCACAACCTGCGCGGGTTCTCGTTTCGCGAGTTTGTCAACCTGCAGTCGGGCAGCAACTTCGCGCCAGTGAGTCTCGACGAGATCTTCCACAACCACGAGGCGGTGGTGAAGCGCATACTGCCAAGGGTGTCGCCGATGGACTATTTCGACGACTACATCCACCACGGCTTCTACCCGTTCTTCCTCGAGCACCGCAACTTCTCGGAGAACCTGCTGAAGACGATGAACATGATGACCGAGGTGGACATACTGCTCATAAAGCAGATAGAGCTGAAGTATCTGACCAAGATCAAAAAGCTGTTCTACCTGCTTGCCCTTGCCGGCTCGAAAGCTCCAAACATAAGCAAGCTGGCCGACGACATCGACACCAGCCGCGCCACGGTGATGAACTACCTGAAGTATCTGTCGGAGGCAAGGCTGATCAACATCGTCTATCACGAGGGAGAGCAGTTCCCCAAGAAGCCGGCCAAGGTGATGCTGCACAACACCAACCTCATCTACGCCATCTATCCCATCCATGTGGACAAGCAGACGGTGATGGAGACGTTCTTCGTCAACTCGCTGTGGAAAGACCACCACATCAACGTGGGGCAGAAGGATGGCTTCTATGTGGTGGACGGACGCTACAACGTGCGCATCTGCGACGCCGCCAACAGCAAGCTGCGCATGCAGGGCGACACCTACTACGCGCGCTACAACACCGAGGTGGGCTCAGGCAACAAGATTCCGCTGTGGCTCTTCGGCTTCGTGTATTGAAAGAAAACATTATTACAACAAGTTCAAAAACATTATAACTTTTATTATCAAATCAAAATGGCTAAAGAAAAAAAGTTTATCACATGTGATGGTAACACCGCTGCTGCCCATGTAAGCTACATGTTTACCGAGGTGGCCGCCATCTACCCCATCACCCCGTCGTCGCCTATGGCGGAGCATGTTGATGAGTGGGCTGCAAAAGGCCGCAAAAACCTTTTCGGACAGACCGTTACCGTGCAGGAAATGGAGTCTGAGGGTGGTGCTGCCGGCGCAGTGCACGGCTCACTTCAGGCAGGTGCCCTGACATCGACCTACACAGCGTCGCAGGGCTTGCTGCTGATGATACCCAACATGTACAAGATCGCCGGCGAGCTGCTGCCTTGCGTGTTCAACGTGTCGGCCCGCACCCTCGCCAGCCACTCGCTGTGCATCTTCGGCGACCATCAGGACGTTATGGCTTGCCGCCAGACCGGCTTCGCCATGTTCTGCTCGGGCTCGGTGCAGGAGGTCATGGATCTGACCGCAGTGCCCTATCTGGCAACGCTGGAGACAGAGATTCCGTTCATCAACTTCTTCGACGGCTTCCGCACAAGCCACGAGTACCACAAGATTGAGGAGATGGACATGGAGGACATCCGCCCGCTCGTCAACCCAGAGTACATCAAGCGCTTCCGCGACCGCGCCCTCTCACCTGAGCGCCCCGTTACCCGCGGCACCGCTGAGAACCCGGAGACGTTCTTCACCCACCGCGAGGCCTGCAACGAGTACTACGACAAGGTGCCGGAGGTGGTGGAGAAGTATCTCGGAGAGATCTCGAAGATCACCGGCCGTGAGTATCACCTCTTCAACTACTACGGAGCACCCGACGCCGAGAACATCATCATCCTGATGGGTTCGGCCACAGAGCCAGCCCGCGAGGCCATCGACTTCCTGACAAAGCAGGGCAAGAAGGTGGGTATGGTGGCTGTCCACCTCTATCGCCCATTCTCCGTCGATGCCATACGCAAGGCCATACCCGACACTGTGAAGCGCATCGCCGTGCTCGACCGCACCAAGGAGCCGGGAGCTGAGGGCGAGCCGCTCTACCTCGACGTGAAGAGCGCCCTCTATGACGACCCGCGCAAGCCGCTCGTTGTGGGCGGACGCTATGGTCTGGGCTCAAGCGACACCACTCCGGCCAAGATTGTCTCCGTGTTCAACAACCTGGAGCTGCCGGAGCCGAAGAACCACTTCACCGTGGGCATCGTCGACGACGTTACGTTCACCTCGCTGCCAGAGGTGCCGGAGATTCCCATGGGTGGCGACAGCCTGTTCGAGGCCAAGTTCTATGGTCTTGGCTCTGATGGTACTGTCGGCGCCAACAAGAACTCGGTGCAGATCATCGGCAACAACACCAACAAGTATTGCCAGGCCTACTTCAGCTACGACTCGAAGAAGTCGGGCGGCTTCACCTGCTCCCACCTGCGCTTCGGCGACGAGCCCATCCACTCGGCCTACCTGGTGAACACGCCTAACTTCGTGGCTTGCCACGTTCAGGCTTATCTGCACATGTACGACGTAACCCGTGGTCTGCGCGACAACGGCACATTCCTGCTCAACACCATCTTCGACGGCGAGGAGCTGATCAACTTCATCCCGAACCACGTGAAGAAGTACTTTGCCGACCACAACATCAAGGTGTACTACATCAACGCCAGCAAGATTGGCCGCGAGATTGGTCTGGGCAACCGCACCAACACCATCCTGCAGTCGGCTTTCTTCCGCATCACCAAGGTGATACCTGAGGATTTGGCCGTGGAGCAGATGAAGAAATTCATCGTGAAGTCGTATGGCAAGAAGGGCGAGGACATCGTCAACATGAACTACGCCGCCGTCGACCGTGGTGGCGAGTACAAGGAGCTGACCGTCGACCCGGCATGGAGCAACCTGCCTGAGGACGAGGCGAAGGAAGACAACGCACCCGCATTCGTCAAGGAGCTGGTTCGCCCAATCAACGCACAGGCCGGCGACCTGCTCAAGGTGAGCGACTTCGTGAAGCACGACACCGTGGACGGCACATGGCAGAACGGCACCGCAGCCTACGAGAAGCGCGGCGTTGAGGCCATGGTTCCGGTGTGGAATCCTGACAACTGCATCCAGTGCAACAAGTGCGCCTTCGTTTGCCCGCACGCCGCCATCCGTCCGTTCGTGCTCGACGAGCAGGAGGCTGCCAGATTTGCTGGCACAACGCTCGAAATCAAGGCTCCGAAGCAGCTCAGGGGCATGCGCTTCCGCATCGAGACCTCTGTGCTCGACTGCCTCGGCTGCGGCAACTGCGCCGATGTCTGCATGGGCGTCAACCGTCAGACAGGCGAGAAGGCCCTGAAGATGATCCCGTTCAACGTCGACGCTCCCGACATGATCCAGGAGGCCAAGAATTGGGATTGGCTCGTGAAGAACGTCAAGTCGAAGCAAGACCTTGTCGACATCAAGCAGAGCCCGAAGAACTCTCAGTTCGCACAGCCTCTGTTCGAGTTCTCTGGCGCTTGCTCGGGCTGCGGCGAGACTCCTTACGTGAAGCTCATCTCCCAACTCTTCGGCGACCGCGAGATGATAGCCAACGCCACGGGTTGCTCGTCGATCTACTCGGCATCCATCCCGTCTTCGCCCTACACCACCAACGACAAGGGTCAGGGCCCGGCGTTCGACAACTCACTGTTTGAGGACTTCTGCGAGTTCGGACTTGGCATGGCTCTCGGCAACAAGAAGATGAAGAACCGCATCACCATGCTGCTCAACGAAAAGATTGCCGACGAGAAGACAAGCGACGAGTTCAAGGCTGCCGCCCAGCAGTGGATCGACAACAAGAACGACGCCGACGGCTCGAAGGTTGCCGCCGCCGCCCTTAAGCCCCTCATCGAGAAGGACGCAGAGGCTGGCTGCGAGGTGGCCAAGGAGCTGAAGACGCTCGACCACTATCTGGTGAAGCGCTCGCAGTGGATCATCGGTGGCGACGGTGCCTCCTACGACATCGGCTACGGTGGTCTCGACCACGTGCTCGCTTCGGGCGAGGATGTCAACATCCTGGTGCTCGACACTGAGGTGTACTCCAACACTGGCGGCCAGTCGTCGAAGTCGACACCGCTCGGTGCCATCGCACAGTTTGCCGCCGCCGGCAAGCGCGTCAGCAAGAAGGATCTTGGCCTGATGGAGACAACCTACGGCTACATCTATGTGGCTCAGGTGGCCATGGGCGCCGACAACGCTCAGACGCTGAAAGCCATCCGCGAGGCAGAGGCTTATCCAGGCCCGTCGCTCGTCATCGCCTACGCTCCGTGTATCAACCACGGCATCAAGGGCAAGGACTTCGACGGCAAGGGCAAGCGCGGCATGAACCGCTCGCAGCATGAGGAAGACCTGGCCGTGCAGTGCGGCTACTGGCACCTCTGGCGCTACAACCCAGAGCTGGCCAAGGAGGGCAAGAACCCCTTCACGCTCGACTCGAAGGCTCCGAAGTGGGAGAACTTCCGCGACTACCTGCTGGGCGAGGTGCGCTTTGCATCGCTCAAGAAGGTGCGTCCCGACGAGGCTGAGGAGCTCTACGCCGAGACCGAGAAGGCTGCCAAGCGCCGCTACCAGAGCTACGTGCGCAAGAGCCAGGAAGACTGGAGCGAGGTGATCTAATCCCGCCGCCAACTACACATATTATAATTACGGGGCGCACCCTTTTGGGATGCGCCCCGTAATTTGTCTGTGGCAAACAAAGAATATACCAAGCCTTTCGCCAGCACATTAGAAATGTCATGTCAATCAGTCGCCATATTCTCTTCTCATCCACAATTTGAAAACTGGGTCGACAAAATGCAAGCCATCCCTGCCTTTCTCTATAAGGTCTTTCTCCACAAGCACCCGCTTGTTTCTTGTAATGGTCTGAGGCTGCCCGAGTTCATATTTGTCTACCACCACCGTTGCATTGAGATGGCTCTCACCTGCTGCTATGGCTTTAAGCATGTTGATTTGGGAAGGGGCCAATTCATCAAGCAAATTCTGAAACACCTCCTCATTGGTGTCAAGAAGTAGTTGCAGCTGTTTATCAAGATCAGCAGAGGTAACCGTATGTTCCACATGCGACCAGACGAAAAAACTGTATTGCTGCACATACCATGAGTTGTATTCCACGGTCTCACAGACTTGCTCTGCAAGTTGGTCGGATATGCTCTTGCCTGTCTTTCTGAAGTTGTCGGTGATATAAGGAATCCAATACTCTTTGCCAATGCGCTTCAAATTAAACAACTGCCCAAATTTGAAGAATGGGCTTTCAGGATTGTTGAATATGCGTGTCATCATGTGCATCTTGCTACCATAGAGGCAGTATGTGGTCAGATGTTGCAGCTGCCATACCGACCGCATAAGCGATTCCAGCCTCTTCCACTCCGGAAGATTGGCCAACTGTTGGAACTCGTCTATACACACTACCACCTTAATGCCTTTGGTCTTGGCTATTACTTCTGGGAGTTGAAGAATGGTCTCTGGGTTTTCTTTAGTTGGATTTACCTTCAAGCTTAACTCCACTGAGTTTAAAGGGTCGCTTTTTATGGTAACACTTGGCATAATGCGGCTGACGAACTTCATAACATCGTTTATTCGCCTTTCCACGGACGACGATACTCCTTGGATAATAGCGGAGACAAACTGGTCGTAGAAGTCTTGTTCGGTGTGAACCCTGTATGCGTCGAAGAAGCAAACTCTTGTATTCTTGTCTTCGGCCATGAGTTCGAGCATGGATTCTCTAACAAGCGACGACTTGCCCCACCTTCGAGGTGAAACAAGAATAGTGTTGATGCCATGGCTAAGGAAATTCTTCAGCTCTCGCTTATCGTCTTCCCTATCGATAAAGCTGTCTTTCTCTGCAAGACGGCCATATAAAAAAGGTACATCCATAATTTAACGATCTGATTACGGATGCAAAGTTACAAAAATTATAACACCTCTTATAATAAGAACTGTTATAATTTTAATAAAATGTGGGAGCAACAATGCCAAATCACACATCCACCACCAGCCTCTCGTTGGCGAGGATGGTGTTGGGGAACACGGCTTTGGCCTCGTTGAGCAGCACAGTCTCGTCGTCGTAGCGGGCTGAGAAATGGCCGAGCAGCAGACGGTGAGCATGGGCGTGGAGGGCCACGGTGGCAGCCTCACAAGCTGTGCTGTGATAGTAGAGGCGGGCATGATCCTCACGGTCGGAGGCGTAGGTGCTCTCGTGGTAGAGCAGGTCGACACCCTCCACTTGCTGCCACAGGTTTGGCATATAGCGCGTATCGGTCATGTAGGCATAACGGCGAGGTTTGTCGGCCTTGCTGACGAGGCGGCTGTTGGCCACAACATCGCCATCGGGTGTGGTCCAGTCAGCTCCGTTCTTTATGTTCATAACTTGGCTGAGCGGAATGTTGTAGAAGTCTATCATGTCGCGACGGATGTGTGGCAGCGTGGGCTTCTCCGATATTATATAGCCGCAACAGGGTACGCGATGGTCGAGTGGAACTGTCTCTATGCTCACGCTGTGGTCCTCGTAGACGGTCTGGCGCACGGTGGTGTCGACGGGGTGGAACTCCACCTTATATTCAAGTCCATTGCAGAACAAGGCGATTTGCTCTTTGAGCAGTGGCTCAAGAGCAGCAGGAGCGTAAACGCTGAGCGGGGCAGTGCGCCCCACGAGGCCAAAGGTGCTTATCAACCCCATCAGTCCGAAGCAATGGTCGCCGTGCAGGTGTGTGATGAAGATGGCTTGGATGCGGGTGAACTTTATGTGCGAGCGGCGCAACTGCAGCTGCGCCCCCTCGCCACAGTCGAGCATGAAAGCCTTGCCCCTCACCTCCACCACTTGGCATGATGGATAATGGCGCAGCGTTGGCGTGGCAGAGCCACAGCCGAGTATGTTGACTTTGAAAGGTTCCAATTCTTATTCCTCGAACATCTTAAACCGCTATTTCCCCCTCTTGTAGGCGAAGATGCCATCGTTGTTCTCCAAGTAGAGGCTGTCGGCGCCAAGGGATGTAATGGCGAAAGTATCGCGGTCGTTGAACACGAGGCGGCCATTGCTAATCTTCCAACTGACCCACGGGGCGGTTTCGGCCTTCTGGTTCGACTTCACCACTCCGCCCTCCTTGATGTCGAAGTTCTTGTCGATGCTGGTCCACCGGCCTTGGAGAGTGGTCAGGTTGATCACGGTGGTGGCACATAGCTCGCCGTCGTCGTTCTTCTGGACTATCGCCGCCATGCGGTCGCCCGAGAGAATGCCTCCCAAGACGTTGGTGGGTTCGTCGGTGTCGACGTAAAGCTGCAGTGTGTCGCCCTTGTCCTGCACGAGTTGCAGCACGTGCATCGTGGTCTCCTCGCCGCACACGCCATAGAGGGTGCTGTCGGCCGTGGCCACAACCGAGTCGGTGTCGGTGAAATCCATTGTGTTGCCACTCTTCTTGCCTCCACCGCAAGATGCCAAGGCCACAGCGATGACAGCGGCCGAGAGTTTGATTGTAGCTGAATGTATGTTCATTGTTTGCTTTGTTTTCGTTCCAGTTGTTTCGCCTCGTCCCACAACTTGTCCATCTCCTCGAGCGACAGGTCGGCGAAGTTGAGGCCGCGCTCCTTAATGCGCCGCTCCACATAGCCGAAGCGGCTGATGAACTTGCGGTTGGTCAGTTCCAGCGCGTTGTCGGGATTGAGGTGGTAGAGCCGAGCCGCATTGATTACCGAGAAAAGGAAGTCGCCCAGCTCGCGAGTGGAGTTGTCCTTGTCGCCCTTGCGCAGCTCCGCTTCAAGCTCGCCCAGCTCCTCGCGCACTTTGTCCCACACGTCCTCCTTCTGCTTCCAGTCGAAGCCCACGTTGCGGGCCTTATCCTGAATGCGATAAGCCTTGATCACCGATGGCAACGACTGCGGCACGCCGCTCAGCACAGTCTTGTTGCCGTCGCGCTCACGCTGCTTCATCTGCTCCCATGTGGCCTCCACGTCGGCGGCGTCTTTCGGTTTGTCGGTGGCGTTGGCCTTAGGGTCGCCCTCCCACCCCGTCCAGTCGATGAACGGATGTCGGAACATCAGCTTGTCGGCCTGGTGGTTGCACACGTCGGCAATGTCGAAGTCGCCAGTCTCCTCGCCGATTATGCTGTAGAGCATCACATGCTCCATCACGTCGCCCAGCTCCTTGCCTATCTCCTTGCGGTCGTCGCTGACTATGGCGTCGGCCAGCTCGTACACCTCCTCTATCGTGTTCGGCCTCAGGCTTTGGAAGGTTTGCTTCCTGTCCCAAGGGCACTCCTTCCTGAGCCGCTCCTGAATGGTGAGCAGCCTATCGAAGGCTCGCAGTTTTTCCTCTTTTGTATGCATTAACCGTTAAATATGATGGCAAAGTTACGACTTTTCGGTCAAAAAGCAGTAACTTTGCAGAGTTTTTATAGAATAACAACACATTGCGATATGGAAATGGCAAGCAAGTACGACCCCAAGGAGGTTGAGAAGAAATGGTACCAGTATTGGCTCGACAACAAGTTGTTCAGCTCAAAGCCCGACGGCCGCGAACCCTACACAGTGGTGATACCGCCGCCAAACGTTACGGGCGTGCTCCACATGGGCCACATGCTCAACAACACCATCCAGGACATACTCGTGCGCCGCGCCCGTATGGAGGGCAAGAACGCCTGCTGGGTGCCCGGCACCGACCATGCGTCGATAGCCACTGAAGCCAAGGTGGTGGGCAAGCTGGCCGAGCAGGGCATAAAGAAGACCGACCTGACGCGTGAGCAGTTCCTCGAAAAGGCTTGGGACTGGACACGCGAGCACGGAGGCATCATCCTGAAGCAGCTGCGGGAGTTGGGATGCTCGTGCGACTGGGACCGCACGGCGTTCACAATGGACGAGACACGCTCACGCGGCGTAATCAAAGTGTTCTGCGACCTCTATCGCAAGGGCTACATCTATCGTGGCGTGCGCATGGTGAACTGGGATCCTAAAGCCCAGACAGCCCTCTCCGACGAGGAAGTGGTCTACAAGGACGAGCACTCCAAGCTCTACTACCTGAAATATCGCGTTGTGGAGCAGGACTGCGAGCGTAAGGATGAGGGCAACGTGATGCACAAGGACGAGAAAGGCTACTACGCTGTGGTGGCCACGACACGCCCGGAGACCATCATGGGCGACACGGCCATGTGCATCAACCCCAACGACAAGAAGAACACGTGGCTGCGGGGCAAGCACGTGGTGGTGCCACTTGTGGGCCGCGAGATACCAGTGATAGAGGACGACTACGTCGACATAGAGTTCGGAACAGGCTGCCTCAAGGTTACACCAGCCCACGATGTCAACGACCACGCCCTCGGACTGAAGCATCAGTTGCAGACCATCGACATATTCAACGACGACGGCACCATCAGCGAGGCCGCCGGCATGTATGTGGGCATGGACCGCATGGACGTGCGCCGCCAAATATCCATCGACCTGGAGAAAGCGGGACTGATGGAGAAAGTGGAGGACTACGACAACAAGGTGGGCTTCTCCGAGCGCACCAACGTGCCGATAGAGCCAAAGCTCTCCACACAGTGGTTCCTCAAGATGCAGCACTTCGCCGACATCGCCCTGCCCCCGGTGATGAACGACGAGATAGAGTTCTACCCCAAGAAGTACAAGAACACCTACCGCTACTGGCTGGAGAACATCAAGGACTGGTGCATCAGCCGACAGCTGTGGTGGGGTCATCGCATTCCGGCATACTACTTCGACAACCAGGGCAAACGAGACTTCGTGGTGGCAGAGACGGCTGAAGAGGCACTGAAACAGGCGCAGCAGAAGAACCCAGCCCTCACCGCCGCCGACTTGGAACAGGAGAGCGACTGTCTCGACACGTGGTTCTCCAGTTGGCTCTGGCCCATCTCGGTGTTCGACGGCATCAACCACCCCGACAACGCCGACATTAAATATTATTACCCGACGAGCGACCTTGTAACAGGCCCCGACATCATCTTCTTCTGGGTGGCCCGCATGATAATGGCAGGCTATGAGTATCGCCACACCTACCCATTCAAGCATGTCTACTTCACGGGCATCGTGCGCGATAAACTGGGCCGGAAGATGTCGAAGTCGCTTGGCAACTCGCCCGACCCCCTCATGCTCATCGACAAGTACGGTGCCGACGGCGTGCGCATGGGCATGATGCTCAGCGCACCAGCTGGCAACGACATCCTCTTCGACGAGACACTGTGCGAGCAGGGACGCAATTTCAACAACAAGATATGGAACGCTTTCCGCCTCGTGAAAGGTTGGCAGCAAGCCGACATAGAGCAGCCGGCAGAGTGCCGCATCGCCGTGAAGTGGATGGAGGCCAAGCTCCGCTCGGCCAACAAGGAGTTGAGCGAGCAGTTCGCGCAATATCGCATTTCTGAGGCGCTGATGACGGTCTACCGCTTGTTCTGGGACGAGTTCTCGGCATGGTATCTCGAAATGGTGAAGCCAGAATATGGCAAACCCATCGACTACGACACCTACGCCGCCACGCTCCACTTCTTCGACATGCTACTGCGTATGCTGCATCCGTTCATGCCGTTCATCACCGAGGAGCTGTGGCAACACCTCTACGACCGCAAGCCTGGCGAGAGCATCATGACGGCTCAGCTCACCATCGACGCACCTACCGCCGCTGACACTGAGCTGGAGCAGAAAGTGGAGCTCGTGAAGCAGGTGGTGAGCGGAGTGCGCACGGTCAGGAACCAGAAGCAAATAGCACCTAAAGCAAAACTTGAACTGCACATAGTGAAAACCACTGGCTACGAGGAGTTTGCCTCTGTAATCACAAAAATGGCAAACCTCAAGGCTATCACCGTGGTGAACGAAAAAGAGGCCGACGCTTCGGGCTTCATGGTAGGTACTGATGAGTTTGCAGTGCCCATTGGCGACCTCATCGACGTGGATGCCGAGATTGCCAAACTGCAGAAGGAGCTGGAGCACCAGCAGAGCTTTCTCGCTGGTGTGGAACGCAAACTGGCCAACCAGAACTTCGTGGCCCATGCGCCGGAGGCTGTGGTGGAGCGCGAGCGCAAGAAGCAGCACGACTCTGAGGAGAAAATAGCGGCTCTGAAGGCCTCGCTCGAGGAGTTGAAGAAGAGATAAAAATTGGCCATGGGGCGCACCCACAGCCCCCCATGGCTCAATATAACCCTCAAACAAATTGAACTTAAAGAAAGTAGTATTCCTGACATTATTGCTGGCCGCCACCGCCCTTTGCCATGCGCAAACCAGCGACTCGCTCATAGTGAACCAAATGCGCCAGAAGGGCATCACCTTCTCGCACAACAACAAGGTGGTGCTGCTCATGAATGGCCAACAGAAGTTCGACGACATGTTCCGAGCCGTCGAACAGGCTCGGTCGAGCATCCACATGGAATACTTCAACTTCCGTAACGACTCAATCAACCGTGAACTGATGAGCCGTCTCTATGCCAAGGCAAAGGAAGGGGTGGAGATAAGGCTGATATTCGACGGCTTCGGCAACAAGTCGAACAACCAGCCGATGAAGCGCAGCCACATTCGCGAGATACGCAACCACGGTATAGAGATATACGAGTTCAACCCCGTAAAGTTTCCTTGGATTGATGACATCTTCAACCGCGACCATCGCAAGATAGTGGTGATCGACGGCAAACTGGCCTACACTGGCGGCATGAACGTGGCCGACTACTACATAAAAGGCACCAAGCAGGTGGGTTCATGGAACGATATGCACTGCCGCATTGAGGGCGACGAGGTGAACACGCTGCAAAAGATATTCCTCAGAATGTGGAAGAAGGTGAGCGGACAAGACGTACACGGGGCCAAATACTACCGCGGACTTGGCGACACGAGCTACTTCCACGGCTTGAAGCCTGACACCTGCAAGTCGGCTGGCCACAAGATGGTGGGCATAATCAACCGCGAGCCACAAGACCACAACGACATAATTCGTGCGTTCTACATCGACGCCATCAACGACGCCAAGGATTCAATCAAGATAATCAACCCCTACTTCACGCTCAGCCACAATCTGAAGAAAGCTCTGCGCAACGCCGTGAAGCGCGGTGTGAAAGTGGAGATAATGCTTAGCACCAAGAGCGACATTCCACTTACGCCTGACTGCGGATTCTACAACGCCCACAAGCTGATGAAGCATGGCTGCACAATATGGCTCTACACGCCGGGCTTCCACCATACCAAGATTATAATGGTCGACGGCAAGTTCTGCACCGTGGGCAGCGCCAACCTGAACGCTCGCAGCCTCAGGTGGGATCGTGAGGAGAACGCCGTGATAATAGACCCTTGCACCACCCATCAACTCGACCAGCTGTTCGATGGCGAGAAGAAGGATTGCTTCATGCTGACGCCGGAGAAGTGGAATGAGTGGCGCACGCGTGGCCAGAAGTTCACGGGCTGGTTTGCACATCTGCTGGCGCCATTCCTATAAATACGAAGCATGTAAACTCACAGCCGATGTCTCTCCTGTAAACACGCACCAACTATGGGATGTCAAAATGAGGCTTCGGTAATAATTCATTCAAGTTTCTGGAGTGCATAATTCATTGGAAGCCAATGGCTGTGAAGTCGTAGGGGCATGATTTATCATGCCCGAAACACTAATTTTTTCCAATGGCGGGCATGATAAATCATGCCCCTACATATTGGAATGTGTTTAATCACAGGACATTGCATATACAGCAGAAAACATCCCAATGCAGGGTGCGGCCCTTGTGGCCGTCCGCCGCACATACGATACGCAATGTGAATGCGGACGGCCACAAGAGCCGCACCCTGCAAAAGTATAAGCGTAATCTATGAATAGCAGGTTAAATCCCGCCAATTACTTCTTCTCCATCGGGAAGAGACCATAGAGCTGCGAGTCGATTTGGCTTGTAATCTCGCCGAAATCCTTGCGGCTGTCTTCGAAATGGAGGCGGTCGCCGTCGACGATGAGCAGGTTGCCGTCGTAACTGGCAATCCAGTCTTCATATCGCTTGTTCAAGTTGGCTAAATAGTCAATCCTTATCGACTTCTCATAGCTGCGGCCCCGCTTCTCGATGTGGTTCACCAGATTGGGAATCGACGAGCGGATGTAGATCATCAGGTCAGGCCGCTTCACGAGCTGAATCATTGTGTTGAACAGGTCGGAGTAGTTGTTGAAGTCGCGGTCGCTCATCAGCCCCATGTCGTGCAGGTTTGGCGCGAAAATTCTCGCATCCTCAAATATTGTGCGGTCCTGCACCACAGTGTCTTTTGCTTTCGATATTTCCACCACGTCGGCAAAACGCTTGCTGAGGAAATAGACCTGAAGGTTGAACGACCACCGGTTCATGTCGGCATAGTAGTCTTCGAGATAAGGGTTGTTGTCCACTGGCTCGTAGCGTGGTGTCCATCCGTATGCTTTTGCCAGTTTGGTGGTTAGCGTGGTTTTGCCGCTGCCTATGTTGCCTGCTATTGCGATGTGCATTGAAATTGGAAGTTTAAAGTTGGAAGTTTTAAGTTGAAAGTTTTAAGTTTGAAGTTTGGGCTGATTAGACCGATTGTCTTCAGAAGAGAATATGCCGAAGAGCCTTGCGTCGATACGGCTGACGATGCTGCCGAAGTCGCGCTGGTTGTGCTCGAAGTCGAGTTGGTCGGTCTCCACCACCATGGTCTCACCTGGATATTTGTTGTAGATGAAGTCGTCGTAACGCTTGTTCAAGTTGTCGAGGTAGCCCACAGGCAGCTCGCGCTCGTAGTCGCGCCCACGGCGGGCAATGTTGCCTGAAAGGTGGGCCACCGAAGCTCTGAGGTAGATCATCAGCTTCGGCATTGGCACCACCCCCATCATCTGGTCGAACAAGTCCATATAGGTTTGGAAGTCGCGCTTGTCGATGAAGCCCATGTCGCGGTTGTTGGCCGCAAACACATATACGCCCTCATAGATGGAGCGGTCCTGAATCACGGTGTCGGTGCGATTCGATATGTCGAGCACGTCCTTGAACCGCTGCTTCAGGAAGAACACCTCCATTGCAAACGACCACCGCTTGATGTCGGCATAGTAGTCGGCGAGATACGGGTTCTCGGCCACGGTCTCAAACTTTGGCGTCCACCCGTAGTGGCGGGCCAGCAAGTTGGTCAATGTTGTCTTGCCGCTGCCGATGTTGCCTGCTATCGCTATGTACACTTCTGTAGTATGTTGGAGTCGACGTTCTATTTTGCGTAGGCCACGCTTCGGGTCTCGCGTATCACGGTTATCTTCACTTGTCCGGGATAGGTCATCTCGTTTTGTATCTTGGTGGCTATCTCGGTGCTCAGCTTCTCGCTCTCAGCGTCGTCCATCTTGTCAGCTCCCACTATCACGCGAAGCTCTCGCCCCGCCTGTATGGCGTAGGTCTTGGTAACGCCTGGATAGCTCATGGCGATGGCCTCAAGGTCGTTGAGTCGCTTGATGTATGCCTCCACAATCTCGCGGCGGGCACCAGGACGCGCACCACTGATGGCGTCGCACACCTGCACTATCGGCGCCAGGAGCGTCTTCATCTCCACCTCGTCGTGGTGGGCTGCGATGGCGTTCACGATGTCGGGCTTCTCCTTATATTTCTCTGCTATCTTAGCTCCATAGAGTGCGTGCGGAAGCTCGCTCTCCTCGTCGGGCACCTTGCCTATGTCGTGCAGCAGTCCGGCCCGCTTGGCCTTCTTCGGGTTGAGGCCAAGCTCTGAGGCCATCACCGCGCAGAGGTTGGCCGTCTCGCGGGCGTGCTGCAGCAGGTTCTGGCCGTAGCTGGAGCGGTACTTCATCTTGCCGATGATGCGCACCAGCTCCGGATGGAGCCCATGGATGCCGAGGTCGATCACCGTGCGCTTGCCAGTCTCCACAATCTCGTTGTCGAGCTGCTTCTTCACCTTGCCC